>JANQFK010000088.1 GCA_028277885.1 Myxococcota bacterium
GTTCGTGCTGCCCGGCCTGGCCTGGCTGCACGGACGCAGGCGCCGCTCCGGGGCTTAGGCCCCGGGGGGTAGCCCCGAACGAAGGCGAACGCCCCGGCCCCTGCGGCCGGGGCGTTCTGCTTTGGGGCTCGCCGAGGCGTGCGCTGGGGCCGCGAGGGCGAGCCCCGCGGGAAAGTGTGGAAACGAGTGCCACATGGCCACGGACCCAGTCCACTTAGGGGAAGGAACGCTGATTCCCCACCCATTTCAGCGACCAGCAGGGAGCGACTCGAACCATGAGACCCACCCAGGCCATCTTGCTCGGCATCGCCGCCGCGACCCTGCTGGTCGCAGCCGGTGCCACCACGGCGTCGGCCCAGCCCGACATCAGCGACAGCTTCGACCTCCAGGAGGACGACGGGTTCACGGGCGTGTGCGATGCCCCGTGCTTCGTCGTCCGCAAGAGCGTGGACGTCTTCCTCGCCGGCAACAACACCGGGCCCATCGCCTGTGCGGCCGGCGAGAACCTGTTCGTCTACACCCTCGAGCACCTCGGCAGCCCGCCGAGCACGCTGCCCGCCCCCGGCATCCCGATCACGGAGTTCGAGGTCGAGGTGGACTTCAGCCTGGTCGGCTCCGCCGGCTTCATCCCCGGAGCGGGCATCGCGCCCACGGGCATCGTGGTGAGCCCGCTCAACGCGGTGTCCTTCACCTTCCCGGACTCGACGCTCTGCCCGGGCTGCCTCGATCAGGGCAAGATCAGCGAGCAGCTCTACATCTGCTCGAACGGCGATCCGGCGGTGCGCCCCGACACCATCTCGACGACCGCCATCCTGCTCGACGTCCAGGGCGAGTGCCTGGTCCCGGTGGAGCCCGCGGCCTGCAGCATCGACATCGACAAGAAGTGCTGCGTCGCCAGGGGTGACGACGACGAGTCGTCGGACAGCGACAGCGACAGCGACGAGACGCTGACCGACGAGTGCGCCGACTTCGACGACGACTCCGACTCGGGCTCCGACTCGGGCTCGGATTCGGACGACAGCGACGACGGCGGCAACCCGTTCCTGGATGCGTGCAATGCCCAGGCCGGGGAAACGGTGATCTACCAGTACGTGATCTCCAACCCGAACACCGAGAAGCTGATCAACGTCTCCATCGAGGACGACCAGATCGGCACGATCGTGAGTGGCAAGCGGCTCAAGCCCGGCAAGAACAAGGTCTTCCTGGCGAGCGACGTGCTCTACTCGACGACCACGAACACCGCCACGGTGACCGGCGAGCTGAAGAAGTCCGGTACGTCGTGCGTCGGTGCCGACTCGGTGACGACCACGATCCCCTAGCGGATCCGGGAGTCCCAGACATCGAGCGCCCCGGCCTCAGCGGCCGGGGCGCTCCTCGTTTCAGGGCCCGGCTTCCGCCAGGGCCGCGCGCAGCGCACGCTCCTCGGGGAGGTCCGCGAAGGCGGACAGCTTCGCGAGCCGCTCGAGCAGCTCCTCGGCCAGGGGCCGGTCCCCGGCGTCGAGGGCCAGCAGCCCCGCGTTGGCGAGGGCGCCGGGGAAGTAGGGGTCGCGGTCGAGGGCCTCGTCCAGGGCCTTGCGGGCCGCCTCGGCGTTGCCGCCGCGGTAGAGGAGCTCGGCCAGCTGGTTCCAGGCCTCGGCGTCCCAGGGGTGGAGGCCGAGCAGGCGCAGCAGTGCCTCCCGGGAGCCCTCGAGGTCGTCGCCCCGCAGCGCCACCTGGGACAGGCCGCGCAGGGCGGGGTGGCTGCCGGGCTGCGCGGCCAGGGCCTCCCGGAAGCTCTCCTCCGCCTCCTCGAGGCGCCCCGCTGCGAGCTCCTCGCGCCCGCGCGCCGCGAGCCGGGCCGCGCGGTCCCGCCGCGCCAGGAAGAAGCCCTCGGCCTCGGCGAGCTGCTCCATGCGCTCGGCACGCCCGGGGTCGCCCCGGCGCAGCGCGCCCACGCCGGCCAGCCACAGCCGCAGGCCGTCCGGCGCGAGGCCCGCGTCGGCGAAGCGCTCGACCAGGCGGATCTCGTCGTCCTCGCGATCCGCGGCGCGCCCGAGCGCCCCCCGCGCCTCGAGGATCGGCCGGTCGTCGCGCACCAGCGGCTCCGGGCCCACCACGCCGCGCACCGCCGCCGCGCTCCCGAGGCGCAGGGAGCCCAGCGCGAGGTACTCGCCCAGGCCGAGCTCCACGAAGCGCTCCGCGTCCTCCGGGTCCGGGCTCCAGCGCGGCAGGTCGCCCTGGGTGCCGAACAGCAGCAGGTTGTCCGAGCCCCAGTAGACCGCGCCGTCGTCGAAGACGCTGTAGAAGGTCCGCACCAGGGCGCCGAGGTCCTCGGCGCCGATGCGGTCGACGGGCAGCCACTGCAGCGCGATCCCGCCCTCGCGCAGCGCGTCCGAGAGGCGCTGGAAGTATTCCTTGGAGTAGAGGCCCGCCGCGCCCACGGACCAGGGGTGCACGGTGTTGGCCACCACCACGTCGTAGCGCCCCGCCGCCCGCGCCAGGAAGGCCCGCCCGTCCTCGCGCAGGATCCGCACGCGCGCGTCGGCGCCCGAGGCCACGCCGGCGTTGTCGGGCTCGAAGAAGTGCGCCGCCCGCAGCACCGAGTCCGAGATCTCGACGCAGTCGATCCGCTCCAGCGGGAAGCGGGTGGCGGTGCCCAGGGTGATGCCGGAGCCGAGCCCGACCTCGAGGAAGCTCTCCGGGTCCGGGTGCAGGGTGAGGGGCAGCAGGGCGAGGAGCTGCTCGGTGCGGCGCGCGTCGCCCGAGGTCGAGGCCTCGGGGTCGCCGTCCACGTAGAGATCGCGGCCGCCGCGGCCCGGCACCCGCACCACGGCGGCGGTGGCCTGGCGCCCGTGGTGGACGAACAGGAGCTCGCGTCCGCCGAGGGCGCCGGGGGGCGCGGCCAGCAGCACCGCCGCGGCGGCGCCGGTCGCCGCGAGGGTGGCCGCGGCGCGCAGCAGGCCGCCAGCGCCCCCGCCGGCCACCAGGAAGGCGGCGCCCAGCAGCGCGTTCAGCCCGGCGCAGGCGAGGATCGCGCGTTCGAGGCCGAGGGCGGGGAGCAGCACCAGCGGCGCGAGCAGCGATCCCACGATCCCGCCCGCGGTGTTCGACGCCGAGACGAGCCCGAAGGCGCCTCCCAGGCCGCTGCCCTCCGCCGAGCTCCGGCCCCGCACCGCCAGGCGCACGAAGAACGGGAAGGCGCCTCCCATCAGGAACACCGACGGCAGCAGCGAGGCCCCCACCTCGACGAGGGTCCGCGTGGAGAGGCCCGCTGCCGAGCCGGCCGGGTTCGAGCGCAGACCGACCAGCGCCAGTACGAGGGCCAGCGCGGCGCCGGCCTGGAGCCAGCCCAGCTCCCGCGCCGGGTCGCGGCTCCGGCTCGACGGCCGCGCGAACATCGCGTTGCCGGCGGCGAGCCCGGCCAGCACCAGCCCGAGCACCCACGCCCAGGCGAGGAGCGAGGAGCCCAGGCGCAGCGCCGCGGCGCGGGCCGCGAGCGCCTCGAAGCCCAGGGTCGCGACCCCCGCGACGGCGGCCGCGAGGAGCACCGCGACCGAGGCGCCGGCGCCCTCCCCTCGCTTCTCCGCGTCGCGACGCGCGGCGTCGCCGCTCTCCGCCGTGCGCGGGCCCGCGAGCCGCCACGCCACCGCGCCGAGCGCGAGGGCGAGGGCGGCCGCGCTGCCGAAGGTCGCGGCCAGCCCGATGCGGGGCGCACCCAGCGCGGCCAGCGCCACCCCGACGAGGGCGCCGGCGGTGTTGGCGGCCACCAGGCCGCCCGCGGTCTGCGAGGCCGCCAGCGCGTCGGGCGCCGCCGCGCGCAGCAGGGCCGGGAGGGTTCCGCCCAGCAGGAAGGTCACCGGGACGATGGCGAGGGCGCCCAGCGCGAGCAGACCCCAGCCCGGAACCGCCGCACCGCTGGCGCCCAGCAGCCGCAGCAGCGCGAGGGAGAGCAGTGCGAGGGCGCCGGCCCCGAGCTCGAGCCGGGCGTAGAGGCGCAGCGGCGAGTCCGCGGCGTCGGCGCGCACGCCGAGCCGACGCGACCCCCAGGCGAGCCCGCCGAAGAACGCGGCCAGCACCACCGAGATGCCCTCGATCTGGCTCCCCGCGAGCAGCCCGACCTCGCGGGTCCACACCACCTGGTAGACCAGTGCGGGCACGCCCGAGAGCCACGCGAGGACGACGTAGGGGTTCACGGCGCCGCCAGTCTAGCGGCGTGGCGGCGAAGCCCTAACTCATCGGAATCGTTTGACTTTTCTACCTATACAGGAAGGCGTCGGGCGTCTTCTTCGGCATCCGCACGCGGGGGAAGGCGCCGAGTCCGAAGTCGCTGAGCGAGCCCTGCAGCACGAGGTCGACGGGCAGGATCGACTCGCGTCCGCGCACCAGCCCGTAGCGCTCGCGCGCGCCCTCGTAGACGAAGGTGGAGCGCGCCGTGACGCGGGGGCCCGGGTCGTCGAGGCCGAAGCGCGCGCGCTCGAAGAACAGGTCGCGATCGGCGTCGGGCGCGAAGGGCTGGTCGCGATCCAGCAGGGCGTTGCGCTGCGAGGTCTCGTCGAGGAGCGCGACGGCGCGCGCCAGGCGCTCCGCCGACACCCGCTGGCGCAGCCGCTCGGGCTCGTCGCGCTCGCGACCGCTCGGCGCCACGAAGGCCAGCTCGATCTCCCGGTCGCCGAGCAGGGTGACGCCTTCCGGATGCAGCTCGCCGTTGTCGAGCTCGCCGTCGAGGAGCTCGGGCCGCAGCGCCAGGCCTTCGGGCCCCGCCACCGCCGGGTTCTCCTCGAGGAACCCGCGGCTGATCCGGATGCGCTGGGCGCTCGCGGTGCGCACGGTCTCGCGCAACGCCTCGCCGGCCTCGCTGCCGGCGCGGGTGAGCGGGAACTCGCTCGCCACCCGGCGCAGCAGCGCGACGCGGCGGTCGAGCCGGCGCTCGCCCTCCGCCGCGGTCCGCAGCTGGGAGGCGGCGTCCTCGCGCAGGCGGGCGAGACGCCTCGGCGAGATGCCCGGGTCCGCCTCGGCGAGCCGCACGGCGCCGAGCGCGTTGCCGCGGCCCGCCTCGTAGCCCACCAGCCAGTCGCGCAGCTCGGCCGCATGCTCGCCCTCGGGATGCCGCTCCAGGTAGCGCCGCGCGAAGACGCCCGGGGAGCGGCGCTGGGTGCGCACGAAGGGGAAGCGGATCAGCCGGTTGGGCAGGCCGAGCACCACGCCGGGCAGGCTCGGGATCTCGACCAGCCACTCCACCGGGCGGGGCAGGTCGCGCTGGCGCGCGCCCCCGGCCAGGGGACCGAGGAAGAGCCAGCGCACGCGCTCGCTGCGCGCGGCGCTGCGCGCCCGCTTCCAGGCGCGGTGGGGATTGCGCTCGGGGCTCCGGTGCAGCGCCCGGGCGTGGCGCGCCATGTTGGAGCGCCGGTCCGAGGCGTCGGCGAGGTCGTCGAGGGCCTTCCAGGCGCGCCGCTCGCCGCCCGCCTCGGCCTCGGCGAGGGCCAGTGCGAAGCGCGCCTCGTCGGCCAGCGGGCCCCGCGGCTCCGCGGCGAGCAGGCGCTCGGCCTCGGCCGTGATCGCCCCGTCCGCGGCGAGGAGCGCCTCGGCCAGGGCGCGCCCGCCGAGCGAGGCCTCGGCGCTCGCCGTCGTCGATCGCGCCCGCTCGCGTCGGCTCCAGGTGGCGCGCTCCTCGGCCTCGGCGAGCAGCGCCGCGGCGTCCCGGTCCTCCGGGGCGTAGCGCAGCGCGCGCTCGGCCAGCGCCACCGCGAGCCCGGGGTCGTCGGCGCGCAGCGCGCGACGCGCTCCGCGCACCCAGCGGTCCCGCTGGGTGCGGTACCAGCGCCGCTGGGAGCGCTCGACGCGCTCGAGGAGCGCCGCGGCCTCGGGGTCGCCGGGATTGCGCTCGATGTAGGTCTTCCAGTGGTCGAGGGCCTGGCGCTCGGCGCCCGAGAGCTCCGGCGCACCGTGCTCCGCCACCGCGAGGCCCACCAGGGCGGGCAGCAGCCGCACGGGCAGCAGGGCGACGTTGGTGATCGAGCGCCCGATGGGCTCGACCACGGCGTTCACGCGCCGGCCCAGGCGCTCGGTGCGGGCGTCGCCGATCCGCTCCCGGGCCAGGAGCAGCGGATCGTCGGCCAGCTCGCGCTCGAGCCGCTCGCGCAGCGCCGGGTCGAGATCCCGTCGCGCCAGCAGCGCACGGGCTCCGTCGCGCCGCTCGCCGGGGTCGCCCGTCGCGTGGAGGGCGTCGAGCGCGTAGGGGACCAGGCCGCTGGGAGCCTCGTCGGCGGCGAGGCGCTCCGCCTCCACGGAGCCGAGCGCCGCGAGGGCGGCGTCGAGATCCTCGGACCGGGAGCGCGGCGAGAGCACGCGCGCGGCGAGGTCGCGAGCCGCCAGGTCCGCGGGCCGGGGCGCCGTCGCACCCAGGCGGGGCAGGGGCTCCATGGGCTCCACGGGGGTGGGGGTCACGCCGGCACAGCCCGCGCACAGCACCGCCCCGAGCAGCCCGGCGCGCAGCGTCGCGCTAGCGGCTGAAGCGGTCACGGTCCACTCGCAGGGTGAAGGCGACGAAGGACTCGAGACGTCGCGCCGCCTCGATCCGCTCCGTCGCGCCGTCCTGGTTCGCCACGGCCTCGTAGAGCCGCGCCGCGGCGTCCACCAGCTCCTCGAAGGCGGGCGGGTCGAAGCGCAGCCCCTCGGGCGGGTGCTCCGCGACGTACTCCCGGGCCAGGTCGTCGTACAGCTCGGCGAGGCGCAGCAGGTGGCGGTTGGCGTTCTTGCTGTCGCGATGGTCGATCACCAGCCGCTGGAGGGCGGACAGGGCCCGCAGGTCGCCCTCGGGCTCGAGGCGACGCACGCTCACGCGGTGCAGCGCGGCCGCGAGCTCGGCCCGCTCGATCTCCTCGCGCGCCACCGCGGCGTAGTGGCTCGCGGAGTTCTCCGCGAGCACGCGCCGCAGCAGGGCCACCCGGGCCGGCTCGAGGGGATCGAGCCCGGAGGCCTCGGCGAGGGCGTCGCAGATCGCCGCCGACGCGAGGGCGTCCTCGCGCAGCGGGCCCTCGCTCCGGGCGGCGCGCCGGTAGCTGGCGGCGGCCAGGTCGAAGGCCGTGAGGCGCTCCAGGGCCCTGCCCTTCGCGAAGCTGATCACCGCATCCAGGTGGCCCGCGCGCAGCGCCTCGGCATGGAGCCGCTCGAGGTTCTCGAGGCGCAGCAGGCTGGCGCGGTACACGTTGCGCCCGGTGAAGTCCCGGGCGGGCTCGAAGCGGTAGGTGTCGTCGGGCACGTGCCGGCGCAGCACCGCCACCGCCTCGAGCACGCTCTGGGTCGGTCGGAAGTGCGGGTCCGGCTGCTTCGCGCCGCAGCCCGCGGCCGAAGCGAGCGCCGCGGCGAGGGCCAGCGCGGCGCCGAGCCTCACCGACGGCCGCGGGGCGAGCGGCGCCGCGCCGCCACGG
>JANQFK010000010.1 GCA_028277885.1 Myxococcota bacterium
CCATCGGCCAGGTGCACGGCATGCCCAGGCAGGAGCAGTACGCGGCCAGCAAGGGGGGCGTGAACGCACTGGTCCGCTCCCTCGCGGTGGAGTTCGCGCGCCACGACGTGCAGGCCAACGCCATCGTGCCCGGCTGGATCGAGACCGACGCCACCGCGCCGCTCAAGGAGTGGAAGGCCCTCGAGGAGCAGATCCTGCGCCGCACCCCGGCGCGGCGCTGGGGCCGGCCCGAGGATCTCGAGGGCGTCGCGGTCTACCTGGCGTCCCCCGCCTCCCGCTTCCACACCGGCGACGTCCTGGTGGTGGACGGCGGCTACTCGGTCTTCTGAGCGGCCGCGGCCCGGGCCATCTCCGCGAGGCGGTCGAGGATCGGCATGCGCTCCTGGCCGAGCTCCTTCTCGAAGCGCCGGCCGATCTCCTCCACGCTCCAGCGCCCGTCCCGGCTCATCTCGCGGACCTCCGCGGGCTGGTTCCACACCGCGATGCGGCCGCCGTTCACCGTGTAGATCTGCCCGGTGACGCCGCGCGCGTCGTCGCCCAGCAGCCAGGTCACCATGGGGGCGACGTCCTCGGGCTCGCCCATCTCGAAGCCGAAGGGGACCTGGCCGGACATGCGGCTCTTCGCGACGGGGGCGATGCAGTTGGCGGTGACGCCGTACTTGTGGAGCCCGGCGGCGGCGCTGCGGGTGAGGGAGACGATCCCGCCCTTGGCGGCGCTGTAGTTCGCCTGGGCGACGCTGGCCGTGAAGGCGCCGGAGGTGAAGCCGACGAGGCTGCCCGAGCGCTGCTTGCGCATCACCGCCGAGGCCGCCCGGAAGACCGTGAAGGTGCCCTTCAAGTGGGTCTGGATGACGCCGTCCCACTCCTCCTCGCTCATGTTGAAGAGCATCCGCTCGCGCAGGATCCCCGCCACGCAGACCACGCCGTCGATGCGCCCGAAGGCGTCGAGCGCGGAGCCGACGATGCTCGCGCCGCCCTCCATCTCGGCGACGCTGGCCGGGTTGGCGACGGCCTCGCCGCCCGTGGCCGTGATCTCGGCCACGACGGCGTCGGCGACCTCGCTCGAGGGCTCGCTGCCGTCCATCGCGACGCCGAGGTCGTTCACCACGACCCGGGCGCCGTGGCGCGCCGCGTCCAGCGCCACCGCGCGGCCGATGCCGCGGCCGGCGCCCGTCACTGCGATGACCTTCCCGTCCAGGTACCCCATGCTCTCGTCTCCTTGGTCCCGGTCCGCGACGTCCCCCGCGAGCTCCGGCGGGCCGCTACGGTAGCGGGCCGTCGGAGCCCCAGCACCGGCGCGGGCCGCCCGTGCTGAAGGACGCCGCCGCCATCGTCGGGATCGCCGAGTCGCCCTTCGCGAAGCGGCTCGAGGCCAGCGAGGCCGAGCTCGCCTGCCAGGTGATCGTGGCCGCCTGCCGCGACGCCGGCATCGACCCCGGCGCGATCGACGGCATGGCGTCGTTCACCCTGGAGGGCGCCGACGAGGTGGAGATCGCGCGCTCCGTGGGGGCCGGCGACGTGCGCTTCTTCAGCCGGGTCCCCTACGGCGGCGGCGCCGCGGCGGGCTGCGTGGGCCAGCTCGCCATGGCGATCGCGACGGGGGCCTGCCGCGTGGGCGTGGCCTGGCGCGCGCGCAAGCGGGGCTCCGGGGGGCGGCCCTGGGCGGGCGCGGTGCAGCCCGGGGTGCCGGAGTGCTGGACGCGGCCCTTCGGCCTGCTGCGGCCGGTGGACGAGATCGCCATGCTGACCCGCCGCTACATGCACGAGTACGGGGCCACCCGCGAGCACCTCGCCAACGTGGCGCTGGCCGCGCGGGCCCACGCCAACCGCAACCCACGGGCGCTGATGCACGCGAAGCCGCTGACCCGCGAGGCCTACCGGGCGGCGCGCTGGATCTCGGAGCCCCTGTGCCTGTTCGACAACTGCCTCGAGACCGACGGTGCGCTGGCCTGCGTGCTGGTGCCGGCGGAGCGCGCCCGGGACTGCCCGGCGCCGCCGGTGCTGGTCCACGCCTTCGCCCAGGGCCTGCCGCGCCAGCACCAGACCATGGTGAACTACTTCAACGACGATCCCCTCGAGGGGCCCGGCTGGGCGTGCGCCCGGGCGCTCTACGGCGCGTCGGACCTCGGCCCCGGCGACGTCGACGTGGCCCAGCTCTACGACGCCTTCACCCCGCTGGTGCTGCTCTCCCTCGAGGCCTACGGGTTCTGCGGCCGGGGCGAGGCGGGGCCGTTCAGCGAGGACGGGGCCCTCGAGCGGGGAGGGCGGCTGCCCGTGAACACGTCCGGGGGCAGCCTCTCGGAGGCCTACGTGCACGGCTTCAACCTGCTGAACGAGGGCGTGCGCCAGCTCCGGGGCACCTCGTGCAGCCAGGTGGCGGGCGCCCGCACCTGCCTGGTGACCTCCGCCGAGGGCGTTCCCACCAGCGCGTTGCTGCTGCGCCGGGGCGAGCGGTGAGCGACGGGCCGCTGCTGCCGCCGCCCGAGGCGAGCCACGCCGGGTTCTGGGAGGGCGCGCGCCGGGGCGAGCTGCGCATGCCGCGCTGCACGGCCTGCACGCGCCGGTGGTTCCCGCCGCGCCCGCTGTGTCCTCACTGCCGGGAGGCGGAATGGAGCTGGGTCCCGGTGTCGGGTCGGGGCACGCTCTGGTCCTTCGTGATCGCCCACCCGCCGCTGCTGCCCTGGTACGCGGCCCGGGCGCCCTACAACGTGATCGTGGTGGCGCTCGCCGAGGACCCGACCCTGCGGCTGGTGGGGAACCTGGTCCGCCCGCTCCAGGGCGCGGGGGGCGGGCTCGAGCCGGTGCCGGCCGGGGAGATCGAGATCGGGTCGCCCGTGCGGGTCGTGTTCGAGCCCCTGAGCGAGACCGTGCACCTGCCGCGCTGGGTACCGGCCTAGCGCCGGGGTAGCCTGGTCGGATGCGTCGGCTCCCGAGCATCGCCGTCCTGGGATTCGCCGCGTTCCTCGCCCGGCCCGCGCCCGCGGGCGAGGCCGACGTGGTCGGGGCCGAGGCGAGGGCGGTGGGGCCCCGGCTGTTCCGCTTCGACGTCACCGTGCGCCACGGCGACACGGGCTGGGTCCACTACGCGGACCGCTGGGAGGTGGTGGGGCCCGACGGCAAGGTGCTCGCGACCCGGGTGCTGCGGCATCCCCACGTGGACGAGCAGCCCTTCACGCGCAGCCTGCCCCGGGTGTTCGTGCCCGAGGGCGTCGAGGAGGTGGTGCTCCGCGCCCACGACCGCGTCCACGGGCTGGGCGGCGAGGAGCTGCGGCTCAAGCTCCCGGCCTCCGGCGCCGGAGCGTCAGGCGCCGGAGAGGGCGCGGGCGTGGAGGAAGACGTGCCACGCGAAGACGCCGAGGTAGACGGCCAGCAGTAGCCAGAGGCCGATGCGCGCCAGGCGGAAGTTCTTGTGCACGACGAGCAGCACGAGCCAGAACCCCACCAGGAAGCACTTCTCGTAGAGGAAGGTCTCCTGCCCGGCCTCGAGCAGGCGCTCCATCAGCGGGTTCTCCTCGCGTCCACCGCGCTCCAGGATGCTCAGGGTGAAGAAGGCGTCGAGGAGGTTCAGCACGAAGACCGTCAGCACCAGGGCGACGTCGCTCGGGTGGTAGACGTCCACGTAGAGGCCGGGGCGGTCCTCGGCACGGCGTCCCCCCTGGCGGCGCCGCGGTCCGACCAGCGAGTCCCAGAGGCGCGTGGGGCGCCGCCGCCGGTCCGGGCCGCTGCGGCGATCGCGCTCGGGCCAGGTGGCCCGGCGCTCGTCGGGCTCGGGAGCGGCGCTCATCCCGGAGCTCTTCGGCCGGCCGCGGTCGGGACCGGAGCCCGGGCCCGGCGGCGCTCGACGCGGCGGCGGCGACCCCATAGGCTCCGGGCTTCCCCGACCCGATGGAGAGCGACGATGCAGGTCCTGGTGGTCAACTGCGGCAGCTCGAGCCTCAAGGCCGACGTCCTCGAGTCCCGGGACGGTGCGCGGCTCTCGCGCGCGCGGGTCGAGCGCATCGGGGAGCCCGGCGTGTTCGTGCGCATGGACGGCGGACCTCCCGAGGGCCTCGAGGCCGGCGACCACGCCGCCGCCCTGGCGGCCGTGCTGCCCCGGCTGCTCGCGCCGGAAGGGGTGCGGCTCGACGCCGTGGGCCATCGCGTGGTGCACGGCGGCGAGCGCTTCGCCGACCCGGTGGAGATCGACGCCGCGGTGGAGAAGGAGATCGACCAGCTCGCCTCCCTGGCCCCGCTCCACAACCCGATCAACCTCGCCGGAATCCGTGCGGCCCGCCGGGCGCTGCCGGAGCTCCCCCAGGTGGCGGTGTTCGACACGGCGTTCCACGCCACCCTGCCGCCCCGGGCCCAGAGCTACGCGCTGCCCGACGGGCTCTCCCGCGAGCTCGGCATCCGCCGCTACGGCTTCCACGGCACCAGCCACGGCTGGGTGGCGGCACGCGCCGCGGAGTTCCTCGGCGAGGACCTGCGCCGGCTGCGCCTCGTCACCTGCCACCTCGGCAACGGCTGCAGCGCCGCGGCCGTCGAGTTCGGCCGCTGCATCGAGACCAGCATGGGGATGACGCCCCTCGAGGGCCTGGTGATGGGGACGCGCAGCGGGGACGTCGACCCCGGGGTGCTGGTCGCCGTGCTGCGCCGCGAGGGGCTCGACGCCGACGGGCTCGACGCCCTGCTGAACGAGCGCTCGGGCCTGCTCGGCCTGACGGGTGCGAGCGACATGCGCGACGTGGAGGAGCGCGCGGCGGCGGGCGACGAGCGGGCCCGGGCCGGGCTCCGCGTCTTCTGCCACCGCGTCCGCAAGTACGTGGGCGCCTACGCGGCGGTGATGGGCGGGGTGGACGCCATCGTGTTCACCGGCGGCATCGGCCAGAACAGCGCCGGGGTGCGCCACCGGGTGAGCCAGCGCCTGGGCTTCCTCGGCGCGCGTCTCGACGAGGACCGCAACCGGGATGCCCGGGTGGACCGCGAGCATCCCGTCGCCGACGTCTCCGTGCCCCACGGCCGCGCCCGCATCCTCGTGGTCGCCACCGACGAGGCCCACGCCGTGGCCCGGGCCGTGGAGGGCGTGCTGCACGAGGCGGGCCGCGTGACCGCGGCCGAGGACATCGGCGTCGCCATCTCGGCGCGCCACGTCCACCTGACCGCGGAGGCGGTGGAGGCCCTGTTCGGAGCGGGGCACCGGCTCACCCCGCGCCGCGAGCTCAGCCAGCCCGGGCAGTTCGCCTGCGAGGAGCGGGTCACGCTGATCGGTCCCAAGCGTCGGCTCGAGGGCGTCAGCGTGGTCGGACCGACGCGGGACCGCTGCCAGGTCGAGATCTCGCGCTCCGACGAGTTCCACCTCGGCGTGGATGCCCCGATCCGCTGCTCCGGCGACCTCGACGGCACGCCCGGCGTCACCCTCGAAGGGCCCGCTGGACGCCTCACCCTCGACGAGGGCGTGATCTGCGCCCAGCGCCACATCCACATGACGCCCGCGGACGCCGAGCGCTTCGGCGTGGCCCACCGCGACGTGGTGGAGGTGGCGCTCGACACGGCCGGCCGGGACCTGGTGTTCGGGGACGTGGTGGTGCGCGTGTCCCCCGGCTTCGCGCTCGAGATGCACGTCGACACCGACGAGGGCAACGCGGCCGAGATCGAGGGAGACACGGGCGGGGTGCTGGTTCCGACGGGCCGCAGCGTGCACCTGAGACGCCGCCGGGGCTGAGGGCCCGACGCGAGGCCCTGGGGCGGCCGGCCCCGCGGGGCGAATTG
This sequence comes from Myxococcota bacterium, assembly GCA_028277885.1. GTDB lineage: Bacteria > Myxococcota_A > UBA9160 > UBA9160 > UBA6930 > JANQFK01. The sequence goes on from JANQFK010000010.1 coordinate 5,749, forward strand.
CCGCATGGGTGGTCGATCCCCCGGCCCGGATCCGTGTTAGGCTCCCGCGAACGGGAGGGGAGGGCCTGCATGGCTGCTCGTGTGTCGAGGTTTGCGCTGATCTGCATCGCGATCGTGCTCACCGTCCCAGCCCTCCCCAGCCAGGCCATCATCCTCGCCACCGAGTTCGGCACCGAGAACAACAGCAAGCCCACCGAGGACGACTTCGGCTGGGACAACATGGGCCTGCGCGGCTTCAACACGGTCACCTACATCGGCGACGGCTGGGTGCTCACGGCCGGCCACGTGGGGATCGGCGACGTCTGGTTCCCCACCGGCAACGTCGTCGTGAAGGCCGTCACCAGCTCGATGGTGACCCTCGAGAACTCGCCCGGCGTGAACGCGGACCTCGAAATGTGGCGGCTCGTGTCCGACCCGGGACGCGACCCCCTCACGGTGGCGACGGCGCCGCCGCCCCTCGGCGCCGAGCTGGTCTGGATGGGGGCGGGGCGCAACCGCGGCAACGCCACGTTCTGGGACCCGCCGGGCCCGCCGTTCTACGACGGCTGGATCTGGGGGACCGGGGAGTTCCGCTGGGGAACCAACCGCCTCGAGAGCATCGACTGCTGCATCGCCGGAAGCGGCACCACGACGCAGTCGCTCGTCGCGGAGTTCACCCTCGACCAGGACACGGACTTCGAGGGGATCGCCACTCCCGGCGACTCCGGCGGCGGCGTCTTCTACAAGACGGCGGGCGGCTGGGAGCTGGTGGGGATCATGCACGCCGTGATCACGCACCTCGGGCAGCCCAACGGCATCGTGCTCGAGGAGAACGAGACCGCCGCGGCGGACCTCTCCCACTTCGCCAGCCAGATCGCCCTCCACCGGGCGGTCCGCGCCTGCAGCGACGGCACCGACGACGACGGCGACGGCTTCGCCGACTACCCGCTGGATCCCGGCTGCACCTCGGCCAGCGACGCCTTCGAGACCGACGCCGCGGCGTCCTGCGACGACGGCTTCGACGACGACGGCGACGGCCTGATCGACATGGCGGACCCGGGCTGCGGCAGCCCGCTCGGGATCGAGAACCCCGCCTGCGACGACGATCTCGACAACGACGGCGACGGCAAGATCGACTGGGACGGCGGCTCCGGCGGCGGCACCGCCGACCCCCAGTGCAACGTGGGCTACAAGAACCGCGAGTCCCTGGCCGGCGCGGGCTGCGGGCTCGGCATGGAGCTGGCCCTGGTGGTGCCCCTGCTGGGCGCCCTGCGACGCCGGCGCCAGCCCCGGGGCTGACGCCGGCCCGCGTCCACCGGCCTACAAGCCTACTTGCCGCGCCCCGCGCCCTTCGGGGCCGGGGGACGCAGGTGCGACAGCCAGTACTCCATCTGGCGCCCCGCGGCCTCGCGGCCGCCCAGCCCGAAGGAGAGCGCCACCGCCACGGCGACGGCGCCGAGGGTGAGGCCGAAGGCCAGGTTCACGATGTCGTCGGCGAGCCCCATGGCGCGCAGCCCCATGGCGAGCACGATGCCGAGGATCGCGAAGCGGGCCAGCTTCGCGAGGGGCGCCGAGTCCTCGCCGCCGACGCGGCCGATGGCCTCGTGGGCGAGGTTCGAGATCCAGAAGCCCGCCCCGATGATCACCACCCCGAGCAGCACCTGGCCGCCGAACTCGATCAGGGTCGTGACGAGGCCCGACACCTGGCCGAAGCCCAGCCGGTCCGCCGCCTCCACGGTGGCGAAGAGCATCACGAAGAAGACCAGGATCTTCCCCACCAGGGCCGATGGCGGCGTCTCGCCGCGGAACGCGGCGGCGAGCCCCATGCGCGCCGGGAGCTCGTCGAACCCCATGCCCCCGAGCAGGCTGCTGGCCAGGTGGGCGATGAAGCCCGAGACGAGCCAGGCCACCGCCAGGATCAGGGCCGCGGCGAACACGTTCGGGACGGCGGCCAGGAAGGCGGACAGCATCTCGGTGGCGGGGCCGGAGATCGCGTCGATCTGGAGCGTGTTCAGCGCCGCGATGAGGGCGGGCACCAGCACGAAGACGTAGACCACGAGGCCCACCAGGCCCGACAGGGTGGTGGTGCCGCGCAGGCCGGCCCGCTCGCCCAGGCCGTCGGCCCCCGCGGCGGTAAGCAGGTTGCTGACCAGGTCCCGCAGGATCCGCGCCACGAACCAGCCCACCACGCCGATGGCCGCGGCGGCCAGGACGTTCGGCAGCATGGCGAGCATCTGGTCCACCATCCCCTGGACCGGTGCGAGGAGCCCCGTGAGGCCGAGGGCGCCGAGAATGGCGGGCAGGAACAGCAGGACGACGAGCCAGTAGAGGACGTCGCCCAGGCTCCGGCTCATGGGCCGCATGCCCGCCTCGGCGGAGAGCCGGTCGTCGATCGCGGTGGCGGCGAGGGCCCGGGTGGCGACGGAGCGCAGCATGGTGGCCAGCACCCAGGCCACCACGACCAGCAGCCCGCCGGCGGCGAGCTTGGGCGCGTAGGCGAAGACCTGGTCCACCAGGCCCTGGAGCGAGCCCGAGACCTGCTCGAGCTGGAGGGCGTTGAAGAACGCCACCAGCACCAGCAGCAGGATCACGTAGTAGAGCCCCGAGGCGATGCCGCCCTCGAGGTCCATGGCGTTGCCGGTGCTGGACTCGACGCGCTGGTTCAGGCCCGCCACGCCGAGCCCGCGGCGGATGCCGGCGCGCACCACCACGGCGACGAACCAGCCGAACACCAGGATGAGCAGTGCCCCCAGGATCCCGGGCAGGGTGCTGCCGAGGGTCTCCTGTAGAGCGGTCAGCAGATTCGAGAGGTCCATGAGCGACTTCCTCCCGCCGCGACCCGCTCGGGCCCGGGTCCGGCGCTAGTGGGTGATCTTGGCGGGCAGGCCCTTCGCCTGCTGCACCCAGTCCTCGACGGCGGCGGCGTTCGGGACGCGCCGGGTCAGGTTCTTCTCGCCGTTCACCTCGGCCATCTTCTCGGCGAGGTTCCCCGGGTTGCGGGTGGCGAGCTCCTTCACGGTGTCCACGCCGGCGCACTCCAGGAGCTCGGCGTACTCCGAGCCCACGCCCTGGATGCGGAACAGGTCGGCCATGTTGGCCCACTTGAGCAGCTGCTTCTCCGAGATGCCGCTGCTCTCGGCCAGCTTCTTGCGACCGTCCTTCGAGCCGCACTGCTCGAGCAGGGTGTCCGTGTCCGCGATCCCCGCGCCGCGCAGCTTCTCGCCGTTGGCCGGGCCGATCCCCTCGATCTCCTCGATCTTCTGGTTCGCCATCTCCGCATCTCCTCCGCCGGTGCGCCCGGTGGGCCGCGGCTCTCGCGGCCGTCCGTCGGTGCGCTCTCGGGCTACTTCTTGAACAGGCCGCCGGCCAGGCCTCCGACCTTGCCGAGCAGGCCGCCGGCCTCGCCGCCCCCGCCGAGCAGCGAGGCGAGACCCGCCGCGCCGCCGGCCTTCTCCTGGAGGGCGCCGAGCAGGTCGGGCACCAGGACCTGGAGGCCCTCGGTGGCCCTGGCGGGCTCGATGCCGGCGCTCTCGGCCAGCGCCGAGGCGTCCACCTTCGAGACCAGGTCGCTGGCGTCGCCGCCCCCCAGCAGGCTGCCGAGGTCGAGGCCGCCGCCCTGGAGCGCCTCCACGACGCGCTGGATCGCGGCGGGCACGAAGCTCCCGGCCTGGTCGGGGCTGAAGCCCAGGGCGCCGGTCAGCTTCTCCACCAGGGGACCGGTCTGGTCTTTCAGGATCTGCTCGAGGAACTCCATGGAACCCTCCGGAACCCCTGGCTCAGGGGTCTTGGTGTCGAACGGGCGCCGGCCTCAGGCCGGCTCTGCGACGCCCTCGCTCCCGACGCGCCAGGGCGTCCAGACGAGGGTCAGGCCCTCGACGGCGAGGTCGGACTTCCTCGGACGGATGGGGTGGGCGGAGTATTCGGGCTCCTCGGCGACCGCCCCCGCCCGCACGTCCTCGAGGGCGTCCTCGAACTCCTTCTCGAGGGCCGCGAGGTCGGCGCGCAGGCTCTCGAGGTCGCCCCGGGCGCGCTCCACGTCCTCGCGCTCGCGCGCGGCGCGTCCGGCGCCCCGGGCCGCGGTGGTGGCCCGGCCCACGTTGCCCACGCTGCCGAGCTTGCGGCCGAAGAGCGCGCCCAGCACCGTGGCGCCGACCGAGATCGCGGTCTGCATCTTCTGCTGCTTCAGCTGGTCCTGCTCGCGGTCCACCTTCACCTCCGCGCGGCGGATCCGGTCGGCGAGGCGCTTCAGCTTCGGGGCGTAGCGCTTGCGGAGCTTCTCGAGGGCGAGGTCGCGCTCCTCGTGGAGCCGCTGGCGCAGCCGCACCCGGAAGTCGCCCTCGCTCTCGCCCGGGCGGGAGAGGGCCTTGGGGTCCTTCGACTTCCACAGGGTGAGGGCGTGCTCCTTGTAGAGGTGGCTCTTGAGCATCTTCCCCCAGCGCGTGTAGGAGGTCTTGCGCAGGGCGGGAGCGGGGAGCGGGGCCCAGCGCGCGCCGGGCAGCGGCGCGTCCTGGAGGACGGAGTCGTCGGGAAGCGGCAGGGAGCCGCCCCACGGCGAGCCCGAGAGCGGGGAGGCGAGGGGAGCCAGCAGCGAGGCCTCGCTCCACTCGTCGACCCCGGCCCGGGCGTTGGCGTAGTGGAGGGTCGCCGCGCCGAGCAGGGCCGGCCGGTAGAGCAGCCCGGCGTCGGCGGGCAGCGCGCTCCGGGGGGCGAGGAAGCGCTCCTCGATGCCCGCGGGCAGCATCGGTCGCTCCGCCGGGGGCTCGGCCTCGGCGACGCGGGCGGCCGCGGCGCGCGGCTTCGGCTTCGCCCGACGCGCCACCCGGGCGGGCCTGGCGGCGGGGGCGGCCGCCTGCTTCCGCTCCGCCATCAGCGTGCCGATCTGGTTGCGGGTGAGGGGCCCGCGCAGGTAGGAGAGCACCCAGCGGGTGTGGAACAGCACCGGCTCGTCGTCGTGCACGTTGTTCATCAGGAAGACGCGGCTGCCGAGGCCCGCGAGCAGGCGCTCCATGCGCGGGCGGTCGAAGGCGGAGCCGGTGGTCGCCGAGGCCCCCTCGAGCCCCTCGATCACCCGGGCCTTGTCGCGCTCGGTCTGGAGCCGGCCCAGGAACCAGGTGCCGGTGTTCGAGAGGCCCTTGTAGTCGAGGTCCACCGGGTTCTGGGTGGCGAGCACGACGCCGAGCCCGTAGGCCCGGGCCTGCTTCAGCAGGGTGAGCATGGGCGTCTTGGACGGCGGGTTCGCGGTGGGGGGGAAGTAGCCGAAGACCTCGTCCATGTAGAGCAGCGCGCGCAGGCTGCGCGTGCCGGGCTGGCTGCGCATCCACGCCACCACCTCGTTCAGCAGCAGGGTGACGAAGAACATGCGCTCGGACTCGGAGAGGTGGGCGATGGAGAGCACCGAGAGCCGCGGTCGGCCTTCGGCGGTGTAGAGCAGGCGCCCGACGTCGAGGGGCTCGCCCTCCATCCAGGCCGCGAAGCCCGGCGAGGCGAGCAGGTTGTTGAGCTGCATCGCCAGGGCGAAGCGCTCCGAGGCCGGGAAGAAGGACTCGAGGTCCATCACGCCCACCCGCTCGATGGGCGGCTCCTGGATGGCCCGGATCAGGCCGGGGAGGTCGAGGTCGCGGCCCTCGCGCCAGGCGCGGTCGAGGACGTTCGAGAGCAGGATGTGCTCGCGGCTGCGGATCGGGTCGGCGTCGATGCCCAGGAGCGCGAGGAGCCCGGACACCGAGGCGCTCACCCGCTCGCGCAGGGCGTCGCCGTCGTCGGCGAGCTCGGGGCCCGGCGCCCGGAACGAGCGCAGCACCGTGAGGGGCAGGCCGGCGCTGCTCCCCGGCGTGTAGACCGCCGCGTCGACGGACTCCTCGAAGCGGGCGATGCGCGCGCCGTCCTGGCCCCAGTCCGCCAGGCCGTTGCGCCACAGCTCGGCGGTGAAGCGCGCGTGCTCGTCGGGGCTGCGCCCCGCGCGGGTGGCCTCGCCGTCGTCGATCCAGGGCCGGAAGTCCTCGGGCCGCAGCTTCGGGAAGCTCAGCAGCAGGTTGCCGAGGTCGCCCTTGGGATCGATCGCGATGGCGGGGATGCCGTCGATGGCGGCCTCCTCGAGCAGGCCGATGCACAGTCCGGTCTTGCCGCTGCCGGTCATGCCCACGCAGACCGCGTGGGTGGTGAGGTCCTTCGCGTCGTAGAGCAGGGGCTCCGGGGCGACGTCGCCCGAGTCCGGATCGACGCGCCGGCCGAGGTAGAAGGCGCCCAGCTTCTCGAACTGCTTCGCCGCGGCTCCGGCCACGCTGTCTCCTCCGCGTGGCCCCGCCCGCGGGGCGCGGGGCGCGGCCCCTTTGCTAGCGCGGCTCGCCACGCCCTTCCACGGGCCGCGCGCTCGTGGTATCCCGGGGCGCGTCGAATGGAGGCCGCCGTCGGCGCGTCTCCATCCCCGACCCTTCCACTGGAGGAGCGCAGCGTGGGAGATCCGCAGCACGAGACGAGCCGGCGACGGGGAGGCTTGGGGGCCGGAGCGGCGGGGCTGGCCCTGTGCCTGGCCGTCGCCACGGGGTGCGCCGACGGAGCCAGCCTCGCGGGCCTCGAGACGGTGCTGCGCCAGGCGGGCCTTCCCACGGGCCGCAGCGCGGCGGGCCTCGACGCCGGGACCATCGCCTCGGGGCTGCGCGAGGCCCTTCGCGTGGGGACCCAGAACGCCGTGAGTCGCACCTCGCGGCTGGACGGCTTCCTCGGCAGCGAGCTGATCCGGATCCGCCTGCCCGAGTCCATCGAGCCGATGACCGACGCCCTGCGCACCATCGGGTTCGGCCGCCAGGTGGACGAGCTCGAGGTGGGGATGAACCGCGCCGCCGAGCGGGCCGCCGGCGAGGCGGCGGACGTCTTCCTCGACGCGATCTCGCGCATGACCATCGACGACGCCCGTGGCATCCTCCAGGGCGGCGACACGGCGGCCACGGAGTTCTTCCGCCGCGCGACGAGCGACACCCTGCGGTCGCGCTTCGAGCCGATCGTGACGGAGAAGATGCAGACCGTCGGGCTGGCACGACTCTACGATTCGATGGTGGCCCGCTACCGGGCGCTGCCGATTCCCAAGAAGGAGGCGCCGGCCCTGGAGAGCTACGTGACCGACCGCGCCCTCGACGGGCTGTTCACGGTGCTGGGTCAGGAGGAGCAGCGCATCCGCACGGATCCCGCGGCCCGGGTCACGGAGCTGCTTCGGACGGTCTTCGGGTCCTGAGAACGAGGCCCGGGGCGAAGGCTCCGGGCGAGGGGAGGGGAGTGATGGCGCGAGCGACGTCCTACGTGCGGGGGTGCGGGGCCCTCGCCCTGGCCCTGGGGGTGGGGCTGTCCGCGGGCTGCGGCGGCAGCGACCACGAGACCGCCTTCCGCGAGGCCACCGAGCAGCTCGACGAGATCCGGGAGACGGTGAAGGAGGCCCGGGCCGAGGTCGAGGAGCACGAGGCCGTGGTGGCCGAGGCCGAGGCCGAGCTCGCCGGGGCGCGCGAGGCCCTGGCGGCCGCCGAGGAGGAGCTCTCCACCGCCCAGGCGGAGGTCGGCCTCCACGCCACCGACGAGGTGCTGTTCCGCGAGGTGCAGAGCCGCCTGCTCGACGACGAGCTCCTCGAGGACCTCGCCATCTCGGCCCGCGTCGAGAAGGGCGTCGTCACCCTGAGCGGCGAGGCCCAGAGCGAGGACCAGCGCTCCCGCGCCGGCGACATCGCCCGCGACATCCCGGGCGTCATCAGCGTCGACAACCTGGTCAAGGTCACCGAACGCGAGGTCTAGCCTTCTGGACTTCGCACGGCTTCGCCGTGCTGCGCGCGCGGCGCGGCCTCCGCGCCGCGCTTGCGGGCCTCGGGGGAAGGGACGGTCGAGTCTCACGGGCCCTCGCCGCGCTGCGCCGAGGATTGCGGAGTCCGGGTGGTGGGACGTGTGGCTCGATCGGCCTCGTTCCCCGAGACCCGCAAGCACGGCCCGCCAGGGGCGGGCGGTGCGCGCAGCGCGGCCCGCCTCCGGCGGGCCCGCGCGAAGTTCAGAAAGGTTGAGTCATGCGTAGACGAGACGCGCAAGCGTCTCGGCCACGCATGACGGCTTGTCCTGCCCCTCCACCTCGACGGTGACGCGCTGCTTGAGCTGGATCGTGTTCGGGGCCTTGAGCTCGGCAGCGACCAGCTCGCGGCGGGCCCGGATGCGCGAGTCCACCTTCACCGGGCTCGGGAAGCGCACCTTGTCGAGGCCGTAGTTGACGCCCATCACCACGCCCTGGTAGGCGGCGGGGTCCACGGGCGGGATGCTGGCGCCCAGGTGGACCACCATCGAGAGCGTGAGGAAGCCGTGGGCGATGGTGACCTTGTAGGGCGAGAGCTGGGCCGCCTTCTCCGGGTCGACGTGGATGAACTGGTGGTCGAGGGTCGCGTCGGCGAACTGGTTGATCTGGGCCTGGTCGACGGTGTGCCACTCGCCGACGCCCTCCTCGGCGCCCAGGTGCTTGCGGAAGATCTCGAGGGCCTGCTCGGCAGCCGTCGCCATGGGGTCTCCTTTCGGTGATCGGGGCTGCGCGCCCCGCTGAGGCGTGCAGAGCATAGGCCACGCGGCCTCGGTCCCGCGGGGAGCGCGCCGACCGCCGTCGCCCGCGATCGGCTCCCCCACTTGAGTCTCTCCAGCCTGCGGGTGTAGCCTGGTGTGTCGTTTCCGTGACGGAATGGAGAACCGCCGACATGCCCCGGCTCCCTGCTGCCCGCCTTCCTGGACTCCTGGTCTCTCTATCCCTGCTCGGTCTGCTCGGCTTCGAGTGCCCCGGCAACGGCGTCGTGGTCTGGATCGGGACGCCCGGCGAGGGAGCCGTGGTGGAGAGCTTCGAGTTCGCCGTCGTGGTGGGGCTCGCCCCCCAGGCCGACGTCGCCACCCTCGAGGTCCGGCTGAACGGCGAAGACGTGACGGATCGCTTCACCCTCGGTGCCGGCGTCGCCACCGCGGACCTCGTGCCCGGGGCGCCCCTGCGCGACGCCAACCGGCTCGAGGTGCGGGTCGACGACGACGCCGGGAGCCCCCAGCTGGAGACGCGCGACTTCGTCTACGGCCCTCCCAAGGCCCGGGTGCAGCGCATCGCGAACGAGGGCCAGCTCCTGCCGGGGCCGGCTGCCCAGGGACGCGTGGGAGACTTCCTGCTCGACAACGCGGTCGCGGGCTTCGTGGTCCAGGACGTGGCCAAGCGCGACCTGCGCGCGGTCTCGGCCTTCGGCGGCAACCTCATCGACGCCGTGCGCAAGGACGCCGCCGGCCAGGGGCCGGGCGCCGGCCTCGACCACTTCGGCGAGCTCCAGCCCATGGCGAACATCGAGACGGTGCTCAACGCGCAGTTCGCCGAGATCGTGAACGACGGCCAGGACGGCACCGCCGCGATCCTGCGGGTCTCGGGACCCGACGACCTGTGGGACTATCTGAATCCCTCCGCCTTCGTGGCCCAGTTCGGCGTGGGGTTCCCGGCCAGCGCCGACGACGTCGACCAGGCCGTCTTCGGGACCACCGAGTACGTGCTCGAGCCGGGTGTGCCCTGGGTGCGCATCACGACCACCTGGGAGGACACCGACGGAGCCTCGGGCGACGTGTCCATGTACGTGGGCGACCAGGTGAACGGGTGGGGCGAGCTCGACACCTGGATCCCCGGGTTCGGGGTCGGCGAGGTCCAGGCGACGGCGGGCACCGACGAGCCGGTGAAGCTCAGCTACGTGCCCCAGGGCCAGGCCCTGGGCGCCTCCTACGGCCTGCTCCCCATCGAGTTCCCGAACCTCTTCGACTTCACGTCCACCTCCTTCTCGGACTCGGGCGTGACGGTGGTGCTGCACTCGCACTTCATCCCCATCATCCTGGCCGTGGGAACGCCGCCCACCTTCGTGGTGCCCGAGGGCGGCGCCGCCAGCCACACCCGCTACTTCATCGCGGGCACCGGCGACGGCGGCAGCATCGTGGACGCCGCCAACCAGATCCTCGGGCTCTCGCGGGGCACGCTGCGGGGCTGCGTCACCGTGGACGGCGCGCCCGCCGGCGCGGGCGTCGCGGTGAGCGTGAGCGCCAGCCTGGCCGTGGTGCCCGACTCCCTCACCGCGGTCTACCGCACCGACGAGGAGGGCTGCTGGGGCGGCAGCCTTCCGCCGGGCCCCTACCGCGTGGCCGCCCGGGCGAGCGGCACCCCCTACCAGGGAGGCGGACCCCTCCCCGTCTGGAACCCCGTCAGCGTCCAGGCCGACGCCGAGACGGTCCAGCACATCGACCTGCCCGCCACGGGGCGCGTGCGGGTGACGATCACCGACGAGAGCGACGCGCCGGTGCCGGCGCGGGTCACCGTGGTGGGGGACGACGGGACCGCCCAGCCGGCGACCCTCCACAACACCGGCCTCGGCTCCTTCCTGCTCGGCGCCTTCGAGGACGCCGGGCATCTCGTGAACGATCCCGCCGATGCCTCGGACGACGAGCGCTACGGCAAGGACCCGCTGCCCTTCGGCGTCTCCCGGGTGGAGTTCGCCGGGGCCGACGGCGTCGTGGACTTCCCGCTCCAGCCCGGCGACTACCGGATCGCGGTCTCGCGGGGCACGGAGTACTCGCT
>JANQFK010000048.1 GCA_028277885.1 Myxococcota bacterium
TCACCGCGCACACCAAAGCCGGCACCGTGGGCATCAAGTGCTGGATCTTCAAAGGCGAGCAGTTGCCTCAACGTCCCGGCGCAGCTGCGCCAGGAGCTCGGGTGTAAGGACGAGTCATGCTTCAACCCAAGAAAACCAAGTTCCGCAAGATGCAGAAGGGTCGGATGCGCGGGAAGGCGTATCGCGGGAGCAAGGTGTCCTTCGGCGACTTCGGCCTTCAGGCCCTCGAGCCCGGGCGCGTGTCGCAGCGCCAGATCGAGGCTGCCCGTATGACGATTCAGCGCAAGGTGAAGCGCCAGGGCAAGCTCTTCATTCGCATCTTCCCGGACAAGCCCATCACCAAGAAGGCCGCCGAGACCCGCATGGGCAAGGGCAAGGGCAACCCCGAGGAGTGGGTGGCGGTCGTGAAGCCCGGCCGGATCCTCTACGAGATGGAGGGCGTGCGGCCCGAGGTGGCCCGGGAGGCGTTCCGCCTCGCCGCCCACAAGCTGCCGATCCCCACCCGGTTCCTCCAGCGGGAGGAGCTGTGATGAAGGCGTCGGAGCTGCGCGAGCTGCCCGAGGGAGATCTGGTGGCGAAGGCCCGCGAGCTGCGGGCCGAGCTCTTCAACGTGCGCGTGAAGCACGCCACGGGGCAGCTCGAGAACAACGCCAAGCTCGGCAGCCTGCGCCGCGAGCTCGCGCGCGTGGAGACGGTCCTGGTCGAGAAGCGAGAGGCGACCCAGTGAAGCAACGGGGCAACAGGCGAACGCTCGTCGGCATGGTGGTGAGCGACAAGATGGACAAGACGGTCGTCGTCCGCGTCGAGCGTCTGGTCCGGGACCCGCAGTACAAGAAGTACGTGCGGCGCTACTCCCGGTTCATGGCCCACGACGAGAAGAACGACTGCGGCGTGGGGGACCGGGTCCAGATCATCGAGCACCGGCCGCTCTCGAAGCGCAAGCGCTGGATGGTCCAGCAGACCCTGGACAAGGCACGGGTCTGAGGGGAAGCCGGAATGATCCAGCCCGAATCCACGCTGGAAGTCGCCGACAACTCGGGAGCCCGCCGGGTGGCGTGCATCCGCGTGCTCGGCGGCACGCGCCGCAAGTACGCCTCCATCGGAGACATCATCGTCGTGGCCGTGAAGGACGCCATTCCCAACGCCCGGGTCAAGAAGGGCGAGGTGCGCCGGGCCGTGGTCGTGCGCACCAAGAAGGGGCTCGGCCGGCCCGACGGCTCCTACATCAAGTTCGACGACAACGCCGCGGTGCTCCTCGACGCCCAGAAGGAGCCCGTGGGGACGCGCATCTTCGGCCCCGTGGCCCGCGAGCTGCGCGCGCGTCGCTTCATGAAGATCATCTCCCTCGCCCCGGAGGTGCTGTGATGCAGGCGCGGCTGCAGGAGCGCTACCGCGAGGACGTCCGGAGCAAGCTCTCCCAGGAGTTCGGCTACCAGAACGTCCACCAGGTGCCGACGCTCACCAAGATCGTGGTGAACATCGGCCTCGGCGAGGCGACGGAGAACCCCAAGCTCCTGGAGCGTGCCAGCGAGGAGCTCACCCTGATCACCGGCCAGAAGGCGATCATCCGCCGGGCCCGGAAGTCCGTGGCGAACTTCAAGCTGCGGGCGGGCCAGGCCATCGGCTGCATGGTGACCCTGCGCGGCCAGCGGATGTGGGAGTTCCTGGACCGGCTCACCAGCGTCGCCCTGCCGCGGGTGCGCGACTTCAAGGGCACCTCGCCCAAGGCCTTCGACGGCCGGGGCAACTACACCCTCGGGATCCGCGAGCAGATCATCTTCCCCGAGGTGGACTACGACAAGGTCGAGAAGATCACCGGCCTGAACGTGACGGTTTGCACCACGGCCAAGACGGACGCCGAGGCGAAGGCGCTGCTCGCCCACCTCGGCATGCCGTTCCGCCAGTAGACGGATTGACGCCATGATGACCGACCCGCTCGCAGACATGCTCACCCGCATCCGCAACGCCTGCCGCGCCGGGCACCCGGACACCCACTGCCCGTCCTCCAAGCTGAAGCTGGCGGTGGCCCGGGTGCTGAAGGAGGAGGGCTACCTCTCCGGCGTCGAGGTCGAGGCCCGCGACGGCCGGCCGAGCCTGCGCCTCGAGGTGCGCTACGGCGACGACGGCGCGCCGCTCATCGACGGCGTCCAGCGCGTGAGCCGGCCCGGCCGGCGCGTCTACGTCGGCGCCAAGGAGATCCCCCGGGTGCGCAACGGCATGGGGCTGGCCGTGCTCTCCACGCCCAAGGGCGTGCTCTCGGACCGGGCGGCCCGGGCCGAGGCGGTGGGCGGCGAAGTGCTCTGCGAGGTCTGGTAGCCGTGTCGCGCATCGGACGGAAGACGATCGCGATCCCCAGCGGGGTGAAGGTCGAGCAGAAGGGCACCGAGATCCACGTCCAGGGGCCGAAGGGCTCGCTCACGGCGAGCCTGCCCGACAACATCCGGCTCGAGGTGGGCGACGGCGAGATGCGTCTCGACCGCGCCGACCAGCGCAAGCCCACCCGCGCCGCCCACGGCCTGGCCCGCTCGCTGTTCGCCAACATGGTGACCGGCGTGACCGACGGCTTCGCCCGGGAGCTCGAGATCCAGGGCGTGGGCTACCGCGCCGAGGTGGCGGGCAAGACCCTGAAGCTCGCCCTGGGCTTCTCCCACCCGGTGGAGGTCCCGGTTCCCGAGGGCCTGAGCGTCTCGATCCAGGAGAACAACCGGGTCCGGATCGAGGGGATCGACAAGCAGTCCGTGGGCCAGTTCGCCGCCGAGATCCGGCGGCTGCGTCCGCCCGAGCCCTACAAGGGCAAGGGCATCCGCTACGTGGACGAGCACGTGCGGCGCAAGGTCGGCAAGGCCGGGGCGGCGGCATGACGAACGGCAGGTGGGTGAAGCGATGACGAAGAAGATCCGGAACTCCAAGCGGGCGCACCTCGAGGCCCGCAAGCGGCGGGTGGCGCGCTCCGTGGCGCTGTCGGGCCGGCCGCGGCTCACCGTCTACCGCAGCGCGAAGCACATCTACGCCCAGCTGGTGGAGCCCTACACCGGGCGCACCCTGGCGACCGCCTCGACCCGCTCCAAGGCCCTCGGCGGAGGCTCCACGGGCAACGTCGAGGCCGCCAGGAAGGTCGGGCAGGCCATCGCCGCCGTCGCGCGGGAGAAGCAGATCGAGGACGTCGTGTTCAACCGGAACGGTTTTCTCTACCACGGTCGCGTGAAGGCCCTCGCCGAGGCCGCGCGCGAAGCGGGGCTTCGTTTCTAGCCATGGCGCAGCAGATCCGACGAGAGCATCTCAACGCGAACGACTACGAGCTGGCCGATCGCGTGATCCACATCAACCGGGTCGCCAAGGTGGTGAAGGGCGGCCGGCGCTTCAGCTTCAGCGCCCTGGTGGTGGTGGGCGACGGCAACGGCGTGGTCGGGGTCGGGCTGGGCAAGGCCGGCGAGGTCCCCGAGGCCATCCGCAAGGGCGTGGACCGGGCCCGCAAGTCCCTGGTGAGCGTCCCCCTGGTGAACGGCACGCTCCCCCACGAGGTGCTCGGGCGCTACGGCGCCGGCCGGGTGCTGCTGCGCCCGGCCTCGTCGGGCACCGGCGTGATCGCCGGCGGCGGCGTGCGCGCGGTGGTCGAGTCCGCGGGGATCCGCGACGTGCTCACCAAGACCCTGGGCACCAACAACCCCCACAACGTGGTGCGGGCGACGCTCTCGGCGCTGTGCGAGCTGCGCGACCCCGAGGCCCGCAAGGCGGAGCTGGCCCAGCCGTGAGCGCCGAGAAGCGGATCCGCGTGACCCAGGTGAAGAGCCAGATCGGCTACGACCGGCGCCAGCGCGCGACCCTGCGCGGGCTCGGCCTGCGCCGGATGCACCAGACCGTGGACCTTCCGGACACGGCCCCGATCCGCGGCATGGTGCGGAAGGTCCGTCACCTCGTGAAGGTGGAGGAGTAGGCATGCTCGACCGGCTCTCGCCGCGGCCCGGCGCCCGACACCGCCCGAAGCGGGTGGGGCGCGGCCCGGGCTCGGGGCTCCACAAGACCTCCGGGCGGGGGATGAAGGGCCAGGGGCACCGCTCCGCGGGCCGCGAGACGTCGACCCACTTCGAGGGCGGCCAGATGCCCCTCGTGCGCCGGATCCCGAAGCGCGGCTTCAAGAACATCCACCGGAAGCACGTCGAGATCGTGAACGTGGGCGACCTGGTGGCCTTCGGCGAGAACGCCACGGTGGACGGGGCGGGCCTGCGCGAGCGCGGCCTGGTGCGCCCGGGCGGCGCCCCGGTGAAGCTCCTCGGCGACGGCGAGGCCCCGCGCGGCCTCACGATCCGGGTCCAGCGCGCCAGCGCCAGCGCCCGCAAGAAGATCGAGGCGGCCGGCGGAAAGGTGGAGCTCGTCAAGTGATCGGCGGCGTCCAGAACATCGGGAGGATCCCCGAGCTCCAGCGCCGGATCCTCTTCACCTTCGCGATGCTGGGCGTCTACCGCATCGGCTCCCACATCGTGACGCCGGGCATCGACCCCGACGTGGTGAGGGCGACCTTCGAGCGCATGGCGGGCACGATCTTCTCGCTCTTCAACGTGTTCTCGGGCGGCGCCCTGGAACAGCTCTCGATCTTCGCCCTGGGCATCATGCCCTACATCAGCGCCTCGATCATCATGCAGCTCCTGACCGCCGTGGTGCCGGCCCTCGAGGCGCTCCAGAAGGAGGGCGAGCAGGGCCGCAAGAAGATCACCCAGTACACGCGCTACGGAACCATCGTCCTCGCGCTGTTCCAGAGCTTCCTGATCGCCACGGCCCTCGAGGGCGGGCAGTTCGGCGCCGGCGCGGTGCTGAACCCGGGCCTCGGCTTCAAGCTGATGTGCATGATCACCCTCACCTCGGGCACCGCCTTCATCATGTGGCTGGGCGAGCAGATCACCGAGCGGGGCATCGGAAACGGCATCTCCCTGGTGATCTTCGCCGGCATCATCATCGGCGTCCCCGGCGGCATCGCCCAGCTCGTCGAGCTGGTGCGGACCGACCAGTTCTCCCTGCTCCAGGCGCTGTTCCTGATCGGCTTCGTGGTGCTGCTCACCGGCTTCGTGGTGTTCGTCGAGCGCGGCCAGCGGCGCATCCCCATCCAGCACGCCCGCCGCGTGGTGGGGCGCAAGATGACCCAGGGGGGCATGAGCTACTTCCCCCTGCGGGTGAACACCGCCAACGTGATCCCGCCCATCTTCGCGTCTTCGATCCTGATGTTCCCGCTCACCATCGGGCAGTTCTCGGACATGCCCCGGGTGAACGCCTTCTTCCAGGACTACCTCGACTTCGGGGGCGTGCTCTACAACGTCATCTACGTGGCGCTGA
Source organism: Myxococcota bacterium (assembly GCA_028277885.1). Taxonomy (GTDB): domain Bacteria; phylum Myxococcota_A; class UBA9160; order UBA9160; family UBA6930; genus JANQFK01. Next base: position 5,326 of record JANQFK010000048.1, read on the forward strand.
TCATCTTCTTCTGCTTCTTCTACACCGCCATCGTCATCAACCCGAACGACGTGGCCGACAACATCAAGCGATCCGGCGGCTTCATCCCGGGGATCCGGCCGGGGAAGCGCACCGCCGAGTACATCGACCACGTCCTGGGGCGGATCACCCTGGTCGGGGCCGTCTACGTCTCCGTCGTCTGCATCATCCCGGTGATCCTCTCCCAGCGCTTCGGCGTGCCCTTCTACTTCGGCGGGACGGCTCTGCTGATCGTGGTGGGCGTGGGGCTCGACGTGATCGGCCAGATCGAGGCCCACCTGGTCTCGCGCCAGTACGAGGGCTTCGTCCAGGGGACGCGCATCCGCGGGAGGCTGGGCCGATGACGGCGCGACGCCTGCTGATGCTCGGGCCGCCCGGGGCGGGAAAGGGCACCCAGGCCCTGCGCCTGCTGAAGAAGCTCGGCGTGCCCCAGATCTCCACGGGCGACATGCTTCGCGAGGCGGTAGCCTCCGACTCGCCCGTGGGCCGCGAGGCCCGGAGCTACATGGAGGCGGGCAAGCTGGTCCCCGACGAGGTGGTGATCGGCGTGGCCCGGGAGCGGCTGGCCCAGCCCGACTGCGCCGACGGCTTCATCCTCGACGGCTTCCCGCGCACCGTGGCCCAGGCCGAGGCGCTGGACGAGATCCTCGAGGAGCTGGGCTGCGCGCTGGAGTCCTGCGTCGCCCTCGACGTCGACGAGGACGCCCTGGTGGAGCGCCTGCTGCGGCGCGCCCAGATCGAGGGCCGCTCGGACGACAACGAGGAGACGATCCGGACGCGCATGCAGGAGTACCGGAGCAAGACCGCGCCCCTGATCGACCACTACCGCCGCGCCGGCGTGCTGGTGGAGGTCGACGGGCTCGGGGAGATCGCGGAGATCTCCCGGCGCATCGAAGAGGCGATCGGCGCCTGAGGGCGCGGAGGGTGGGGCCATGAAGGTCCGTTCGTCGGTGAAGAAGCTCTGCGAGAAGTGCCGGATCATCCGGCGGCGCGGCGTCGTGCGGGTGATCTGCGAGAACCCGAAGCACAAGCAGCGCCAGGGCTGAGGTAGGGAGAACACATGGCACGCATCGCGGGAATCGATCTGCCGCGCACCAAGCGCATCGACATCGCGCTCACGTACATCTTCGGCGTGGGCCGGACCCGGGCCAAGGAGATCTGCGCCAAGGCCGAGGTCGAGGGCGCCACCACCACCGAGCAGCTCGGAGAGGGCGAGGTGATCCGGCTGCGCGAGATCATCGAGCGCGAGTACCAGGTCGAGGGCGACCTGCGCCGGGTGACCTCCCAGAACGTGAAGCTGCTGATGGACATCGGCTGCTACCGCGGGCTCCGCCATCGCCGCGGCCTGCCCGTTCGCGGGCAGCGGACCCACACCAACGCGCGCACCCGGAAGGGCCCGCGCAAGACCGTCGCCGGCAAGAAGAAGCCGCCGACCAAGAAGTAGGGCCAGCCATGGTGAAGAAGGGCGCGAAGAAGAAGGTCAAGAAGAACATCCAGACGGGTGTCGCCCACATCCAGTCCACCTTCAACAATACGATCATCACGATCACCGACCCCACGGGCGGGGCGCTGGCCTGGGCGACGGCGGGCCAGCAGGGCTTCAAGGGCTCGCGCAAGTCCACGCCCTTCGCCGCCCAGGTGGCCGCCGAGGAGTGCGCCAAGAAGGCCATGGAGCACGGCGTGCGCACCATCAGCGTCTACGTGAAGGGGCCCGGCTCCGGGCGCGAGTCCGCGCTGCGCGCGCTCCAGAACGCCGGCCTGCGGGTCACCCTGATCAAGGACGTCACCCCGGTTCCGCACAACGGCTGCCGCCCTCCCAAGCGGCGCCGGGTCTGAGGAAGTCGAAGCATGTCCCGATACACCGGTTCCGTCTGTCGGCTGTGCCGCCGCGAGGGCGCCAAGCTCTTCCTGAAGGGCGACCGCTGCTACAGCGAGAAGTGCGCCGTGGAGCGCCGCAACTACCCGCCCGGCCAGCACGGGCAGGGGCGCCCGCGCTTCTCGGACTTCGGCGTGCAGCTGCGCGAGAAGCAGAAGGTGAAGCGCATGTACGGGCTCCAGGAGAAGCAGTTCGCCAGCACCATGCAGCGGGCCAGCCGCATGAAGGGCCGGGCCGGCGAGAACCTGCTGGTGCTCCTCGAGCGGCGCCTCGACAACGCGGTCTTCCGCCTGGGCTTCGCCACCTCGCGCTCCGAGGCGCGCCAGCTGGTTCGCCACGGCCACTTCCTGGTGAACGGCCGCAAGGCGACGACGCCCTCGCTGCTCGTGAAGCCCGGCAACAAGGTGACCCTGCGCGAGAAGTCGCGCGAGGTGACGCGCATCGTCGGGGCGCTGGAGGCCCTCGAGGGCAAGGCCGTGCCCCAGTGGCTGGAGATCGACAAGGATTCGTTCGAGGGCACCGTCAAGGCGATGCCCACGCGAGAGGACATCACGCTCCCGGTGGAGGAGCAGCTGATCGTGGAGCACTACTCGCGGTAGCGAGTGGGTTCCGGGGGAGGAACGTCATGCAGCAGGAACTGATCGCGAGAAACTGGCGCGAGCTGATCCGCCCGCGCCGCCTCGAGCTGGACGGCGAGTCGGACGCCCACTACGGGCGCTTCGCCTGCGAGCCCCTCGAGCGCGGCTTCGGCCAGACCCTGGGCAACGCGCTGCGCCGCGTCCTGCTCTCCTCGCTCCAGGGCGCGGCGATCACCTCGGTGCGCATCGAGGGCGTGCTCCACGAGTTCTCCACGATCCAGGGCGTCCTCGAGGACGTGAGCGACATCGTGCTGAACCTGAAGGAGGTGCGGCTGCGCCTGCACGCCGAGGGTCCCAAGACCCTGCGCATCAGCAAGTCCGGGGAGGGCATCGTCACCGCCGGCGACCTCTCCAGCGCCGACTCCAGCATCGAGGTGATGAACCCCGAGCACAAGCTCATGACGCTGTCCGCCGACGCCAACGTGGAGATGGAGGTCACGGTGGACCTCGGCAAGGGCTACGTCCTGGCCGAGCGGAACAAGACCGAGGAGATGCCCATCGGGACCATCCCGATCGACTCGGTCTTCTCCCCGGTGCGCCGGGTCAACTACACCGTGACCCCGGCCCGGGTCGGGCGCGAGACCGACTTCGACCGGCTCAACCTCGAGGTGTGGACCGACGGCTCCCTGGAACCCCAGGACGCCGTCGCCTACGCGGCGAAGATCCTGAAGGAGCAGCTGGCGATCTTCATCAACTTCGACGAGCCCGCCGAGGCCGCCGCGGTGCTCCCCGAGGAGAAGGAGGCCCTCAACCCGAACCTGTTCCGCTGCGTGGACGAGCTGGAGCTCTCGGTGCGGTCGGCGAACTGCCTCCAGAACGCCAACATCCGCTACATCGGCGAGCTGGTGCAGCGCACCGAGTCCGAGATGCTCAAGACCAAGAACTTCGGCCGCAAGTCCCTGAACGAGATCAAGGACGTGCTGACCTCCATGGGCCTGAACCTCGGCATGGTGCTCGAGGACTTCCCCTCGCGGAAGGAGCTCGAGCAGCGCATGCGCGAGCGCGAGGCCTGAGCCGGCCGCCATGCGCCACCGCAAGCAACACGGCAAGCTCGGCCGGAGCAGCGCCCATCGCAAGGCGCTGTTCCGCAACATGGTGACCTCCCTGCTCGAGCACGAGCGCATCGAGACCACCGATGCCAAGGCCAGGGAGGTGCGGCGCCTCGCCGAGCGCATGATCACCCTCGGCAAGCGGGGCGACCTGCACGCGCGCCGCCAGGCGCTGTCGGTGGTGCGCAGCCGCGAGATCACCGCCAAGGTGTTCGGGGAGCTGGCCGACCGCTATCGGGAGCGCCCGGGGGGCTACACCCGGGTGCTGAAGCTGCGCCGGCGGGTCGGCGACGCCGCGCCGCTCTCGATCGTCGAGCTGGTGGACCGCGCGGGCGAAGCCGGCTGAGCGGCCCGGCATGAGCGGTCGCGTGGGGGCCGCCCTGATCGCCGTGGGCCTGGCCCTCGGCGCCCTGGCGATCGGCCTCGGCGACACCCGCTCGCCGGACCTGCTGCGCGCCGGCGTGGCGGCGCCGGGCTTCCGGCTGCCGGTCCTGGGCGGTGGGGATCCCCTGGCCCTCGAGGACCTGCGCGGCAAGGTGGTGCTGATCAACTTCTGGGCCACCTGGTGCAAGCCCTGCGAGGACGAGATGCCCGCCATGGAGCGACTCTACGCCGGCCTCGCCGGCGCGGACTTCGAGCTGCTGGCCGTCTCCGTGGACGAGACGTCCGCGCCCGTGGAGGCCTTCCGGGAGCGCCTGGGCCTGAGCTTCCCGATCCTGCTGGATCCCGAGCGCCGGGTCTCGGACGCCTACCAGGCCTACCGCTTCCCCGAGACCTGGCTGATCGACGGCCAGGGCACGCTGGTGGCCCGCTTCATCGGCCCCCGGGAGTGGGACGCCCCCGCCTACCGGGCCCAGATCGAGGCGCTGCTGGGGTCGCCGGCGGGCTGACCGGGGGCGCTTGCCTTCGGGGGGGCCGGTCCGTACCCTGCGGCTCCGCTTCGCCAACCTGGGGGGTGACGGGTGAGGCAGGCTGGCTCCCGCACGAGACGCGCCCGCCCGGCGCGCCGCCGGTCCCGATCGCGCTTCCGGACCCTGCTGCTGCCCGCCCTCGTGGTGGTCGCGCTCGCCGTGGCGCTCCTCGACCCCGAGATCGGCGTCCGCCGCTGGTGGCGCCTGGAGCGCGACCTCGGCGAGGCCACGGCGCGCATCGAGGCGCTGCGGGCCGGCGTCGCGGCGCTGGCCGCGGAGCGCGACGCGCTGCGCGCCGACGACTTCGCCATCGAGCGGGCGATCCGCGAGGACCTGGGCCTGGCGCGTCCCGGCGAGATCCTGGTGGGCACCGAGCCGCGCGGTCGCGCCCTCGCCGGCGTCCGCTAGACGGGGACGCGGAGGACGCCCCGAGGCTCCCGCGCGGCGGCTTCCTCGGCTTGACGGGACCGGGTGGGGCCGCGAGCCTCCTCGCCCATGCGCGAGCAGCTGGCCGCGACCCTGGAGGAGGCGGTGCGCGCCCTCCTCGCCGAGGCCGGCGACGCAGGGGACCCGCCGGAGTTCGCCGTCGAGACGCCGCGCCAGGAGTCCCACGGCGACTTCGCGTGCAACGCCGCGCTGCTGCTCGCCAAGCGCCTGAAGCGCCCGCCCCGGGAGCTGGCCCAGCGCCTGGTGGAGCTGCTCGGCGACGGCGGCGGCCTGGTCGCCCGGGCCGAGATCGCGGGCCCGGGCTTCGTGAACCTGTGGCTCGCGGGCTCGCGCTGGCAGGACCTGCTCGGCGCCATCCTGTCCGCGGGCCGGGAGTTCGGTCGCTCCGACGCCGGCAAGGGACGCCCGGTGCAGGTCGAGTTCGTCTCCGCCAACCCCACCGGGCCCCTCAGCCTCGGCCACGGACGCCAGGCGATCCTCGGCGACTGCGTGGCGCGGCTCCTCGAGGCCACGGGCTGGGACGTTACCCGCGAGTACTACTTCAACAACGGCGGCCGCCAGATGCGCGTGCTCGGGGAGTCGGTGAAGGCCCGCTACCTCGAGGTGCTGGGCCGCGCCGCGCCGCCGCCGCCCGGGGCCCTGGCCGACCCGCCCACGGAGCCCTGGCCCGAGGAGGTGGACGGGCTCCCGGTGGCCTTTCCCCAGGGCGGCTACCAGGGTGAGTACATCACCGACATCGCCCGCACCCTCGAGTCCCTCCACGGCGACGCCTGGGTGGACGAGCCCGGCGACGGCCGCTTCCGCCAGGAGGCCGAGGCGATCCTCTTCGACGAGATCAAGCAGAGCCTCGAGCCCCTCGGCATCGCGTTCGACGTCTTCACCAACGAGGTCTCGCTCTACGACGACGGCCACGTCGAGTCGACCCTCGCGGGCCTGCGCGCCGAGGGCCTGGTGTACGAGAGCGAGGGCGCCGTGTGGCTGCGCGCCACCGCGCTCGGGCTCGAGCGCGACCGCGTGCTCGTGAAGAGCTCGGGCGAGGCCACCTACCTGCTCCCCGACATCGCCTACCACCGCGAGAAGTTCCGGCGCGGCTTCGAGCGGGTGATCGACGTGCAGGGCGCGGACCACTACGACCAGTTCCCCTACGTGGTCCGCGCCGCCGGCGCCCTGGGCTGCGACCCCGAGCGCATCGAGCTGGTGATGAACCAGTTCGTGACCCTCACCAGCGACGGGGTGACGGTCAAGCAGAGCACCCGCCGCGCCACCTTCGTCACCGTGGACGAGCTGGTGGCCGAGGTCGGCCCGGACGTGTTCCGCTTCTTCATGATCCAGCGCAAGGCCGAGGGCCATCTGGACTTCGACCTCGGCCTGGCGAAGGAGACCGACTGGACCAAGAACCCGGCCTACTACCTCCAGTACGCCCACGCCCGCACCCACGGCATCGAGCGCCAGGCCGTGGAGCGCGGCGTCGCGATGCCGGGGCCCGGGGAGGCGGACGCCGGGCGACTCGAGCTCCCCGAGGAGATCGAGCTGCTGAAGAAGCTGGGCGAGCTGCCCGAGGTGGTACAGCGCGCCGCCGACGCCCGCCAGCCCCACCACGTGGCCTACTACGCCCGGGAGGTCGCGGGCCTCTGGAACCCCTACGTCCAGGACGGCCGGCGCCACCGCGTGCTCTCCGAGGACGAGGGCCTCACCCGCGCGCGCCTCGGCCTGACCCTCGCGGTGCGCACCGTGCTCGCCAACGCGCTCGGGCTGCTCGGCATGTCGGCGCCGGAGCGCATGTGAGCTCGCGGACCTCGCGAACCGAGCCGGGCTGGCTCGCCACGGCGGGCGGCGCGCTGCTGCTCGTGGTGGCGGGCTTCGCGGTGGGGCTGCTGGCGGGCACGCTCTTCGAGGAGCCGGACCTGGTGCTGGGCCAGCTCGCCGGTCGCGGCGAGCGCGTGCCCCTGGTGGGCGAGGTGGAGGAGGTGGAGCTCGCGCCCGGCCTCGGCTCGGTGGCGGCGCCCCCGCCGAGCGAGGCACCGCCGGCGCCGCCCGTGCCGACCGCGTCCGCGCCGGCCGCCCCGGCGGCGCCGCCCCCCGGGCCGCGCGCGGAGCCGATCCCGCGCTCCGGCTGGGCGATCCAGGTCGGGGCCTTCGGGGACGTCACCGCCGCGCGTCAGCTGGTGGCACGGCTCGACGGCCTGGGGATGCGGGCCTTCGTGTCCGAGGCCGAGAGCGGCGCCGCGCGCTGGCGGGTCCGCGTCGGGCCCCTGGCCAGCGAGGGGGAGGCCCGGCGCCTGGCCTCGCGGCTGCGCTCGGACCACCAGCTACCCACCTGGGTGATGAAGGCGGAAGGTGGCTGACGCAGGCTCGCGGCTCGGGATCGCGACGGGCGTGCGGGCGGGCTGAGGCGCCCGATGCGCTGGCTCGTGACCGGCGGCGGGGGGCAGCTCGGCCATGCCCTCGTGGCCCGGCTGTCCGCGGAGCCGGGCGAGCGCGTGGTCGGCCGGGGCCACCGCGAGCTCGACGTGGCCGACGCCGCCGCCGTCGAGGCCGCCCTCGCCGGGGGAGTCGACGTGCTGGTGAACGCCGCCGCCTACACCGACGTGGACGGCTGCGAGAGCGAGGGCGAGCTGGCCCGGCGCGTGAACGGCGAGGCGCCCGGTGCCCTGGCCGCCGCCTGCCGGGCACGCGGGGTGCGCTTCGTCCACGTCTCCACGGACTTCGTCTTCGACGGCGAGGCCGACGCGCCCTACCGCGAGGAGGATCCCACGGCGCCGCTCTCGGCCTACGGGGCCAGCAAGCTCGAGGGCGAGCAGGCCGTGGCCGAGGCCGACCCGCAGGCCCTGGTGGTGCGCACGGCCTGGGTGTTCGGCCGCGGCCGCAACTTCATCGCGGCGGTGTGCGGCCGCGCCCGGGAGATCGCCGAGGGCGCCCGGGAGGGCCCGATGCAGGTGGTGGAGGATCAGGTCGGGTCTCCCACCTACGCGGTGGATCTCGCCCAGGGCCTGGTCGCGCTGGTGGAGCGGGGGGCCCGCGGCCTCTATCATCTGGCCAATGCGGGGGTGGCCACGCGCTGGGAGCTGGCGCGGGCGGCCCTCGACCACGCCGGCTTTGCGGAGGTGGCGATCGAGCGGGTCCGGACCGCCGACTACCCCCCGCTGCCGGCGCGGAGACCCCTCTACACGCCCCTCGACTGCAGCCGGGCCGCCGCGGCCGGGGTCCGGCTGCGCCCCTGGCGGGAAGCGGTGAGCGCCTACCTCGACTCGGCCGACTCCCCGCTCGGCCCTCCCGAAGGAGGGCCCCGAGGCCGATGAGAGGAAGCAGGCCATGGCGAGACAGCGAACCATCCGGCGGGTCCTGGTGACGGGAGGGGCGGGCTTCCTGGGCTCCCACCTGTGCGAGCGCCTGCTCGCCGACGGCTGCGAGGTGATCGCCTTCGACAACCTGCTGACCGGGCGCATGCAGAACGTCGAGCACCTGCTCCCGCACCCCCACTTCACCTTCGAGCACTACGACGTCACCAACCACCTCTACGTCGCGGGGCCCCTCGACGCGATCCTCCACTTCGCCTCGCCGGCGAGCCCGGCGGACTTCGAGCGCGTGCCGATCCAGATCCTGAAGGTGGGCTCCCTCGGCACTCACAAGACCCTCGGGCTCGCCAAGGAGAAGGGCGCGCGCTTCCTGCTGGCGAGCACCTCCGAGTGCTACGGGGATCCGGAGGTGACCCCCCAGCCCGAGACCTACTGGGGCAACGTCAATCCCATCGGGATCCGCGGCGTCTACGACGAGGCCAAGCGCTTCGCCGAGGCCATGACCATGGCGTACCACCGCCACCACGGGGTGGACGTCCGCATCGTGCGCATCTTCAACACCTTCGGTCCGCGCATGCAGGTGGACGACGGCCGGGCCATCCCGAACTTCTTCAGCCAGGCCCTGCGCGACGAGCCGGTCACGGTCTACGGCGACGGCTCCCAGACCCGCTCCATCTGCTACGTCGACGACCTGGTCGAGGGCATCCTGCGCCTGCTGCGCTCGGAGTACGTCGGGCCCGTCAACATCGGCAGCCAGGCCGAGGTGTCGATGCTCGAGCTCGCGAAGATGGTCATCGCCATCACCGACAGCTCGAGCGAGATCGTCTTCGAGGAGCTCCCGCCCGACGATCCCAAGGTGCGGCGGCCCGACACCACCCTCGCCCGGCGCGAGCTCGACTGGAGCCCCCGCGTGAGCGTCGAGGAGGGGCTGCGCCGCACCCGGGACTACTTCATCGAGGAGCTCGGGCGCGAGAAATGAACCCGGCGCGGATCCGAAACTTCTGCATCATCGCGCACATCGACCACGGGAAGAGCACCCTCGCGGATCGCCTCCTGGAGGCGACCAACGCGCTCACCGACCGGGAGCGCCGCGACCAGTTCCTCGACAAGATGGAGCTCGAGCGCGAGCGCGGCATCACCATCAAGGCCCAGACCGCGCGCATGAGCTACAAGGCCGCGGACGGCGAGACCTACGTCCTGAACCTGATCGACACGCCGGGCCACGTGGACTTCTCCTACGAGGTCTCCCGGGCCCTCCAGGCCTGCGAGGGCGCGGTGCTGGTGGTGGACGCCTCCCAGGGCATCGAGGCCCAGACCCTCGCCAACGCCTACCTCGCCGTGGAGTCGGACCTCGAGATCCTCCCCGTCGTCAACAAGATCGACCTGCCCGCCGCGGACCCGGACCGCGCCGCCCAGGAGATCGAGGAGGTGATCGGCCTCGACGCCGCCGACGTGCTGCCCGTCTCCGCCAAGGAGGGCAGCGGCATCCCGGAGCTGCTGGAGCGGCTGGTCGAGCTGGTGCCGGCGCCGCGCGGCGAGCCCGACGGGCCGCTGCGGGCGCTGATCTTCGACGCCTGGTTCGACCCCTACGTGGGCGTCGCGGCCCTGGTGCGGGTGGTGGACGGCCGCATCGCCAAGGGCCAGCGCGTGCGGCTCATGGCCGAGGGGTCCGAGCACGACGTCCAGGAGATCGACGTGGTGGATCCCCACCCGCGCCCGGTGCAGGAGCTCGGCGCCGGCGAGGTGGGGGTGGTGATCGCGGGGATCAAGAGCCTCGACGACGTGCGCATCGGCGACACCATCACCGACGCGCGCGAGCGCGCCCCGGAGCCCCTGCCGGGCTTCCGCGAGGTGAAGCCCATGGTGTTCAGCGGGCTCTACCCGGTGGACGCCGACGACTACGAGGGCCTCAAGACCGCCCTCGAGAAGCTGCGCCTGAACGACGCCTCCTTCCGCTACGAGCCCGAGACCAGCGCCGCCCTGGGCTTCGGCTTCCGCTGCGGGTTCCTGGGCTTCCTCCACGGCGAGATCATCCAGGAGCGGCTCGAGCGCGAGTACGGGCTCTCGCTGATCACCACGGCGCCGACGGTACGCTACCGCGTGGTGCTCACCTCGGGCGAGGTGATCGAGATCGAGAGCCCCGCGGAGCTGCCCGAGACCACCGAGGTGGAGCGCATCGAGGAGCCCATGATCCTGGCCACGATCCACGTGCCCCAGGAGTACGTGGGCAACGTGCTCTCCCTGTGCCAGGACCGGCGGGGGCGCCAGAAGGACATGGTGGTCCACGGCAGCCGGGTCCAGGCGCGCTACGAGCTGCCCCTGGCCGAGGTGGTGGCGGACTTCCACGACCGCATCAAGAGCGCGACCCGCGGCTACGGCTCCTACGACTACGAGCTCTCGGGCTACGAGGCCGCCTCCCTGGTCAAGCTCGACATCCTGGTGAACGGCGACCCCGTGGACGCGCTCTCCCTGATCGTGCACCGCGACAAGGCCCAGAGCCGCGGCGCGGAGCTGGCGCGCAAGCTCAAGGAATTCATCCCGCGGCAGATGTACGAGGTGGCGATCCAGGCCGCCATCGGCTCCAAGGTGATCGCCCGCACCACCGTGAAGGCGCTGCGCAAGAACGTGACGGCCAAGTGCTACGGTGGCGACATCACCCGCAAGCGGAAGCTGCTCGAGCGCCAGAAGGAGGGGAAGAAGCGCATGAAGCGCGTCGGCTCCGTGGAGATCCCCCAGGAGGCCTTCCTGGCGGCGCTCAAGCTGGGCGACGAGTGAGTCGCGACGGCGAGGCCGGCGCCGGCTCCCGGGACGACGCCAAGGAGGAGGCGGCAGGGAAGGGCGGGCTGCTCAGCGACCTGCCCACGCTGCTGGCGGCGGTCGCCATCGCGCTCCTGATCCGGACCTTCGCCTACCAGTCCTTCTACGTCCCCTCGGAGTCGATGTACCCGACGCTGCTGGTCGGCGACCACGTCTTCGTGAACAAGTACGCCTACGGTCCGCGCATCCCGTTCACCGACGTCCAGCTGCCCGGGCTGCGGGAGCCGCGGCGGGGCGAGGTCGCGGTGTTCCGCCTGGCGCGCTCCGGGCCGCGTCGCATCTACGCCGCCGACCGGCGCAAGGACCTGCCGACCGAGGCCTTCATCAAGCGCCTGGTGGGGCTGCCCGGCGACCGGGTGGCGCTGCGCCGGGGCCAGCTCTTCCTGAACGGCGAGGCCGTGCCCCTGGAGCGCACCGGCGAGCGCTTCCAGGACGACTCGGGGAAGGTCTACGACGTGTACGTCGAGACCCTGGGCGACTGCCGCCACCGGGTCCTCGACGATCCCCAGCTGCCGGGAACCGACATGCCCGAGACCGTCATCGAGGAGGGCCGCTACCTCTTCGTCGGCGACAACCGCGACAACTCCCACGACGGCCGCATCTTCGGCAGCGTCCGGCTCACCGAGATCGAGGGGCCGGCGGGCCTGATGTACTGGTCCTGGAACTGGAACGGCGGTTGGCTGGAGCTCCTCAATCCCCTCACCTGGTGGCGCAACCTCACCCAGAAGACGCGCTGGGGCCGGATCGGCGACTTCGTGGGCTGCGAGGAGCTCCCGGCCGGCGATTGACGCCTCCCGGGGCCGGTCCTAACCTCCGCCTCACCGTCGAGACGCCTTTTAACTCCGTCCCGTGAGGCGGAGAAAGGTCCGAGCGTGCCCAGCGATTCCGCCCCCCAGACCGAGCTGACGGAGAGCTCCGTTCCCCACGAGGGGCCGGGCGTCGTGCTCGACGACCGGGCCATCCAGCGCTCGCTGATGCGCATCGCCCACGAGATCGTGGAGCGGCACGACGACCTCACGGGCCTGTACCTCGTCGGCATCCCCAACGGCGGCGTGCCCCTGGCGCGGCGGCTGGCGGCGAACCTGCGCGAGATCGCCGACGTCGAGACCCTCCTCGGCGTCCTCGACACGACCCTGTACCGGGACGATCTGGTCTCCCGCGGCGAGCGTCCCCCCCTGCGCCGCACGGAGATGCCCTCGGCGGTGGACGACCGCATCGTGATCCTGGTGGACGACGTCGCCCATACCGGGCGCACGATCCGCGCCGCCATGGACGCGCTGATGGACTTCGGCCGACCGCGGGCGGTGGAGGTGGTGGCCCTGGTGGACCGTGGCCACCGCGAGCTGCCGATCCGCATCGACTACGTGGGCAAGAACATCCCCAGCCAGCGCAGCGAGAAGGTCGTGCTGCGCGGAGCCAGCGAGGACTTCGAGGCGCCCCTCGAGGTGGTGCTCCTGCCCGGTGCGGGCGGCGGCGCGGTCGAGGGGCGGGGGGAGGGCGCATGATCGGCAGGGACCTGCTCGGCATCGAGGACCTCGAGCGCGGAGAGATCGAGCTGATCCTCGAGACCGCGGAGCGCATGAAGGAGGTCGGACGGCGCGAGGTGAAGAAGGTGCCGACCCTGCGCGGGCGCACCATCGTGAACCTCTTCTTCGAGCCCTCGACCCGCACCCGCACCAGCTTCGAGATCGCGGGCAAGCGGCTCTCCGCCGACGTGGTGAACTTCTCCACCTCGGGCTCGAGCCTGAAGAAGGCCGAGAGCATCCTCGACACGGCCAAGACCCTCGACGCCATGGATCCCGACGCCGTGGTGGTGCGCCACCAGGTCGCGGGGGTGCCCAAGCAGATCGCCGACGCCCTGGACGCTCCCGTCATCAACGCCGGCGACGGCGCCCACGAGCACCCCACCCAGGCGCTGCTCGACCTGCTGACGGTGTGGGAGGAGAAGGAGCGGGTGGACGGCCTCACGGTCACCATCGTGGGCGACATCCTCCACTCCCGTGTGGCCCGCTCGAACATCTACGGCTTCCTCAAGATGGGGGCCGAGGTGCGGCTGGCCGCGCCGCCCCCGATGATCCCGCCGGGCGTCGAGGCCCTCGGCGTGAAGTCCTACACGTCCCTGCGCGAGGCCATCGACGGCGCCGACGTGGTGATGGTGCTGCGCATCCAGAAGGAGCGCCTCGAGGGCGCCTTCTTCCCGAGCATCCGCGAGTACGCCGCCACCTTCGGCCTCGACCGCGCGAAGCTGCGTTACGCCAAGGACGACGCCATCGTGATGCACCCCGGGCCCGTGAACCGCGGCGTCGAGCTGGCCCACGACCTCGCGGACCACCGTCCGAGCGTGATCCTCGACCAGGTGCGCAACGGCGTGGCCCTGCGCATGGCGGTCCTGTACCTGCTGGCCGGCCGGGCGCCGAAGGATGGCGAGCCCGCCGAGGAGGAGCGATGAGCCGGATCCTGATCCGCGGGGGGCGCGTGCTCGACCCCGCCGCCGAGCGCGACGAGCTCGCCGACGTGCGCATCGAGGGCGGGCACGTGGCGGCCGTCGGAGCGCAGCTGGACGCCCAGGGCGCCGAGGTGCTGGACGCCTCGGGCTGCTGGGTGACGCCGGGCTTCGTCGACCTCCACACCCACCTGCGCGAGCCCGGCCAGGAGTACAAGGAGGACATCGCCTCCGGGGGCCGCGCCGCGGCGGCGGGCGGGTTCACCAGCGTGGTGTGCATGGCGAACACCCAGCCCGTGAACGACGACCCCTCGGTGACGGACTACATCCTGGACCGCGCCCGCCAGGACTCGCCGGTCCACGTCCATCCGGTGGCCGCGGCGACGCGGCGGCTCGAGGGCGGCGTGATGACCGAGATGTCCGCCCTGGTCGAGGCGGGCGCCGTGGCGTTCAGCGACGACGGCCACACCATCATGGACAGCGGCGTGATGCGCCGGGTGTTCGAGTACTCGCGCCTCGTCGCGCGGCCGGTGATCGTCCACGCCGAGGACCGCACCCTGGTGCGGGACGGCGTGGTGAACGAGGGGCCGGTCTCCACGCGCCTGGGCCTGCCCGGCAACCCGGCGGTGGCCGAGGCGGTCCACGTGGCCCGGGACCTGATGCTCGCCGAGGTGACCGGCGCCCACCTCCACGTGGCCCACGTCTCCACCGCCGAGGCCGTGGACCTGATCCGGCGCGCCCGCAACCGCGGCCTCCACGTGACCGCCGAGGTGACGCCCCACCACCTCACCCTCACCGACGAGGCGACCCTCGGCTACGACCCGAACACCAAGGTGGCGCCGCCGCTGCGCTCGGCCGAGGACGTGCGCGCCTGCCGCGAGGGCCTCGTCGACGGCACCCTCGACGCCATCGCGACGGACCACGCGCCCCACGCGGTCCACGAGAAGGAGGTCGAGTTCACGGCCGCGCCGCCGGGCCTGATCGGCCTGGAGACCGCCTTCGCGGTCGTGATGGACCTGGTGCGCAGCGGCGAGCTCACGCCGCTCCAGCTGGTGGCGCGCCTCGCCACCAACCCGGCCAGCGTGATCGGCCTGGGCGCGGGCCGCCTCGAGGAGGGCGGCGTCGCGGACCTGGCCGTCGTCGACCCCGAGCGCAGCTGGACCTACGACCCCGCCAAGGGCTTCTCGAAGAGCCGCAACTCGCCCTGGGCCGGCCGCCGGCTGGCCGGCAGGCCCGTCGGCACCCTGGTGGGCGGACGGCTCGTCTACCACGTGGACCGGGGCGTGCTGGTCCCATGAGCCGCACCGCACTCCCCCGACCGGCGCGCCTCGTCCTCGCGGACGGCACCGTGTACCGCGGCCAGGCCTTCGGCGCCGAAGCCGTGCGCTGCGGCGAGGTCTGCTTCAACACCAGCCTGACGGGCTACCAGGAGATCCTCACGGACCCGTCCTACGCGGGCCAGATCGTGGTGATGACCTGCGCCCAGATCGGCAACGTGGGCGTGAACCCCGAGGACGAGGAGTCGGCGCGCCCGTTCCTCGAGGGCTTCGTGGTGAAGGAGCGCTTCGTCGAGCCCAGCAACTGGCGCGCCCGGGAGACCCTCGACGACTACCTGGCGCGCCAGGGGGTGCCGGCCATCCAGGCCATCGACACCCGGGCCCTGGTGCGGCGCATCCGCGACGGGGGCTTCCAGAACGGCGTGCTCTCCACGGACCCGGCCCAGCAGGACGAGGCCGCCCTGGTGGAGCGCGCCCGCAGCGCGCCGTCCCTCGACGGCCGCGACCTGGTGGCCGAGGTCACCTGCGCCTCCCCCTACGAGTGGTCCGAGGGCGCCTGGCCCGGGGTCCACGGCCAGCTGCCCCCGGCCGAGCGGCCGTCGCCGCGCCTCAAGGTGGTGGCCCTCGACTTCGGGGTGAAGCGCAACATCCTGCGCCTGCTGACCGAGCAGGGCTTCGACGTGACCGTGGTCCCGGCCCGCACCCCGGCCGAGGAGGTGCGCGCGCTGCGTCCCGACGGCGTGTTCCTCTCCAACGGCCCGGGCGACCCCGCGGCCGTGGAGGGCGTGCGCGACAACGTGCGCGCGCTGTCCCGCGAGTACCCGACCTTCGGGATCTGCCTCGGCCACCAGATCCTCGGCCTCTCCCTCGGTGGCGAGACCCGAAAGCTCAAGTTCGGCCACCACGGCGGCAACCAGCCCGGCCAGGATCTCGCCACCGGCAAGGTGGCGATCTGCGCCGAGAACCACGGCTACGCGGTGGATGCGGGCTCCCTCGAGCGTGCCGGAGAGCCCGTGGAGATCACCCACGTGAACCTGAACGACCAGACCGTCGAGGGGCTGGCCCACCGGGAGCGCCCGCTCTTCTCGGTGCAGTACCACCCCGAGGCCTCCCCGGGGCCCCACGACGCCGCCTACTTCTTCCGGCGCTTCCGCAGGATGGTGGAGCGCCACCGGGACGGCGAGCGGGTCACCGGCGCCGCCATCGCGAAGGGAGCCTGAGGTGCCGCGCCGCGACGACCTGAAGAGCATCCTGGTGATCGGCTCGGGGCCGATCGTGATCGGCCAGGCCTGCGAGTTCGACTACTCGGGAACCCAGGCCTGCAAGGCGCTGCGCGAAGAGGGCTACCGCGTGGTGCTGCTGAACTCGAACCCCGCCACGATCATGACCGACCCGGAGACCGCCCACCGCACCTACGTCGAGCCCATGACGGTGGAGTCCATCGAGAAGATCCTCGAGCGCGAGCGTCCCGACGCGGTGCTGCCAACCATCGGCGGCCAGACGGCGCTGAACCTGGCGGTGGAGCTGGCCGAGCAGGGCGTCCTCGAGCGCCACGGCGTGGAGCTGATCGGGGCCCAGCTCGACGCCATCATGAAGGCCGAGGACCGGGAGCAGTTCTCGGCGACCATGCGCAAGCTCGGCCTGTCGCAGCCCGCCTGCGGCTACGCCCGCAGCCTCGACGACGCCCGGCGCATCGTCGAGGACACGGGCATTCCCGCCATCATCCGCCCCAGCTTCACCCTGGGCGGCACGGGCGGCAGCATCGCCTTCACCGAGGAGCAGTTCGAGCCCCTGGTGGAGTGGGCGCTCCAGCAGTCGCCCCGCCACGAGTGCATGATCGAGCAGAGCATCCTCGGCTGGAAGGAGTACGAGCTCGAGGTGATGCGC
Source organism: Myxococcota bacterium (assembly GCA_028277885.1). GTDB lineage: Bacteria > Myxococcota_A > UBA9160 > UBA9160 > UBA6930 > JANQFK01. Next base: position 21,985 of record JANQFK010000048.1, read on the forward strand.
GACGCCGCGGACAACGTCGTCATCGTCTGCTCCATCGAGAACCTCGATCCCATGGGCGTCCACACCGGCGACTCCATCACCATCGCCCCGGCCCAGACCCTGACGGACAAGGAGTACCAGGTGATGCGGGACGCCGCGATCGCGATCATTCGCGAGATCGGCGTCGACACCGGCGGCTCGAACATCCAGTTCGCGGTGAACCCCGAGGACGGTGCGCTGGTGGTGATCGAGATGAACCCCCGGGTCTCGCGCTCCTCGGCCCTGGCCTCCAAGGCGACGGGCTTCCCCATCGCGAAGATCGCCGCCCGTCTGGCCGTGGGCTACACGCTCGACGAGATCCGCAACGACATCACCCGCGAGACGCCGGCGAGCTTCGAGCCCACCATCGACTACGTGGTGACGAAGATCCCGCGCTTCACCTTCGAGAAGTTCCCCAAC
>JANQFK010000051.1 GCA_028277885.1 Myxococcota bacterium
GACGCCCCCAAGCACGCGGGCATCTCGATCATCCTGGTGCCCACGGACGCGCCGGGCTTCCAGGTGACGCCCATCTACACCCTGGGCGGCGAGCGCACCAACGCCACCTACTACCAGGACGTGCGGGTCCCCCTCGAGAACCTGGTGGGCCCCGAGAACGGCGGCTGGGGGCTCATCACCTCCCAGCTGAACCACGAGCGCATCACCCTGGCGGCACCGGGCTTCGCGGACCGCATGCTCGACGAGGTGTGGGGCTGGGCGGAGCGCAGCGAGGCGCCCGGCGGAGGCCGCATGCTGGACGTGCCCTGGGTGCAGCTCGGCCTGGCGCGGGTCTACGCGAAGCTCGACGCGCTCAAGCTCCTCAACTGGCGCTCGGCCTGGTCGCTCGGCTCCGGCGAGCCCAACATGGCCGAGGCGTCGGCGGTGAAGGTGATGGGCACCGAGTTCTTCGTGGAGTGCTACCGGCTGCTGCTCGAGATCACCGGCGCCGCGGGGCTGGTGGTGGACGGCGAGGAGGGCGCCCTGTTCGGCGGCCACCTCGAGCGCGCCTGCCGCGCCGCCACCACCCTCACCTTCGGCGGCGGCGTGAACGAGGTGCAGCGCGACATCATCGCCGCGGCGGGGCTGCGCCTGCCGCGGGCGCCGCGCAAGCGAAGCAAGAGCGACCGGCGCGACGGATAGCGAGGCCCAGCCATGCTGACCGCGGAACAGAAGCAGGAGCTCGAGGCGAAGCTCCAGGCCTACGTCGGCAGGGAGACCGGGCCGCCGAGCGTCGGGCCCGATCTCGTGAACGAGCCCATGATCCGCCACTGGTGCGAGGCCATGGGGGACGAGAACCCGGTCTACCTCGACCCCGCCGCCGCCAAGGAGTCGCTCCACGGCGGGCTGGTGGCGCCGCCCACCATGCTGCAGGCCTGGATCATGCGCGGCATGCCCATGGCGGAGCTGCCCGGCGACGGCGACGATCGCCAGCTCCAGCTCCACCAGCTCCTGACCGAGTCGGGCTACCCCTCGGTGGTCGCCACCAACTGCGAGCAGGAGTACACCCGCTACCTGGTGCCCGGCGACCAGGTGACGGCCCGCACCATGGTGGAGTCGATCTCCGAGGAGAAGGCCACGGCGCTCGGCGTCGGGTACTTCATCGACACCCGCACCACCTTCACGGACCAGGACGGCCGGGACGTCGGCTGGATGACGTTCCGGGTGCTGAAGTTCCGCCCCCACGAGCAGCCCAAGCCGGCGGAGGAGGGCGTCCCGGCGGCGGCCGCGGCGCCGCGACGGCTGCGCGCGCCGCTGGGCCACGACAACGCCTGGTGGTGGGAGGGCATCGATCGCGGCGAGCTGCTGATCCAGGAGTGCAAGGCCTGCGGCGCCCTGCGCCACCCGCCGCGCCCCATGTGCGGCGAGTGCCAGAGCCTCGAGTGGAAGGGGCGCGTCTCCGCCGGCGCCGGAACGGTCTACAGCTGGGTGGTGCTGCACCACCCGCCGATCCCCGGCTACGAGTTCCCGCTGGCCGTGGCGCTGATCGAGCTCGACGAGGGCACGCGCCTGGTCGCGAACGTGGCCGGCTGTGCGCCGTCGGAGGTCCACATCGGTCAGCGCGTCCAGGCGCGCATCGAGAACGTGGACGAGGAGCTCAAGCTCCCGATGTTCTACCCGGTGGGCTGAGGAGCGTCGTGGACTTCGACTGGAACGAGGAGCAGCTCGCGCTGCGCGACCTGGCGCGCCAGATCCTGGAGCGCGAGGTGACCCCCGAGCGCCTGAAGGCGGCGGAGGCCGGCGGCGGCTTCGACGAGGCGCTCTGGCGCACGCTCGCCGAGGCCAGCCTGCTGGGCGTGCCCGTGCCCGAGGCCCACGGCGGCATGGGGTACGGGCTCCTCGAGCTCGGCGTGCTGCTCCAGGAGCTGGGGCGCGCCGTGGCGCCGGTCCCGGTGCGCGAGGCCCTGGCCCTCGGCGCGCTGCCCCTGGCGCGCTTCGGGACGCCGGCCCAGCGCGAGCGCTGGCTGCCCGAGCTGGTCGCCGGCGAGGCGATCCTGAGCGCCGCGCTCGACGACCCGGGCTCCGCGGACCCCGCGCGGCCCGCCACCCGGGCGCGGCGCAGCGGCGACGGCTTCGCGCTCACCGGCCGCAAGCGCGGCGTGCCCGCGGCGAGCCGCGCCGCGCGCGTGCTCGTGCCGGCCGCCACCGACGAGGGCGTGGGGATCTTCCTGGTGGATCCCGCCGGCCCGGGCGTCGCCGCCCGGCACGCGCGCAACACGCGCCGCGAGGGGGTGAGCGAGCTGGTCCTCGAGGACGCGCCCGTCGCCGCCGGGGACCTGCTCGGCGAGGACGCGAGCAGCGGGGATCGCAGCAGCGCGTGGCTGGCCGACGTGGCCTCCCTGGCGAGCTGCGCGCTCCAGCTCGGCGTCTCCGAGCGTGCCCTCGAGATCACCGCCGACTACCTGCGCGAGCGCGAGCAGTTCGGCGCGCCCATCGGCTCCTTCCCGGCGGTGCAGCACCGCGCCGCCGACGCCTGGATGGACCTCGAGGCCATGCGCTGGACCTGCTGGCGCGCGGCCTGGCGCCTCCACGAGGGGCTCGCCGCCGGGCGCGAGGTGGCGGTGGCGAAGTTCTGGGCCGCCGAGGGCGGCTCGCGCATCGCGAACGCGGCCCAGCACCTCCACGGCGGCATCGGCGTGGACCTCGACTACCCGATCCATCGCTACTTCCTGTGGTCGAAGGCGCTCGAGCTGGCCGGCGGCGGCGCCACCCCGCAGCTGGCGCGCCTCGGCGCCGACATGGCCCGCACCGGGCCCCAGGAGCTGGCATGACGACCGAGACCCTGCACCTCGAGGCCGTGGAGCCCGGCGACGCGCTGCCCGAGCTCGACGTCCCGATCACCGTGACCCTGGTGGTGGGCGGGGCGCTCGCCTCCCGCGACTTCACCCCGGTCCACCACGACAAGGCCGCCGCCCAGGCCCAGGGCATGGGCGACGTGTTCATGAACATCCTGACCACCAACGGCCTGGTGGGTCGCTTCGTCACGGACTGGGCCGGGCCCGACGCCGTGGTGGAGAACGTCGCCATCAAGCTCGGCGCGCCCAACCTGCCCGGCGACGTCATGAAGCTGAGCGGCAGCGTCACCGAGAAGGACGACGCGGCCGGGACCGTGAAGGTCGAGGTCGCCGGCCGCAACGGCTGGGGCAACCACGTGACGGGCAGCGTGCGGGTCCGCCTGCCCCGGGGAGACCGATGACGATCACCCTGAAGGACCGCACCGCCATCGCGGGCATCGGGCAGACCGAGTTCTCCAAGAACTCGGGCCGCTCGGAGCTCCAGCTCGCCGCGGAGGCCGTGAAGGCCGCCCTCGACGACGCCGGCCTCACGCCGGCGGACGTGGACGGCATGACGACCTTCACCCTCGACACCAACGACGAGATCGAGGTGGCCCGCGCCGTCGGGATCGGCGACCTCAAGTTCTTCAGCCGCGTGCCCCACGGCGGCGGCGCCGCCATCGGCGTGATGCTCCAGGCCGTGATGGCCGTGGCCACCGGGGTCGCCGAGACCGTGGTGGTGTACCGCGCCTTCAACGAGCGCTCCGGGCGCCGCTACAGCGTGGGCATCGCCGAGGGCATCGTCACCCCGGACCTGATCCACTGGAGCTGGTACCTGCCCTTCGGGCTGCTCACCCCGGCCTCCTGGGTGGCGATGTTCACCCAGCGCTACATGCACGAGTACGGCTGCAAGCCCACGGATCTCGCCCAGGTGGCGGTCTCGACGCGCCGGCACGCGGTCGACAACCCGAACGCGTTCTTCCACGGCAAGACGCTCAGCCTGGAGGAGCACCAGGCCTCGCGCTGGATCGTCGAGCCCCTGCGCCTGTTCGACTGCTGCCAGGAGAGCGACGGCGGCTGCGCATGCATCGTCACCACGCCCGAGCGCGCGCGCGACCTGCGCCACCCGCCGGCGCTGATCCGCGGCGTCGCCCAGGCGGCCGGGCGCGACCAGGAGAACATGACCAGCTTCTACCGGCCCAGCATCTCCCACCTGCCCGAGATGGACCTGGTGGCCGAGCAGATGTGGGCGATGTCGGGCCTCAGCCACCGGGACGTGGACGCCGCGATCATCTACGACGCCTTCACCCCGATCGTGCTCTGGCAGCTCGAGTCCTTCGGGTTCTGCGAGCGAGGCGAGGCCAAGGACTTCGTGAAGGACGGTGCCCTGGAGGTGGACGGGCACCTGCCCTGCAACACCCACGGCGGGCAGCTGAGCGAGGCCTACATCCACGGCATGAACGGGGTCAACGAGGGCGTCCGCCTGATCCGCGGCACCTCGGTGAACCAGCCCGAGAAGAACGACCACGTCCTGGTGACCGCCGGCGTCGGCGTCCCCACCAGCGCCATGATCCTCGGCAAGGCCTAGAGGGGACGTTCCTTCACATTCTCAGTTTCTCGACCCTCGGGGACGTAACCAAGAATCTCAAGGAACGTCCCCGCCATAGGAGACCCGGATGCGTGAATCGGTGATCGTCGAGGCCCTGCGGACCCCCATCGCGAAGGGGAAGATGGGGCGGGGGGAGCTCTCGGGGCTGCACCCCGCCGAGCTGCTCGGGCGCGTGCAGTTCGGGCTGTGCGAGAAGGCCGGGATCGAGCCCGAGACGGTGGAGCAGCTCGTGGGGGGCTGCGTCACCCAGGCCGGCGAGCAGTCGAACAACGTCGCCCGCCACGCCTGGCTCTCCACGGGGCGCACCTGGCGCACCGGCGGCACCACGGTGGACACCCAGTGCGGCTCGGGCCAGCAGGCCAACCACATCGTGAACGCCTTCGTGAAGGCCGGCAGCGCAGACTGCGCGATCGGCTGCGGGGTCGAGGTGATGAGCCACGTCGGGCTCGGCGCCAACGTGATCAACGGCCCGGGCTACTTCCAGACCGCCGACTGGCCCTGGTCCGACGCCGCGAGCTCCCAGTTCGAGGCGGCCGAGCGCATCGCGAAGAACCGCGGCATCACCCGCGAGGACGTCGACGCCTTCGGGCTCGCCTCCCAGCAGAAGGCCATCGCGGCCCGGGACGAGGGCCGCTTCAAGCGCGAGATCCTCCCCATCGAGGCGCCGGTGCTGGGCGACGATTCCCAGCCCACCGGGGAGACCCGTAGCGTCGACCAGGACCAGGGCATCCGCGCCAGCACCCTCGAGGGCCTCGCCCAGCTGAAGCCCGTGCTCGAGGGCGGCATCCACACCGCGGGCAACTCGTCCCAGATCTCCGACGGCGCCGCCGGCGTGCTCTGGATGACCGCCGACAAGGCCCGGGAGCTGGGGCTGCGCCCGCGAGCCCGGGTGATCCAGGACGTGGTGGTGGGCACCGATCCCCACTTCCTGCTCGACGGCCCGGTGGACGCTACCCAGGAGATCTTCCGCAAGACCGGCATGACCCTCGCCGACATCGACCTGGTGGAGATCAACGAGGCCTTCGCCTCGGTGGTGCTCTCCTGGGCGCGGGTCTACGACGCCGACATGGACAAGGTGAACGTGAACGGCGGCGCCATCGCGCTCGGGCACCCGGTGGGGGCGACGGGCTCGCGACTGATCGTGACCGCGCTCCACGAGCTCGAGCGGCGCGACGCCACCACGGCGCTCATCACCATGTGCTGCGGCTCCTCGGTGGGGACGGGCACCATCATCGAGCGGATCTGAGGGGCGGGCGCCTTGCTCGAAGGCAAGGTGGCCGTGGTGACGGGCGCCGCCCACGGCCTCGGGCGCTCCCACGCCCTCGAGCTGGCGCGCCGGGGCGCCCGGGTGGTGGTGAACGACCTGGGCGCTCGCGCCGACGGCCACGGCCGCGACGAGAGCGCGGCCCGGGCGGTGGTGGAGGAGATCACCGCCGCCGGCGGCGAGGCGGTGGCGCACTTCGGCGACGTCGCCGACTGGAACGACGCGCGCTCGCTCGTCGAGACCGCCGTCTCGAGCTTCGGCGACCTCCACGTCCTGGTCTGCAACGCCGGCTTCCTGCGCGACGCCACGCTCTTCTCCATGAGCGAGGAGGACTTCGACGCGGTCGTCCGCGTGCACCTGAAGGGCCACTTCTGCTGCATGCGCCACGCCGCCGGCTACTGGCGCGAGACCGCGAAGGCGCGAGGCGCGCCGCTGTACGGCCGGCTCGTCACCACCGCCTCCGAGGCCGCGCTCCTCGGCAGCCCGGGCCAGCCCAACTACGCGGCCGCCAAGGCGGGCATCGTGGCGATGACGGTGGGGGCGGCCCAGCTGCTTCACAAGTACGGCGTCACCGCCAACTGCATCATGCCCCGGGCGCGCACGCGCATGACCGAGACCGGCCCCGTCGCGCAGTACTTCCGGAAGCCCGAGCGGGGCTTCGACGTGTTCGCCGTCGAGAACACCTCGCCCCTGGTGGCGTGGCTCGCCTCGCCCGCGGCCGGCCGCGTCTCGGGCCAGCTCTTCGTGGTCTGGGGCAAGGACGTCACGGTGGTCGGCCGCCCGACGCTGGAGACGAAGTTCTCGAGCGACGCGCCCTGGAGCGTCGAGTCCCTCCAGGCCACCCTCGGCCCCCACTTCGAGAAGCTCGAGCCCGTGACCGACGGGTTCGGCGTTCAGGGGGCGTGAGGAGCGCCCGGCGCCAGCTTCGGGGCCCAGCGCGCCTCCAGGTGGCCCGCGCGCACCAGCCAGGCGATCGAGTCGCGAAGGGTCTCCTCCACGGGCCGGAACCCCAGGCCGAGCTCGCGCACGGTGGCGTCGCTGTCGCAGGGCACCGCCTCGGTGAGCAGCACCGCGGCCTCGTGGGTGAGCGGGTAGTCGAAGGACGGGACGAGGCGCTGGAGCGCCTCGACGACGTGTCCGACGGCCCGCAGGACGACCGGCGGGGCCGGCACCCGGCGCACGCGCCGCCCCACCAGGCCCTCGACCAGGTCCGCCTCCTCGGCCCAGGTGAGGAACCCTCCGCCCGCCATGTAGCGGCGCGGCCCGCGGCCCGGCTCCATCACCGCGGCGAGGATCCGGGCCAGGTCGCGGACGTCGACACAGCTGCTGCCGCCGGTGGTGACGGGCCAGCCGTAGCGCAGCCGGTCGCGCAGCCCCTTGAAGACCTGGCCGAGGCCCGGGTCGTCGGGCCCGTAGATGGCCGAGGGGTAGACGAGGACCAGCGGCGCGCCCTCGGCCTGGAGCGCCCGAGCGCGGCGCTCGCCGTCGGCCTTGGAGCGCGCGTAGCCGGTGGCGGGCGTCGAGACGGGATCGTCCACCGTCATGCGCCCGCCCCGGGGCGCCAGGGCGACGATGCTCGAGACGCACACCACCGGGTCGAGGCCCGCCGCGACGGCGCCACCCACCACGTTCTCGAGCCCCGCGGCGTTGCGCTCCACCACCTCGGCGCCGCGCGCGATCTCGACCGCGGCGGCGGCGTGGAGCACGGCGTCGCAGCCCTCGAGGGCGCGCTTCACCGCGGCCGGGTCGCCCATGTCGCCCACCACCACGTCGGAGACGTCGAGGCTGCGCCCGCCGAGCACGGCCTCCACCTTCTCGCGGCTCCGGGCCAGCAGCCGCACCCCGTGCCCGGCCGCGAGGAGCTCGGGGATCGCGTGGGAGCCGACGAAGCCCGTGCCGCCGGTGACCAGGATCTTCACGCCTGGAGCTCCTCGATCACCCGGGCCAGCGCGGCGTCGTCGGACGCGTTCGCCGGCAGCGGCAGGGCGATGGCCCCGCACAGCCCCTCCCAGGTCGCGCGCAGGAGTGCGGCGAGCTCGGGGTAGGGCGCGCAGGGCACGCAGGCGTCGAGGAGCGCATCGGGCACCTCGCTCCCCATGGCGTCCCAGTGCCCGGCCCGGGCGAGCTCGCGCAGGCGGCCTCCGAGGTCCTCGAAGCCCTCGATCTCGAGCGCCCGCGAGTAGGCGGGCGTGGAGCAGAGGAAGCCCAGGGTGGCGCGAATGCGCTCGCGCTCGGCCCTCGCCGCCTCGGTGGAGGGCCCCGTGGCGACGAAGCCGCCGCCCACCACGGCCACCGCGGTGGTCTCCCTCCCCGCCCGGGCGGCGCCCTCGGCCAGGGCCGGGAGGGTCGCCTCGCGCAGCACCCGGACGCCCGCGCTCGTGGGATGGGTGACGACGCCGTCCGCCACCTCGCCCGCGAGCGCCGTCATGCGCGGCCCCACGGCGCCGAGCCAGAGGGGGATGGCGGCCTCGACGGGGTCGGGGACGAAGAAGGGCTGCATGCGGCTCAGACGATAGTGCTCCCCGGCGAAGTCGAGCTTCTCGCCGTCGTGCCAGCAGCGGAAGATCGCGCGCAGGGCGCCGACGTACTCGCGCATGCGCGGCACCGGCGGCGCCCAGGCCACGCCGAAGCGCCCCTCGAGGTTCGACCGGATCTGGGTGCCCAGCCCGAGCACGAAGCGGCCCCCGGACAGGCCCTGGAGGTCCCAGGCCGCGTGGGCGACCACCGTCGGGCTGCGCGGGAAGGCGAGCGCCACGCTGGTGGCTACGCGCAGGCGCGTGGTGTGCTCGAGGGCCAGCAGCGCGGTGAGGAAGCCGTCGTGCACCGCCTCGGGGACCTGGAGCCCGGTGTAGCCGAGGCCCTCGGCCCGGCGCGCGTGGTCGGCCACGCACGCCAGGGGCAGGCGCTGATCCATGGGCGCCCAGACCTGCACCGCGCCCTCAGTCCCGACCGAGCAGCAGCGCGCTGGTGGGGACCCCGGTGCCCGCGGTCACCAGCACGTGCTCGGTGCCCGCCACCGGGTTCGGCGAGGTGCCGCGGACCTGCCGCACGCCCTCCACCACGCCGTTCATGCCGTGGATGTAGGCCTCGCCGAGCTGCCCGCCGTGGGTGTTGATCGGGAGTCCGCCGCCGAGCTCGATGTTGCCGTCCTTCACGAAGTCCTTGGCCTCGCCGCGCCCGCAGAAGCCGAAGGACTCGAGCTGGCAGAGCACGAAGGGGGTGAAGTGGTCGTAGATGACCGCGGTCTGGACGTCCGCGGGGCCGAGCCCCGACTGCTTCCAGAGCTGGCGCGCCACGAGATCCATCTCGGGCAGGTCGCCGATCCCCGGGCGGTAGTAGCTCGTCATCATCTGCTGGTCGTCGCTGGCGCCCTGGGCCGCGGCGCGGATCACCGCCGGCGGCCTGCGCAGGTCCCGGGCGCGCTCCACGCTCGTCACCACCACCGCCACGCCGCCGTCGCTCTCCTGGCAGCAGTCGAGGAGCCGCAGCGGCCGCACGATCCAGCGCGACGCCTGGTGGTCCTCCAGGGTGATGGGCTGGCCGTGGAACCAGGCCGCCGGGTTGGTGGCGGCGTGGCGCCGGCACGCCACCGAGACGCGCCCGAAGTCCTCGGTGGTGGCGCCGGTATCGTGGAGGTAGCGCTGGGCCTGCATCGCCACCCAGGAGGCGGGCGTGAGCAGGCCGAAGGGCGCGTACCAGCCGAAGTGCGCGCTCTCGGTGGTGGCCCGCGGCGTCTGGCCCTGGACGCCGGTGCCGAAGCGGCGGCCCGAGCGCTCGTTCATGGCGCGGTAGCACACCACCACGTCGGCGAGACCGCCCATCACCGCCAGCGCGGCCTGCATCACCACCGCGCAGGCCGCCCCGCCCCCGTAGTGGACGCGGCTGAAGAACGTGAGCTCGCCGCCCCCGATGGCGCGCTGCACCTCGATCTCCGGGTTCTCGTCCATCAGGAAGGTGGCCATGCCGTCCACCTCCCGGGGCTCGAGCCCGGCGTCGGCCAGGGCCGCCATCACGGCCTCGGTGGCCAGCGCCAGCTCGCTGCGCCCCGACTCCTTGGAGAACTCCGTCTGGCCGATCCCGACGATGGCCGCGCGTCCTGCGATGCCGGCGCTCACTCCTCGGGCAGCCGTCGGAAGAAGTGCAGCGAGAGCGCGTCGTCCACGGTCTCGAAGTCCACCGCCACGGGCTGGCCGATGGCGACGCTCTCGGGCTCCGCATCGGCGAGGCGGGAGACCAGGCGCGTGCCCTCGGCGAGGTCCACCAGCACGATCACGTTGGGGTACTCGAAGGGCGGCACCTGTGGGTGCTCGGCCACCACGAAGCTGTGGATGGTGCCGCGTCCCTCGGAGCGCACGAAGTCCCAGTCCGTGGAGTGGCAGCCCGGGCACAGCGGCCCCGGCGGGTGGCGCAGCTGGCGGCAGGCCGCGCAGCGCTGGATGCGCAGCTCGCCGAGGCGGAGCCCCTCCCAGAAGAACGCGTTGTCCAGGGTGATGCCGGGCCGGGGGTGCCCCCAGCCCGCTGCGCCGCCGCTCACCGCCGCCACCGCATCTCCGGAGGGTAGTGCAGCCGCGCCACAGGGGGCGCCCGGCGACCACGAATCTCGTGGAGGACTCCGCCATGCCCCGCGCCCGCTGCCGCGCCCTTGCGGCGGCTCTGCTGGCCGCGCTGCTCCTGCCCGCGTCGGCCCCGGCCGCCTCGATCTTCCAGGCCACGCTGAACAGTGATCAGCAGGTCCCGCCCGGTGGCTCCACCGGCTCGTCGGTCACGGGCACGGCCCAGCTCGTGCTCTCGGCCACGGAGCTGGCCTTCGACGTCAGCGTCGGCCCCGGCGCGGACTTCGGCCCCATCACGGGAGGCTCGGCGGGCAGCGGCGCGGAGGTGATCGGCTTCCACTTCCACACCGGGAGCCGTGCCACCCAGTTCGGCCCCATCGTGTTCGGCATCCTCGACCCGGACGACGACACCGACGGCGACACGGTCTTCACCTTCAACGGCGACGGCAGCACCCGGATCCAGGGCGGCTGGGACCTCGGCGAGGGCAACGCCCCGTTCGTGTTCGACGACTTCCTGGCGGGCCTCCAGGCCGCGGCGCCCGGCGCCGACACCGACCTCTACTTCAACCTGCACTCGACCGACGACCCCGGCGGGCTGATCCGCGGGCAGATCGTGGCCGTGCCCGAGCCCAGCGCGGCGCTGCTCCTCGGTGCGGCCCTCGCCGCGCTGGCGGCGCCGAGGCCCGGGGTGCGACGCCGCTAGGCGGCGGGCCGGCGTCGGGCGGCGAGGCCCAGCAGGCCCGAGGACAGCAGCAGCGCGGTGTTGGGGTCGGGGACCGCGACCACGCCGTAGTGCTCGGCCACCTGGCCCGCGCTCAGCACGGCGTCCTCGTAGTAGTGGAGCTGGGCGATCTCGCCCGCGAAGGCGCCGAAGCCGAAGAGGTCGCCCTCGCCCGGGCCGTTCGTGCCGCCGACGCGGCCGTTGGCGTTGCCGACGCCCGCGCTGCCGCCGCCGGACCAGTCGAGGATCCCGGCCGCCGAGGTGGTGCCCACCGAGAGCCCGTTCACGAACAGCTCGGCGCTGGTGCCGAGATCGACGACGCCGACGACCTGGATGAACTCGCCGATGCCCACCGAGCCCAGGTCGAAACCCAGGCTCGCCACGTTGGTGCGGTCGTCCTGCACGCGGAAGAGCAGGCTCGCGTCGTCGAGGGTGACGGAGAGGCCGTCGATCCAGCCGCCGGTCTCGAACAGCACCTGGGGGCCGCCCGAGAGGTCCGTCGGCCGGAACCAGATCTCGAAGCTGGTGCGCAGGCCCGTGGCGGCGCCCTGGGTCTGGAGCGAGGGCCCGAGGAGCCCGTCGTCCGCGCCGTCGAACGCGTAGGCGGCGCCGAGGCCCGGCAGGCTGCTCGTCCCCGTCACGTGGGTGGCGCCGGAGACCGCCCAGTCGGCGCCGGCCCCCTGGGCCGCCCAGGTGGTGCCCGGGGAGGCCCCGGGGCTCGCCGCGTCCCAGGAGGTGGTCGGCGCGAGGGGCAGCGCCTCGGCGCCGAACGCCAGGCCCAGGAAGGCGATGGCCAGCAGCGCCGCGCCGGTGCGCAGGATCGAGCGGGCGGCGGAGCCTTCGGCGCGTTGCATCTCCATGGTAGAGATCCATCGGAGCCGGACCGCCCGGGCTGAACGGTCTTGTGTGATAATTCCCACACTTGTGGAAACATGCGCGCGTCCTGCGTGCAGCCGACACGCAGCAACATGCAGAGGTAGAGTGCCGCGATGGCAACGCCCCGAGAAGAGACCCAGCAGAAGATGGCGCGGCTCTCCGCCGCCACCCTCGCCCACACGCCGAGCCAGACCTACACCGTGGGCGACCGCTTCGAGGAGCGCGCGCGGGAGATCGGCGCGCGTCCCTTCCTGCGCTTCGGCGACCGCACCCTCGACTACGCGGCCTTCAACGCCCGGGCGAACCGCGTCAGCCACGTGGCCCACGAGCGCGGCCTCGCCACCGGCGACGTCGCCGCCCTGCTGATGGAGAACCGGCCCGAGTTCCTCGCCACCTGGGTGGGGCTCGCCAAGCTCGGCGTGGTGACGGCGCTGATCAACACCAACCTGCGCGGCCGGCCCCTCGGCCACGCCCTCGAGGCCTCGCGCGCCCGTCACCTGTGGGCCGGCGCCGAGTGCCTCGACGCCCTGGCGACCACGGGCACCGAGGGCCTCGAGGTGCTGGTGCAGGCCGATCCCGACGCCGCCGCGCCGGCGACGCTGGCGGCGGGCGGCGTCGCCCTCGATCCCCTGCTCGAGGCCGCCTCGCCCGAGAACCCGCCCGCCGGCCGGCGCGAGAAGCTCGTGGCCGGCGACGACCTGTTCTACGTCTTCACCTCGGGCACCACGGGGCTCCCCAAGGCCGCGCGCCTCAGCCACATGCGCTGGCTCGGCGTCGGCGACGGCATGTCGGCCATCGCGGGCTACGGCCCGGAGGACGTGATCGCCTGCGTGCTGCCCCTCTACCACGCCGCCGGCGGCATGGTGGTGATCTCCTGCGCGCTGGCCCAGGGCGCCTGCGTGTCGCTGACCCGCAGGTTCAGCGCCTCGCGCTTCTGGGACGACGTGCGCCGCCACGGCGTGACGGGCTGCCAGTACATCGGCGAGATCTGCCGGTATCTCGCGAACCAGCCCCCGCACCCCGACGACCGCGACCACGGCCTGCGCGTGCTGATGGGCGCCGGCCTCGGCCCCGACGTCTGGCGCCCGTTCCAGGAGCGCTTCGGCGTCGAGCGCATCCTCGAGGGTTGGAGCTCCACCGAGGCCAACACCTCGCTCATCAACCTCGACGGCGTGGTGGGCTCCTGCGGCCGCATCCCCTTCAAGGAGCTCCACAACGGACGCCTCGTCCGCTACGACGTCGAGACGGACAGCCACCCCCGCGACGAAGCGGGCCACTGCATCGAGTGCGAGGCGGGGGAGGTCGGCGAGTTCATCGGCCGCATCCTCGAGCTGCCCGACTCGGGCGCCGGCCGCTTCGAGGGCTACGCCGACCCCGAGGCCACCGCGCGCAAGATCCTGCGCGACGTCTTCGAGCCCGGCGACGCCTGGTACCGCTCCGGCGACCTGCTGCGCCACGACGAGGAGGACTACTTCTACTTCGTCGACCGCATCGGCGACACCTACCGCTGGAAGAGCGAGAACGTCTCCACCCAGGAGGTCGCCGAGGCGCTCGGCGGCTTCCCGGGCCTCGAGGTGGCGAACGTCTACGGCGTGCGGGTCCCCGGCCAGGAGGGACGCGCCGGCATGGCGGCCCTGCTGCTGCGCGACCGCGACGCCTTCGACGGCGGGGCCTTCTTCGCCTGGGTGGAGGAGCGCCTGCCCCGCTACGCCGCACCGGTGTTCGTGCGCCTGACCGGGGAGGCGGACATGACCTCCACCTTCAAGCTGCGCAAGGTGGACCTCCAGGAGGAGGGCTACGACCCGGCGAAGGTGCCCGACCCGCTCTTCGTGCGGGACGAGGAGGCGGGCGCCTACGTGCCGCTCAGCGGCGAGGCCCTGGCTCGCCTGGGGCTCGAGCCCGCCGCCTGATCCGCTCCCCGCTCCCTCGGATCCGACGTACGCATTCGCTTGCCCGCGCGGCGGTGCCGGGTCCATACTGAACGCATCGTTCGTTCGCGGGCCTACCTCCTCTCTGCGTTCCTCCCGTTCGTCTCCCGTGCCGGCCCGCCTCCCGCGCGCCGGTCGGTGGTGCGCGCACCGAGGAAGTCATGAAACGCCTTCTCGCTCTCGGGGTCGCGGTCGGCGCCGTCGTCGCGGTCCTTTCCCAGCCCCTTGGCGCCAGCGTGCTCCGGCCCCGGCTGGTGACGATCTGCCTGGGGCCCGCCGGCAGCGATGACCGCTCCGAGCTCCGCGTACCGGCTCCGATCGCCCGCCTGCTGGTGCGGCTCCACTGGGCCACCCGGGGCCCCTGTGTCGTACGCCTCACCTGCGCCGGGGTCCCCACCTCGCTCGGCTGCGGCGAAGTGATCGACCTCGACGACGGTCAGATCCCCGTGAGCGAGCTGTCCGAGGAGCTGGAGTTCACGGCGCTCGGTCCGGGGGAGCCCGAGATCTTCATCGATCTCACCTCGGTCCCGCCGCGTGCCTCGCAGATGGGCGCGTGCATCGACGACGCCTACGACCAGGAGGCGGAGGTGGGTTACGCCTGGGCGATCGCGAAGGACGGAGCGATCGCGGACTCGGGGGCCGGCGGGTTCGCCCGCGCCCCCTGGGAGCCGGTCTCGCCGAGCGTCCCGATGACGCCGGTCCAGTCCATGACCATCGCCAGCATCTCCAAGCCGATCACCGCCGTCGCGACGATGCTCCTCCTCGAAGAGGAGCCCGGGATCGATCTCGACGATCCGTTCTACCCCCTGATCGCGGACGAGCTCGGCGGCCTCTACTTTCTCGAGAACGGCGTCCTCCTGAGCGTCCCCGGCCCCGGCGTCGACCAGGTCACGATCCGCAATCTGCTCACCCACCGCAGCGGCCTCAAGACCGGGATCGGCTGCGGGGCGTCGAAGCTGATCACCCTTCTCGGCGTCGGCGTGGTCGGCACGCCGGGCAGCACCGAGGACTACGAGAACTCGAACTTCTGCCTTCTCCGCGAGGTGATCGAGGCGGTGAGCGGCATGGACTACGTCGACTACGTCCAGACCCGCGTCCTGCAGCCCATGGGGATCGCCGCCTCGTGCATGCCCCAGCCGGTCGATCCCACGCTCTACTACAACACCATCCAGGACCCCGGGAAGGCCTGGGGCGACTACACGGCGAGCTGCAGCGCCTATGGCTGGACCGCCTCGGCGGAGCAGCTGGCGCTCTTCCTGGCCGGGGTCCGCCTGGACACCGTGCTGACCCAGGCCACCCGCGAGCAGATGCTCGGCGACTGCCCGACGGCCGGCGGCACCGACGACAAGTGCCTCGGCTGGCTGCGCAGCACGAAGGTGGTGGGTGAGCACAGCTACCACAACGGGGACTGGTACACCGGGGATTTCTGCAAGGGCACGCCCGGCGGGCTCTCGCTCCAGCCCTCGGAGTGCAAGAAGGGCTTCAACGGCACCATCATGCGCTTCCCGCTCGGCATCGACGCCTCGCTGCTGGTCAACACGGTGGGCGGCACCGGTCTCAACCCGGGACTCAAGAGCGAGGTCTCGATCCTGAGAGAGTGCTTCAAGGAGGCGTTCCTGGACGCCAATCCCTGATCCGGCGGTGGCGAGACGCCTGGAGAGGGCTGGGCGTGCTCCGACCCACCGAGCCTACGGCGCCAGGTCCTGCGGTTCCCCCGGCAGTCCGAGGGGCTTCGGGAAGGCGCGCTGCCCGAAGCAGAGAGGACGACCGTGGCTGACCGCATCAAGTACCGGAAGCTCACCCACTACAAGTACCAGCTGATGGAGCGCTACGTGCACGAGACCGGCTGGTCCCTCGACGCCGCGGTGGCGGCGCCGGGCCGCTGGGTCACGATGTCGAGGCGCGGGAGGCTCACCCTCAAGAAGGGCTACGCCTGGGACGGCCCGAGTGGCTTCATGCGCGGCTCCCTGGTGCACGACGCCTGCTACCAGCTGCTGCGCGAGAAGCTCCTCCCCCAGCGCAAGCGCAAGGACGCCGATGTCCTGCTCTGGCTGATCTGTCTCGACGACGGCATGTCCCGCACCCGCGCGGACTACGTCTACCACGCGGTCCGCGTGTTCGGCGGCGGCTCCGCGCGGCCGCCGAGGAAGAAGAAGAGCGAGATCATCCAGGCGCCGTGAGCACGGTGCGCCGGGCTCCCGCGAGCGTGCAGCGGGTCTCCGGGTGGCCTACAGCGCCACCTCCTGGACGTCCCCCGGCGCCGGCAGCCCCAGGAACCGCGCCAGCCCGCGCACGCAGGGGTTGTTGCGCTCGAAGTCGTCGGGGATCGGCAGGCTGAGGGACTTCAGGTGCGCCGCCACCCGGATCATGATCACCGAGAAGCGGAAGGCGGCGAAGACCTCGTGGTAGTGGACGTGCTTCGCCGCGCGGCCGGTGCGTGCCTCCCAGCGGGCGATGGTGGCGTCGCGCTCCGGGAGGCCCTCGAGGCGCGGCACGTCGATGCCGGTGCTGTGGTGCCAGTCGATGAAGAGCCACCAGCCGAGGTCCTGCTCGGGGTCGGCGAGGGTGACCATCTCCCAGTCGAGCACGGCGACGCAGCGCTGCTCGCGGAAGATCATGTTGCCGATCCGGGCGTCGCCCCAGCACAGGGCAGGGGGCGCGCTGGCGGGGCGCTCGGCCTCGAGCCAGGCGAGGCCCGTCTCGGCGGTGGGCTGGGGGCGGCCTTCGGCGGCCCACTCGAGGTAGCGGCGGTAGTCGGCGAGCTGGCGCTCCAGGGGGTCGCGCCCGGCGTCCTCCTCCAGGAAGCCGAAGCCGCGCGCACGCCAGTCGAGGCGGTGGATCTCGCCGAGCGCATCGACGCCGCTCCACCACAGTGCCATGCGCTGCTCGGGCGGGAGCTCCGCGCACCAGCCGCCGGCGTGGTAGGGCGGGCGGTCCGGCGGGATGCGGCCCTCGACGCGCTCCATCACGTAGAAGGGCGCGCCCAGGGGCTCCGGGTCCGGCTCCTGCCAGCGCGCCCGGGGCACCGGGACGGGGGTGTCGGCGAGGAGCTCGAGGACGCGGAACTGGCGACCCAGGTCGTAGTGGGGGAAGACGCGGAAGGCCGGCTCGAGGCGCGCCACCAGCGCCTCGTGGCGGGCGTTGCCGGCCTCCTGCCAGTCGAGGTCGAAGAGCAGGGTCTCGTTGGAGAAGCCGTTGCCGGGGGCCTCGAGGCCCGAGACGCGCAGCGCCTCGGCGGTGGGCAGCTTCCGGCGCAACCACGCCTCGAGACGGCGCCGCGTGGGCTCGAGGTCCCGCTCCTGCTCCCACGCCATGGCGGCCCAGGGTAGGGCAGGGGGGCCTCAAGGCGCCGTGGGTGACGCGCCGATGGAGGGGTGGAGCCGCCGTTGCCCGCCTGGGGGGCCCACGGTAGCCTTCGAGGAGTCCATGCCTCCCGGCCCACAGCTTCCGCTCTCCGCACCGCTCTCCAAGCGCGCGCCGGTCTCCGCGTCCGCGGACGCCGCCTGCCCAGAGCCCGAACCCGACCAACGCCGCTCCCGCGCCACCTCCCTGGCGCGCGCCTTCGCGCACCCGCACGCCCGCCCCCCCGCGGCGCGTGACCGGTGCCCCTCGTCTTCCTCCCAGGAGACTCCATGGAAGCCCTAGTCCCGCTCGGAATCGTGCTCGCCTGCCTCGTGCTCTCCGCGTTCTTCTCGGGCAGCGAGACCGCGCTGCTGCGGGTCGGCAGCCACGAGGCCGAGGAGGACGCCAAGGACCCCACAGGCCCGTCCGCCATCGCGGTGCGCGACCTGCTCTCCTCCACCTCCCACCTGCTCGTCACCATCCTGCTGGGCAACAACCTGGTCAACATCCTGGGCGCGGCCGCGGCCTCGGCCGTCGCGATCCGCTACCTGGGCGAGGGCCGGGGCATCGTGGTCTCGACCGCCATCATGACGATGGTCGTCCTGGTGTTCTGCGAGGTGCTCCCGAAGGCGGTGGCGGCGCGCCACCCGCGCGGCATCGCCCAGAAGGTCGGGCTCCCCATCTACGTGATGCACCAGCTGCTGAAGCCCGTGCACTGGCTCTTCGACCGCGTGCTGGAGCCCCTGGTGCGCCGGGTGGTGGGCGGCGTGGACAGCGAGGGCTCGGGCTCCGCCGAGTCGGTGCTGCGCATGGCCCGGGCCTCGCGGGAGGGCGCGCCCGAGGGCACGCCCCTCGCCATCATCGGCGCCACCGCGGGCGCGGCGGAGATGACCGTCGAGGAGATCATGGTGCCGCGCACCGAGGTGGTGGCGTTCCCCCTCACGACGATGCCCGCCGAGCTGCTCGAGAACGTGCTCGAGGAGCGCTACACGCGGGCGGTGGTCTACGGCGAGTCCATCGACGACGTGCTCGGCGTGGTGCACCTGAAGGACCTGATCAAGCTGGTGCGCACCGGCGGCGACGACCTGAACGAGATCCTGAAGCCGGTGCTGCGCGTGCCCGAGCGCAAGCCCATCCTGCGGCTGCTCACCGAGATGCAGCGCGGCTTCATCCACCTCGCCGTGGTGAAGGACGAGTTCGGGGTGACCCAGGGCATCGTGACCCAGGAGGACATCCTCGAGGAGATCGTGGGCGAGATCCGCGACGAGTTCGACGCCGAGGAGCTCCAGACCATCCAGCAGCTCCCGGACGAGTCCTACCTGGCCCTCGGCCGGGTGAAGGTGCTCGACTTCAGCCGCGCCACGGGCTGGACCATCCCGGCCCGCCGCGGCGACTCCCTCGGCGGCCTCGTCTTCAACACCCTGGGCCACGCGCCCAAGAAGGGCGAGGTGGCCTCGATCCCGGGCTACGATCTCACCGTGGTGGACGTGTCTGGGAGCCGCATCACCCGGGTCCGCGTCCACAAGCGCGCGGAGACGGGGCCCGCGCGCCTCGAGGTCGTCCAGTAGTCCAGCCGAGCAGGGACGCCCCGGTCCCCGGGGAGCCGCCATGAAGGTTCGCGTCGAGAAGTCGGGAGCGGTCCGGACCGTGATCCTGTCGCGTCCGGAGTGCCGCAACGCCGTGGACCGCGAGACCGCCGAGGGCCTGGCCCAGGCGTTCCGCGAGTTCGAGGCCGACGACTCCGCCGCGGTGGCGGTGCTGTGGGGCGAGGGCGGCTGCTTCTGCGCCGGCGCGGATCTCAAGGCCGCCGCCGGGGGAGCCGGCAACCGGGTGAACGAGGAGCTCGCCGTCGAGGCGGCGAAGCCCGGCTCCGAAGGCCCCATGGGTCCGAGCCGCTTCCTGCTGTCGAAGCCGGTGATCGCCGCCGTGGCGGGCCACGCCGTGGCGGGCGGGCTCGAGCTGGCGCTGTGGTGCGACCTGCGGGTGGCGGAGGAGAGCACCGTGTTCGGCGTGTTCTGCCGGCGCTGGGGCGTGCCCCTGGTGGACGGCGGCACGGTGCGGCTGCCGCGCATCGTGGGGATGGGGCGCGCCCTCGACATGATCCTCACCGGCCGGCCGGTGGGCGCCGAGGAGGCGCTGCGCATGGGCCTCGCCGACCGCGTGGTGCCCGACGGCGAGAGCCGCGCCGCCGCCGAGGCCCTGGCGGCGGAGATCGCCCGCTTCCCGCCGGTCTGCATGCGCTCGGACCGCCTCTCCGCCTACGAGCAGGCGGGCCTCGGCCTCGAGGACGCCCTGCGCAACGAGGTGCGCCGCGGCATGGAGGTGATCCGCAGCGGCGAGACCCGCGCCGGCGCGCAGCGCTTCGCCGGCGGGGCGGGGCGCCACGGGAGCTTCGAGTAGGGTGGGCCGGCAGCGGCCTCCTGCCGCTCCGAGCTGCTAGGCTCCCGCCCCCATGAAGCTCGAGCAGATTCGCGTGCGCGACCTCGAGGTCGCCTACACGGAGGAGGGCGAGGGCGCGCAGGCCTTCGTGCTGCTCCACGGCTACAGCGGCTGCCGCCACGACTTCGAGCCGGTGATCGCCGAGCTCGGCAACTGGGGCCGCACCATCGTCCCGGACCTGCGGGGCCACGGCCAGACCTCCCGGCCCCAGGAGTCGAGCCGCTACTCCTTCGAGGAGCTGGTGCACGACGTGCGCGGCCTGCTCGACGCCCTCGGCATCGAGCGCTGCGACCTGCTCGGCCACTCCATGGGCGGCATGGTGGCGCTGCGCTTCGCGCTGGACCACCCCGAGCGCCTGCGTTCCCTGGTGCTGATGAACACCACGCCGCGGGGCCTCGAGGGCATCGACCGCGAGAGCTTCGCCCGGGCCTGGGCGGTGGCGCGCAGCGCGGGCATGGTGACGCTCCAGCGCGCGCTCCAGTCCCACCTCGCGAGCGACCCGAGCCGCGCCGCCGCGGACGAGCGCTGCGAGGCCGAGTGGGGCGAGCGCTACTGGAACCACCACCGGCGGCGCTTCCACTCCATGGACCCCGAGGCCTACGCCCACCTGGGTCCGGTGATGCTCGACTCGCCGCCGGTGACCGACCGCCTCGGCGAGATCGGCGTGCCGACCCTGGTGATCGTGGGCGAGGAGGACAAGCCCTTCCTCGCGGCCTCGGACCTGCTCGAGGAGCGGATCCCCGGGGCCGTGCGGGTGACGGTGCCCGAGGCCGCCCACCAGCCCCAGCGCGAGAACCGCGAGAGCTGGCTCGCCGCGATCCGCGCCCACCTCACCCGCGCGCGCTAGCGCGCGGTCGCGCTACTCCGGGTCGCGGAAGCTCGCCGGGCGCTTCTCGAGGCTGGCCTTCACGGCCTCGATCTGGTTGGGCTTCGCGAGCAGCCCGGCCTGGAGCCGCGCCTCCAGGCGCAGCCCCTCCTCGACCCCCACCAGCGGCGCCGCGTTCAGCAGCTGCTTGCCGGCGCGGATCGCGTCGGGCGAGCGCGTCGCGATCTCCCGGGCCAGCTCGAGGGCGGTCTCCCTCGGCGTCTCGCTCACCCGGGTCGCGAGGCCGAGCGCCAGCGCCTCGCTGCCCGAGACCTCGCGGCCGGTGAAGGTGAGCTCCTTGGCGACGTCGAGGCCCACCAGGTGGCGCAGGGTCTGGGTGCCGGACATGTCGGGGATCAGGCCCCACTGGATCTCGCGCACCGAGAGCCGGGCGTCGGGGGCCACGACGCGGATGTCGGCCCCGAGGGCGATCTGGATGCCGCCGCCGAAGGCCACGCCGTGGACCGCGGCGATCACCGGGACGGGGACCTCCTGCCAGACCCAGGCCGGCCGCTGGGCGCGGTTCGCCAGGCTGTTGCCGCTGCTCGCCAGCAGGCCGCCGCCGTCGGAGCTCGCGTCGGCTCCCGCCATGCCCTGGAAGCTGGTGAAGTCGAGGCCCGCGCAGAAGGCACGCCCCTCGGCCGAGAGCACCACGGCGCGCAGGCTGCGGTCGTCGGCCAGGGCCTGGCCCGTCTCGGTGAGGGCCTGGAACATGGGGCCGTCGAGGGCGTTCAGCTTGTCGGGGCGGTTCAGGCGGACGTCGGCGACGCCCCCCTCGATGTGGACGGTGACGCGGTCGGACACGGCGGCTCTCCTCGGGCGGGGTCCACGGATCCTAGCATCAGCGCCAGGCGACCTCCGGCAGCCAGGTGACGAGCCCTGGGAACGCGAAGAGCAGGGCGAGCCCCAGGAGCTGGAGCGCTACGAAGGGGACGACGCCGCGATAGAGGTGGCCGAGGTCGATCCCGGGCGGCGCCACGCCCTTCAGGTAGAAGAGCGCGAAGCCCACCGGCGGCGTCAGGAAGGAGGTCTGGAGGCAGACCGCCACCAGCATGGTGAACCACAGCTTGTCGATGCCGAGGGCCCCGGTGACGGGCTCGACCAGCGGCAGCACGATCAGCGTGATCTCGATCCAGTCGAGGAAGAAGCCCAGCACGAACACGAAGCCCATCAGTGCGAGCACGACGCCGGTGGGGCCGAAGGGCAGGGCGGTGATGGCGGCCTCGATCACCTCGTCGCCACCGAGGCCGCGCAGCACCACGGCGAAGCAGGTCGCCCCCAGGAAGATCGCGAAGATGAACGCCGTGGTGCGGGTGGTGGCCCGGGAGACCTCGCGCAGGGTGGCGAGCCCCAGCCGTCCGCGCAGCGCCGCCAGCGCGGTGGCGCCGGCGGCGCCCACGCCCGCGGCCTCCGAGGGCGACGCCACGCCCAGGAAGATCGAGCCCAGCACGGCGAGCACGAGGGCGAGGGGCGGCACCAGGCCGCGGGCCACGCGGCCGAGGGCCTCGCCGCGCGGCACCGCCGCGACGCCGCGCGCGGCCGGCGCGAGGCGCGGGCGCAGCGCGCACAGCACGCCGAGGTAGCCGAGGTAGAGCCCTGCCAGGATGAGGCCGGGGAAGACGGCGCCGAGGAAGAGATCGCCCACCGAGAGCTGCATGGGCTCGGACATCAGCACCAGCATGATGCTCGGCGGGATCAGGATGCCGAGGCACCCCGCCGCCGCCACGGTGCCCACGGCGAGCTCCGGCTGGTAGCCGTCCTCGAGCATGCTGGGGAGCGCGAGGGTGCCGAGGAGCGCCACCGATGCGCCGATGATCCCCGTCGAGGCGGCCAGGACGACGCCGAGGAGCGTCACCGCGAGGGCGAGCCCGCCGGCCACCCGGCGCAGCAGCAGCTGAAGGCCCTCGAGCAGGTCCGCCGCGATGCCGCTGCGGTCGAGCATGTGGCCCATGAAGACGAACAGCGGCAGCGGCACCAGCCCGTAGCCCGAGAGGGTTCCGTAGAAGCGGTCCACCACCAGCCCCAGGAGCGGGAGGTCCGCATCGACGGCGGGCCCGGCCAGGTGGCCCAGGGCCGCGAAGGCGACGCCCACGCCGGCCAGCACGAAGGCGACGGGGTAGCCCGAGAGCAGCAGCCCGAGGAAGCTCGCGAACATCGCGGCGACGAAGACGCCGTTCCAGTCGAGCGCCACGCCTAGCGCTCCCGCAGCCGCGCCAGGCTGCGCGCCGCCGCCGAGGCGGCCTGGAGGAGCAGCAGCGCCATCCCGAGCAGGAAGACCCCCTTGATGACCCAGCGCGCCGGCAGACCGCTCGGCATGGGGGAGCGCTCGGCCAGCCGCCACGAGCGCAGGAAGAAGTCCACCGCCCACCAAGTCACGATCGCCGCGAAGGGCAGCAGCAGGAGCAGCGCGCCCAGGCCCTCGACCCGCGCCTTGCCGCGGGGCCCGAGGCGCTGGTGGAGCAGGTCGACGCGCACGTGGGCGTCCTCGGCGTAGGTGCCCGCGAGGCCGAGCAGCACCGTGGCGGCGAACAGGTGCCACTGGAGCTCCTCGAGCTCGATGAAGCCGCGGCCGAGCCCGTAGCGCAGCACCACGTTCACGATCAGCACCGCGACGAGCACGGGCTGGAGCCAGCTCGCCGCAGAGGCGACGCGGGTGGTGGCGGCGTCGACCGCGTCGGCGAAGCGCAGCAGCACGCTAGCGGGGCACCGCGATGGCGCTCCAGGGGCCGGTCTTCTCGCGGAAGGCCCGGAGCGAGGCCCAGGCCTCGGCGAAGGCGGGGTCGGCCGCCGCCGCCTCCTGCATCACCTCGGCCGCGGCCTCCCGGAAGCGACGCATCAGCTCCGGCGGCCACGTGTGGATCCGGACGCCCTGCTCCCGGAAGAACGCGAGGGCCTCGCCCTGGAGCGCCACCCCGCGGCCGAGGGTCCAGAGCGTGTTGGCCTGGCAGACCGTCTCGACGTGGCGACGGCGGGCCTCGCCGAGGGCCTCCCAGTCGTCGGCGTTCACCAGCAGCTCCATCATCGAGGCCGGCTGGTGCCAGCCCGGGAAGTAGTAGTGCTTCACGATGCGGTGGAAGCCGAGGGCGCGATCCACCGAGGGCATCGAGTACTCGGTGGCGTCGAGCACGCCGCGCTCGAGGGCGAGGAACAGGTCGCCGGCCGCCAGCATGGTGATGGAGGCCCCGAGCTTCTCGAGCACCTTCCCGCCGAGCCCCGCGTAGCGGATCTTCAGGCCCTTCAGGTCCGCGACGCGCTCGATGGGGCTCGCGAACCAGCCCGAGGCCTCGGGCGGCAGCACCCCGCACGGCACGGGCACCACGCCGTGGGGCTCGTAGAGCGCGCGCCACAGCTCGAGGCCCCCGCCGTGGTGGATCCAGGCCAGGAACTCGTCGGGGCCGGGCCCGAAGGGCACCGCGGCGAAGACGGTCGTGGCCGGGAGCTTCCCCATCCAGTAGCCCGGCCAGGCGAAGCCCGCCTCGAGCTTGCCCGCCGCCACGGCGTCGAAGATCTGGAGCGGCGGGGCGAGCTTGCCGGCGTCGTAGAGCCGCACGGCCAGGTCGTCGCGGCCCCCCACCGTATCGGCGAAGTGCTGCACCATCTCGCCCAGCACCGGCACCGAGAGCGTGAAGCCGGACTGCACCTTGAGCCGGACCGGCTGCGCGGCGGGCTCGGCGGCGGCCGGCCCGGCGAGCCAGGCCAGCGCCACCGCGATCGCGGTCCGGATTCGGGCGGACGCCACGCGAGCGCTCAGGCGACCTGGCGCAGCAGCTCCGAGAGGCCGTGGCCCTCGCGGTCGCCGAAGCGCCAGCGCGTCATACCCTCGCCGATGTGGGTGACGGCGCCCCCGCGGCGGTTGCGCAGCGGGATGAAGCCCTCCACGCGGCCCTCGATGGCGTGCTTCTCCCCGGTCTCGGTCACCACCCGGGCGTGCACGGCCCGGTGGTAGAGCCCGTTGCTCTCGTAGTCCGCCTCCACCTCGGCCTCGACGATCCGCTCGAGCTCGTCGCCGCGCACGATCACGCCGCCGGCGGAGCGGCTCTCGCCCCCGGCGTCGCGCTGGATCACCGACACCATGGCGCCGAGGTCCGGGCCGAAGTTCATGGTGAGCCACTCGTAGCGGTGGATCGCCTGCCAGGTGCGCGGACCCCAGGAGTGGTCTCGCAGGCCGAAGCCCTCGATCGCGAAGCTCTCGTCGCCGAGCACGAGCTCGCCCGTCACCGCCATGTGCTGCTCGTAGTGGGCCTTGGCGAACTGCTGGTCCGCGGCGCGCCGGCCCTCCGCCGCGTCGCCGGACCTGCCGTAGAGCGGCCCCACCGCCCGGTGCTCCAGGTCGAAGCGGACCTCGCCCAGCGGGTTGTCGCGGAAGGCCCGGCGCGGCTCCGCCATGGCGCGGGGCTCGCGCAGCTCGAGGGCCTCGCCCCGGTAGGTGGTGCGCAGCCGCTCGCCGGGCTCGAGCACCTCGAAGGCCAGGCCGCCGGCCTCGAAGGCGCGGTTGTCCGGGATCTCCGGGCGCCGGAACTGGAACCACACCTTCCCGTCCGCAGCGGCCGACGCGTCCCGTGTGTCGTAGAGGCACACGCTCGTCTCCGCGCGTCCCTCGTTGGGGCGGTTGCCGATCCGGCACCAGCCGCCGACCCGCCGCCCGGGGTCGAAGAAGTTGAAGTACATGCTCTCGTTGTAGTTCGACTCCGCACCCGGCTCGTGGGGGTAGTCGTCCTCGGGCACCAGGTTTCCCACGATGCGTGCCATGGGGCTCTCCTTGCGGCTCGGGGCTGGCGGTATACTACCGCGGCGAAGGGAGGGCGCGGGTGGACTACCTGAAGGGCATCGCGGTGCGGCTCAAGACGGGAAGCGCCCAGTACGCGGGCACGGACGACCCGCTCTTCGTCGGCGTCTCCGGCAGCGCGGGGGGCCGCGAGTTTCCCCTCGACGTGGCGTGGTTCGACGACGCCGAGCGCCTCTCCGACGTGAGGTACGTGCTCGGCGACGTGTGGGACGAGGCCCTGCGCGTGGGCGCGCGGGAGCCGCGCGAATCCCGCCACGACTGGAACGACCCGCAGCTCTCCTACGTGGGCCTCGCCGGGGTGGACCGGGTCTACCTGCGCAAGCACGCCGGTCCGCGCCGCGACGACGCCTACCAGCTCGACGAGATCGAGGTGGAGCTCTTCGGCGAGAAGCCCCTGCGGCGGCGCTTCCGCACCGCCACGGCCCACTGGCTCGGGCTCCAGCACGGCCTCCAGGTCTGGCTCCCCGAGGAGCCGCTCCCGGGCTGAGGCGGGCCCCCGGCTCGCGTTGCCCGGGCTAAGGCGGCCCCGGGAGCCGGCCGATCCCCAGGCCGTGCAGCGACCGTTCTGGCTCTCCGTGGGGATGACGGTGGCGATCATCCTGGGCGCCGCGGCGTGGCTGCGCTCGCCCCAGGGCGAGGGTCTGCGCGCCTGGCTGCCCGGAGCGCGGGAGCCCGCCGTCCTGGTGCTGCTGGTCCGGGACCGCGGGGGCCTCGCCTCGGTGCGCGACGCGGTGGCGCCGGAGCGCGTGCTGGTGGCGGGCCCGGACGCCCTGGTGCTGCGCGAGGGCCGGGTGGTGGCCACCAGCGCCGAGGCGGCGGGGGAGTCCCTCACCGCCGCGGGCTGGGTGGACCGCGACATCGAGCTGTGGGCCCCCGAGGCGAGCGCGCAGCGGACCGCGCCGGTCCCGAGCGCGGCGCCCACGGCCGCCGAGGCCGCGTCCGGGTTGGCCGAGCTCGCCGACCGGCCGACCCTCTCCGCCGCCGAGGCCGTCCTCGCCCTGCGCATGCTCGACGCCGCGCCGTGAGCGATCCCGGGGCCCGGCCGGCCCCAGGGCCCGGGCCGCGGCGAGGTCAGGGCTCGCCCGCGGGCTCCTCGGCGTCCCTGCGGAACGCCGTGTGGTCGACGTACCAGTCGATGGCGTCCCGGGCCTCGGCGCGCTCGGCGGCCAGGAAGCGCGAGACGGCGTCGGACAGGCGCGGGTCGGTGAGGTAGTGGCAGCTCCAGGTGGGTCGGGCGTCGAAGCCGCGCATCTGCTTGTAGTGGCCGCCGGCGCCGGGCTCGAAGCGGTCGAGCCCGCGCTCGATGCAGTGCTCGATCCCGGCGTAGTAGCAGACCTCGAAGTGCAGGTTGCGCAGGGTCTCGAAGGCGCCCCAGTAGCGGCCGTAGAGCGCGTCGTCCTTCTGCACGTTCACGGTGCCGGCCACCACGTCGCCCTCGCGCCGCGCCACCACGAAGCACAGCCGGTGGCGGAAGCGCTCGCGCAGCAGCTCGAAGAAGCGCCGGTTCAGGTACTGCCGGCCCCAGGGGTTCTCGCGGATCGTGGAGAGGTAGACGTCGAACATCGTGGCGAACAGCTCGTCCGGGATCGCTTCCCCGTGCAGCGCCTCCACCGCGACGCCCTGGCGCCCGATCTCGCGCCGCTCCCGGCGCACCTGGTTGCGGCGCTTCGAGCGCAGCCGGCCCAGGTAGTCGTCGAAGCTGCCCTCGCCGTCGCGCCGCCAGTGGTACTGGAAGCCCAGGCGGCCCAGGAAGCCCTCGGCCTCGAGGGCCTCGCGCTCGTCCCCCCGGCAGAAGTTCACGTGGACGCCGGAGAGCCGGTTCGCGTCGCACAGCTCGCGCAGGGCCCGGGCCAGCACGGGCAGCAGCGCGGCGCGGTCGACGTCCGGCGCCGTCAGCAGCCGCCCGCCGGTCACCGGCGTGAAGGGCACCCCGACCAGGAGCTTCGGGTAGTAGGCGATCCCGGCCCGCTCGGCGGCGTCCGCCCAGCTCCAGTCGAAGACGAACTCGCCCTCGCTGTGGCCCTTCAGGTAGAGCGGGACCGCGGCCACCAGGCGCCCGGCGTCGCGCACCACCAGGGGCTTCGGCGCCCAGCCCGTCTCCGGCCCCACGGCGCCGCTCTCCTCCAGCGAGGCCAGCCACTCCCACTCGAGGAAGGGCGAGTCCGCGGCCGCCAGGGCGTTCCACGCCCCGGGCGCGACGTCCCTCACCCCCTCGAGGACCTCGATCTCCGCCATCCCGCGAGTCTAGCGAGGGGGCCGCCCGGGCCGTTGGCTATCCTCGCGCTCGATGGCTCCGCCGGATCCGCCCGAGCTGCCCGGAGGCGGCGACCCGCGCCGCGAGGGCGACGTCGCCACCCGCACCCGCCGCCGCGTGGCCCGTCCACCGCGGTTCAAGGTGGTGCTCTACAACGACGACTACACCCCCATGGAGTTCGTGGTGGCCCTGCTCGAGAGCGTCTTCAAGAAGGGCCCGGCCGAGGCCACCCAGCTCATGCTCCAGATCCACCGCAAGGGCTCGGGGATCGCCGGCGTGTACGTTCTCCAGGTGGCCGAGACCAAGGTGGCGGCGGTGCATCGGATGGCCGAGGAGCGGGGCTACCCGCTGCGCGCCGGAGTGGAGGACGAGTGAGCCGGATCAACCGCGAGCTGCAGCTCACGATCCAGTCCGCGGTGCGCGAGGCCGTGGCCCGCCGCCACGCCTACCTCACGGTGGAGCACCTCCTCTACGCGCTGCTCCACGACGAGCGGGGGCTCGAGGTCCTGCGCCACTGCGGCGCGGACCTGCCCCGGCTCAAGCAGGGCCTGGAGCGCTTCCTGAGCGAGGACCTCGAGGCCGAGCCCGGCGAGGAGGAGGTGGAGACCCACCAGACCCTGGCCGTGCACCGGGTGCTCCAGAACGCCCTCCAGCACGCGGACAGCGCCGAGAAGGACGAGGTCGAGGCCGGCGACCTGCTGGCCGCCATCTTCCAGGAGCCCGACTCCCACGCCGTGGAGCTGCTCAAGAGCCAGGAGGTCACGCGCCTCGACGTGCTGCGGTACGTCTCCCACGGCACCTCCAAGCTCGCGCCCGGCGGCGGCGAGGGGCCCGAGCGCGTGCGCATGCCCGGCGACGAGGCCGCCGGTGAGGAGGCGCCCGCGGATCCCGTCGAGGCCTTCGCGACGGACCTGACGGCCCGCGCCCGGGAGGGGGCCCTCGACCCCCTGGTGGGCCGCAACGAGGAGATCCAGCGCGCCATCCACATCCTGGCCCGGCGCCGCAAGAACAACCCGATCCTGGTCGGCGAGACCGGGGTGGGGAAGACCGCCGTGGCCGAGGGCCTGGCCCAGCGCATCGCCGCGGGCGAGGTGCCCGAGGACCTGCGCGAGGCCGAGATCTTCTCCCTCGACCTCGGCGCGCTGCTGGCCGGTACCCGCTACCGCGGCGACTTCGAGCAGCGCTTCAAGGCCCTGGTGGCGGCGGTGCAGGAGCGTCCCCGCCCGATCCTGTTCATCGACGAGATCCACACCATCCTCGGCGCCGGCGCCGCCCAGGGCGGCACCGTGGACGCCTCGAACCTGCTGAAGCCGCTGCTCCAGGCGGGCGAGCTGCGCTGCATGGGCTCCACCACCTACCAGGAGTTCCGCCACTTCGAGCGCGACCGCGCGCTGGCGCGACGCTTCCAGCGCATCGACGTCACCGAGCCGAGCGTCGAGCAGACCGTGAAGATCCTGCGCGGCCTGGCGCCGCGCTACGAGGAGCACCACGGCGTGCGCTTCACCGCCGCGGCGCTGCGCGCGGCCGCCGAGCTCTCGGACCGCCACCTGAACGACCGCTTCCTGCCCGACAAGGCCATCGACGTGATGGACGAGGCCGGGGCGGCGGTGCGGCTGCGCCCCGCCTCGAAGCAGCGCAGCACCGTGGGCGTGAAGGACGTCGAGGCCCTGGTGGCCCGCATGGCCGGGATCCCGCTGCTGCGCGCTTCGTCGTCGGAGGTCTCGCGCCTCGAGCACCTCGAGGACGACCTGCGCTCGGTGGTGTTCGGCCAGGACGGCGCGGTCTCCACGGTGGTGCGCGCCATCAAGCGCGCGCGCGCCGGCCTCGGCAACCGCGAGCGGCCCACGGGCTCGTTCCTGTTCCTCGGCCCCACGGGCGTGGGCAAGACCGAGCTCGCCCGCCAGCTCGCCAGCTCCCTCGACGTGCCCTTCCACCGCTTCGACATGAGCGAGTACATGGAGAAGCACGCCGTGGCGCGGCTGATCGGCGCGCCGCCGGGCTACGTGGGCTACGACGAGGGCGGGCAGCTGGTGGAGAAGATCCGCAAGAGCCCCCACGCGGTACTGCTCCTCGACGAGATCGAGAAGGCCCACCGCGACCTCTTCGACATCCTGCTCCAGGTGATGGACCACGCGACGCTCACGGACAACCACGGCCGCGAGGCCGACTTCCGCCACGTGATCCTGATCATGACCTCGAACGCCGGCGCCCGGGAGATGGCGGAGCGCCAGATCGGCTTCGCGGGCGGGCGCAAGAGCGACGGCAAGAAGGAGGTGGAGCGGCTCTTCAGCCCCGAGTTCCGCAACCGCCTCGACGAGACCGTGCGCTTCGCCGAGCTCACCCCCGACGTGATGGGCCGCGTGGTGGACAAGTTCGTGGCCGAGCTCGAGGGCCAGCTGCGCGAGCGCAAGGTCGCCATCGACCTCGCCCCCGCCGCCCGGGCCTGGCTGGCCGAGAAGGGCTACGACCCGGACTTCGGCGCGCGTCCGCTGGCCCGCGTGATCCAGACCGAGCTCAAGGACCGCATCTCCGACGAGCTGCTCTTCGGCAGGCTCGCCAAGGGCGGCGTGGTGCACGTGAACGCCGGCGCGGACGCGCTGACCTTCGAGTTCGCGGAGCCCGCCTAGGAGGCCGACCCAGGATGGGTCGGCTTCCGCCGCAAAGCGAGCCCGCAGGGCTCGCTCCGCTAGGCCTCAGCCGCGCAGGCTGGCGGGGAGCTGGAAGACCACGCCCTCGTCCACGACGGGCAGGGTTTCGACCGCGGCGCCGTCGGGCGCGAGCTCCCTCAGGCGCTCCACGACCTGCTCCACCAGCACCTCGGGCGCCGAGGCGCCCGCCGTCACGGCCACGCAGTCGGCGCCGGCCAGCCAGGCCGGGTCGATGTCGTCGGCGTCCTGCACGAGGTGGCCGGGCACGCCCTCCTTGCGGGCGAGCTCGACGAGGCGGTTGCTGTTCGACGACTCCGGCGCGCCCACCACGAGCACCAGGTCCGCATCCCGGGCCACCTGCTTGACGGCGTTCTGGCGGTTCTGGGTCGCGTAGCAGATGTCGTCCTTGCGCGGCAGGCGGATCGCCGGGAAGCGTCGGCGCAGCACCTCGAGGATCTCCCGGGTGTCGTCCACGGAGAGCGTGGTCTGGGTGAGGACGGCGAGGCGATCCGGATCCTCCACCTCGAGGGCCTCGGCGTCGGCCACGGTCTCCACCAGGCGCATGCGCTCGGGCGCGTGGCCCATGGTGCCCTCGACCTCCACGTGGCCCGCGTGGCCGATCAGCACGATCTCGGTCTCCTCGCGGTCGAAGCGCTGGGCCTCGACGTGCACCTTGGTGACCAGCGGGCAGGTGGCGTCGATGGTGCGCAGGCCCTGGCGCTCCGCCGCCTCGCGCACCGCCGGCGAGACGCCGTGGGCGCTGTAGATCAGCAGCGAGCCGGGCGGGGCGTCGGCGGGGTCGTCGACGAAGACGGCACCCTTGGCGCGCAGGGAGTCGACGACGTGGCGGTTGTGGACGATCTCGTGGCGCACGTAGACCGGCGGGCCGAAGCGCTGGAGGGCCAGCTCGACGATCTCGATGGCCCGGTCCACGCCCGCGCAGAAGCCCCTCGGGCTGGCAAGAAGGATCCGCACGCGCAAGAGGGTAGCAGGCGGCGGACGCCACCCCGGGCTCGCTACACTGCCGCTCCCAGCGAGGAGACCGATGAGCACCAGCGCGACCCCCGAAGCCCTGGAGACCTTCCGCCGCGAGACCGGCGAGTGGCTCGACGCGAATGCGCCCGAGTCCCTGCGCGGCCGCGGGGACGATCCCCTGAACGGCGTCTGGGGCGGCCGGCGCTGGGAGTTCCGGCTCCCCGACGAGAAGCTCTGGCTGGAGCGCATGGCGGAGAAGGGTTGGACCGCGCCCCAGTGGCCCAGGGAGTACGGCGGCGGCGGCCTCTCGGGCGCCGAGGAGAAGGTGCTGCGCCAGGAGCTCAAGGCGCGCCGCATGCCCGCGCCGCTGATCGGCTTCGGGCTCACCATGATCGGGCCGACCCTGCTCCAGTTCGGCAACGAGGAGCAGAAGCGCGAGCACCTGCCCCGGGTGTGCCGCGGCGAGATCCGCTGGTGCCAGGGCTACTCCGAGCCCGGCGCCGGCTCCGACCTGGCCTCGCTCCAGACCCGGGCCGAGGACGACGGCGACCACTTCGTCGTCACCGGCACCAAGGTCTGGACCTCCTACGCGGACCAGAGCGACTGGATCTTCGCGCTGGTCCGCACCCGCCACGAGGGCGCCAGGCAGGAGGGCATCACCTTCCTGCTGATCGACATGGCGAGCCCCGGCGTGAGCGTCTCGCCGATCCGGCTGATCAGCGGCTCGTCACCCTTCTGCGAGACCCACTTCGACGCCGTCCGGGTGCCGAAGCGCAACGTCGTGAACGGGGTGAACGGCGGCTGGACCGTCGCCAAGGCGCTGCTGGGCCACGAGCGCAGCATGATCGCCGACGCCTTCGGGGCGAGCTCCGGGGGCAGCGGGCGCCGCAAGACGCTGCCCCAGCTCGCCCGGGAGTACCTGCCCGGGAGCGACGGCCGGATCGGCGACGCGGTGCTGCGCGACGAGATCGCGCGCAACGAGATGGATACCCGGGCGCTGATGCTCACCGTGCAGCGCTCCCGGGACGCCGCCCGCGCCGGCCACCAGCCCGGGCCCGAGAGCTCGCTCTTCAAGGTCTACGCCACGGAGCTGAACCAGCGTCGCTACGATCTGCTGGTGCGCCTGATGGGCCCCCAGGGCCTGGGCTGGGAGGGGCCGGGCTTCGCGGAGTCGGAGCTCCGCACCACGCGGGAGTGGCTGCGCTCCCGGGGCAACACCATCGAGGGCGGCACCTCCGAGGTGCAGCGCAACATCATCGCCAAGCGCGTGCTCGGCCTGCCGGACTGACGCCATGCAGCTCGTACTCAGCGAAGACCAGGAGCTCATCGCCAAGACCGCGGCGGACTTCGTCGCCGAGCGCTCGCCGCTCTCGCGGGTGCGCGAGCTGCGCGACGCCGGCGACGCCACCGGCTTCTCGCGCTCCCTGTGGAAGGAGATGGCGGAGCTCGGCTGGGTCGGAATCCCGTTCCCCGAGGAGCACGGCGGCGCCGGCATGGGGCTGGCGGAGCTGGCCGTGGTGCTCGAGGCCCTGGGCCGCAACCTGGCGCCGGAGCCCTTCCTCTCCACGGTGCTGCTGGCCGGCCAGGCGATCGCGCTCGGCGGGAGCCGGGAGCAGAAGCAGGCCTGGCTGCCGCGCATCGCCGCGGGTGACGCCCTGCTGAGCCTCGCCCACCAGGAGGCCCGCAGCCGCTTCGACCTGGGCGCCCTCGAGACCCGCGCCGAGGCCGCCGGAGACGGCGTCGCCCTCAGCGGGGAGAAGGTGCAGGTGCTCGACGCCGGCGTCGCCGAGGCCCTGGTCGTGCCCGCCCTCGAGGCGGGCGGGATCTCGCTCCTGCTGGTGCCCGCCGAGGCGCCGGGAGTGAGCGTCGAGGCCCAGAGCCGCGTGGACGGCCGCGCCGCCGGGCTGGTGCGGCTCGACGGCGTGCGGCTCGGCGCCGACGCCCGGCTGGGCGCCGCCGGGGCCGCCGGCCCGCTGCTCGAGGCCGTGGTGGACCGCGCCACCGTGGGGCTGTGCGCCGAGATGCTCGGCGCCATGACCCGCGCCTTCGAGATGACCCTCGAGCACCTGAAGCAGCGCGAGCAGTTCGGCGCCGTGATCGGCAGCTTCCAGGCGCTGAAGCACCGCGCCGCCGACGTCTTCATCGGCGTCGAGCTGTGCCGCTCCGCCGTGATGGCGGCGGCCCGCTCCCTCGACGCCGCCGACGAGCGGGCGGCGGGCCTCGTCTCCCTGGCGAAGGCGCGCTGCTCCGAGGCCTTCCTCCACGCCGCCAACGAGGGCGTGCAGATGTTCGGCGGCGTCGGGATGACGGACGAGTACGACATCGGCTTCTACCTGAAACGCGCCCGTGCCGCCGAGCTGACCTTCGGCGACGCGGCCTGGCACCGCGACCGCTGGGCGCGGCTCGAGGGCTATTGAGCGCCTCCCTCGACCCCACCCAGCGCCTGCTGCGCGCCTGCCGCGGCGAGCCCGTGGACCGGCCGCCGGTGTGGCTGATGCGCCAGGCGGGCCGCTACCTGCCGGAGTACCGCGCCCTGCGCGCCGGCATCCCGTTCCTCGCCATGTGCCGCGACGTCGAGCGCGCCGTGGAGGTGTCGCTCCAGCCCGTCTCCGCGGTCGGCACCGAGGCGGTGATCTTCTTCTCGGACATCTTCGTGCCCGTGGCGGGGATGGGGGTCGCGCTCGAGTTCGCGCCCGGCCCGGTGATCGCCGACCCCATCCGCCGCACCGCCCAGGTGGAGGCCCTCGCCCTCGCCGACCCGCGCGAGACCGTCCCCTACGTGTTCGAGATCCTGCGCCGCCTGCGCGCCGAGCTCGAGCCCCGGCGGCTGCCCCTGCTGGGCTTCGCGGGCGCGCCCTTCACCCTGGCCTGCTACCTGGTGCGCGGCAAGGGCGACCCCGAGCGGCGCTACGAGGAGCCGCGGGCGCTGATGCGGGACGACCCGGCGCTGATGCGGGCGCTGCTCGAGCGTCTCGCCGAGATGACGATCGGCTACCTGAACGCCCAGATCGAGGCGGGCGCCCAGGCGGTGCAGCTCTTCGACACCTGGGCGGGGCTGCTCTCCGAGACCGAGTACCGCGAGTGGATCCTGCCCGGGGTGAGGCGCATCGCCGAGGGGCTCCGGCGCGACCAGGCGCCCTTCATCCTGTTCGCGAGCGATGCGCCGCATCTCGTCGAAGTCATGGCGGAATCCGGCTGCGACGTGCTCTCGATCGGGGCCTCCACCGACATCGCCGAGGCCGCCCGCCGGGTGGGCGGGCGGGTGAGCCTCCAGGGCAACCTCGACCCCGCCGAGCTGGCCCGGCCCCGGGAGCACGTCTTCGCCCGGGTGCGCGAGATCGCGGCCGCCGCGGCGCCGGCCCGGGGCCACGTGCTGAACCTCGGCCACGGCGTCACGCCCGAGACGCCGGTGGAGGGCGTCCGCGCCTTCGTCGAGGCCGCGAAGTCCCTGGCGCCCGGGTAGGCCGCCGCCGGCCCTCAGGCCGAGGCCGCGCGCTCCTGGCCCGCGGCGCGCCGCGCCAGGCTGGCCGCGGCCTCCACCCAGGCCGGAGCCGCGTTCGGGCAGGGCACCAGCTCGAGGTGCTCGCCGCCCAGCTCGCGCCACTGCTCCACGGCGCGGATCCCGATCTCCTCCACGGTCTCGAGGCAGTCGGCCACGAAGGAGGGGCACAGCACCGCCAGCCGGCGCACGCCCCGGGCGCGGAGCTCGGGCAGCACCTCGTCGGTGAAGGGGCGGATCCACGGGTCGCGCAGCAGCCGCGACTGGAACGCCGTGGAGTGCCGCTCCGGGGCCAGGTCGAGGGCGGCGGCCAGCGCCCGGCTGGTCGCGTAGCACTGGGCCCGGTAGCAGCGCCGGTTCGCCGCCCCGATGGCGTCGCAGCAGCCCTCCCGGGCCAGGCAGTGGGCGCCGGTCGGGTCGCTCTTGCGCACCTGGCGCTCGGGCAGGCCGTGGTAGCTCAGCAGCACGTGGTCGAAGCCCCGGGCCAGCGGCTCGCGGGCCACCTCGGCCACGGCGCCCACGAAGCCCGGGTCGTCGTAGAAGGCGGGCACCGTGGCGACGTCCGCGACGTTCCAGGCCGCTCCGATCTCCGCCAGGGCGCGCTCGAGGGCGGAGCCCGCCGAGGAGGACGCGTAGTGGGGAAACAGCGGGAACAGCACCACCCGCTCCACGTCCGCGGCGGCCAGCCGCTCCACCGCGCCCGCGATGCCGGGGTTGCCGTAGCGCATGCCGAGCTCGACCACCCAGCCCTCGCCGAGCTCCTTGCCGAGTGCGCTCTGGAGATCCCGGGAGTGGACCAGCAGGGGCGAGCCCCGCTCCGTCCACACCGACGCGTAGGCGCGCGCCGAGCTGCGCGAGCGGAAGGGCAGGATCACGCCGCGCAGCAGCCCCCAGCGGACCGCGGCCGGGATGTCGAGCACCCGGGGGTCCGAGAGGAACTCCCTCAGGTAGCGCCGCACCTCGGCGCGCCGGGGCGCGTCGGGCGTGCCGAGCTGGAGCAGGAGCAGGCCGGTGCGCCGGGGCATGGGCGACAGTCTAGCTGCGGTCCCGCAGTCCTCCGAGCCAGAACGAGATGCCGAGGTAGTAGGCGGGGTAGAGGAGCGAGACCTCCATGAGAGGCAGGTCCCCCACCAGGTCCGGCGCCGCGATCGCCACGGCGACGAGCACCAGCCAGAGCGCCGAGGCCGCCGCGGTGGTGCGTCGCAGCACGCGCATGCGGCTCGGGTAGACGTACTTGATGGGCACGAAGACCGCCGCGGAGAAGAGCAGCACCAGCGCCGTGCCCAGCAGCGGGCTCACCTGGAGGGCCCAGAGGTAGATGGCCACCACGTTCCAGTAGGACGGGAAGCCCAGGAAGTAGTGGTCCTCGGTCTTGGCGTCGCTCTGGGAGAACCCGTAGGCGCTCGCCAGCACCGGCACGGCGGCGAAGCCCCAGGAGACCAGGCTCCCCGCGGAGACCAGGAAGACGGCGGGCACCACCACGTAGTTCAGGTAGTCGACGATGTCGTCCAGGCGGCGCCCGTCCACCCGGGGCACGATCTCCTCCACCCGGGCGGCGCGGGCCAGGGTTCCGTCCACGGAGTCGATCCACAGGCCCAGCAGCATCAGGAGCGCGGCCTTGGGCAGGTCGCCGGCCCCCAGGGCCAGCAGGGCCGCCAGCGCCACCACGGCGCCGCTCGCGGTGAAGACGTGGACGCTCCAGGCCAGGGTGAGCCGGAGCGGGGAAGGGCGGGGCGCGCTGGCTAGACTCACGAGGCCTAGGATACCAGAGACGCTATGTTCCCATCCCTGGGGGACGGGGTGCCCGCGAGGGCGCCCTCAGCGCGTGGGAGGACCCGGATGACAGCCCCGAGCGCCAACAAGATCCTGCGGGACCCCGAGCACGCCCGCCGCGTCTACGACGAGGCCCAGCGCCAGGTCGAGCTGCTGCGCCAGGGGAGCGACTCGTTCCTCACCACGCGCACGGACACGGTGTTCAACTGGGCCCGCAAGTACTCGATGTTCCTCTACCCCTTCGTGACCGCCTGCTGCGGGATGGAGTTCATGTCCGTGGCCGGGCCGCGCTACGACCTCGACCGCTTCGGCTGCGCGCTGCCCCGGTTCTCGCCCCGTCAGTCGGACCTGCTCATGGTGGTCGGGACCATCACCCACCGGCAGGGCCCCATCCTCAAGAAGGTCTACGACCAGATGGCGGAGCCGAAGTGGGTGGTGGCCCTCGGGGCCTGCACCTGCACGGGCGGCCCCTACAACAACTACGCCGTCGGCCAGGGCATTGACACCCTGATCCCGGTGGACGTCTACATCCCCGGCTGCCCGCCCCGGCCCGAGGCGGTGCTCGACGGCCTGATCAAGCTCCAGGCGCGGGTCCAGGCGGAGCGGGTGCCCGACAGCGGCCGCCACGTGGAGACCGACGACCTGCCGCTGCGGGTGGTCGAGAAGCCCATCGCCTAGGGGCCCGGCCGCTCCGATCCTTCGATCGGCCGAGCCGGAGTCGGTACATCGGCCGTGGCCGGGTCACCCCGGATCGGGAAATGGCATCTATGGGGTTCAAGCTCCCGGCGCCAAAAGCCGATCGGGCTTGCCACGAGCCGCGCGGACGACGGGCGCACGAGGGTGAGAAGGACAAGGAGGGGCTCGGTGAGTACCGACGATCGCTACGACCTCGCCGTGGTGGGGGCCGGGCCGGGCGGCTACGTGGCCGCGATCCGTGCCGCCCAGCTCGACATGAAGGTGGCCGTGATCGAGGAGGACCGCCCCGGCGGCGTGTGCCTCAACTGGGGCTGCATCCCCTCCAAGGCGCTGCTCACCGGTGCCGAGCTGGTGGAGAACCTGCGCTCCCACGGCGACCTGTTCGGCGTGAACGCGGGCTCGGTGCACCTCGACTACGGCAAGGCGATCGACCACAGCCGCCGCACCTCGGACCGCCTGTGCAAGGGCGTGCAGTCGCTGTTCAAGAAGAACCGCATCGAGCTGGTGCCCGGCCGGGGCCGCCTGGCCGGCGCCGGCGCCGTGGCCGTCGCCGGCGACAGCCCGCGCCTCGTCGAGGCCGAGCGCATCCTGCTGGCGACGGGCTCCACCGAGTTCGTGCCGCCGGGCATCGAGGTGGACGGCCAGAAGGTGCTCACCTCCCGGGAGGCCCTCGAGTCGAAGCACATCCCCGAGCGGCTTCTGGTGATCGGCGCCGGCGCGGTGGGGATCGAGTTCGCCTACGTGTACGCCATGTACGGCTCCCAGGTGACCGTGATCGAGATGGCGGACCAGATGGTCCCCGGCGCGGACCCCGACGTGGCCGCCGCGCTCCAGCGCGAGTTCCGGCGCAAGAACATCGAGGTGCGCCTGGGCACGCGCTTCGAGGAGCTGAAGGCGAGCAACGGCTCGGTGCGGGTGTCGGTCTCCGGCTCCGAGGCGGGCCAGGAGCTCGAGGCCAACCAGGTGCTGGTCGCCATCGGGCGCCGGCCGCTCTCCGCGGACCTCGGGCTCGAGGACGCCGGCGTGGCCGTCGATGCCAAGGGCTTCGTGCAGGTGGACGAGCAGCTGCGCACCAACGTGCCCGGCGTCTGGGCCATCGGGGACCTGGCCGGCGGCCCGCTCCTCGCCCACAAGGCCTCGGAGGAGGGCATCGCGGCGGTGGAGTTCATGGCCGGCCACGCGCGCCCCGTCCTCGACCACAAGAAGATCCCGGGCTGCATCTACGCCCAGCCCCAGGTGGCCTGGATCGGCCTCACCGAGGCCGAGGCCCGGGAGGCCCACGGCGACGACCTGCGCGTGGGCAAGTTCCCCTTCACCGCGTCGGGCAAGGCGCTGGCCTCGGGCCACTCGGCGGGCTTCGTGAAGATCCTGGCCGAGCCGCGCTACGACGAGATCGTGGGCGCCCACATCGTGGGCCACGGCGCCACGGAGCTGATCGCCGAGATCGCGCTGGCGATGACGCTCGAGGCGACCACGGCGGAGATCGGCGCCACCAGTCACGCGCACCCCACCCTCGCCGAGGCGATCCTCGAGGCCTCCCTGGGTGCCGAGGGGCGCAGCATCAACTTCTAGGGGACGCGAGTCGCGAGGAGGCCGGAACGTCATGGCGGTGTCGGTCGAGCTCCCGGAGCTCGGAGAGAGCGTGGTGGAGGGCACGGTGGCCCGGTGGCTCGTGAAGGAGGGCGACCGGGTCGAGGTGGACCAGCCCCTGGTGGAGGTGACCACCGACAAGGTGGACGCGGAGATCCCGTCGCCCGCCGCCGGGGTCGTGCTCTCGATCCTCGTGGCCGAGGGCGAGACCCTCCCGGTCGGGGCGGAGCTGGCCCGGATCGACACCGAGGCGGCGGCCGGCGCCCAGCCGACCGCCCCCCAGCCGCCGCCCGTGGCTCCCGCGCCCCTCGCGCCGGTGGAGGACGGGCCCCGGGCGACCCCGGTGGCCCGCCGCATGGCCGACGAGGCCCGCATCGACCTGCGCGAGGTTCCGGCCAGCGGCGTCTCGGGCCGGGTCACCAAGGACGACCTGGTGACCTCGGTGGCGAGCGCGCCGCCGCCCGCCGAGCTCGTGCGGCCCGCCCCGGCGCCCGCGGCCCCGGCCCGCGGGCCGGCTCCCCGGGGCCGCAGCGACTTCGGCCACTACGCCCTCCAGGAGGGCGACCGCGTCATCCCCATGACCCCGCTGCGCAAGCTCGTGGCGGACCACATGGTCTACTCGAAGCAGACGAGCCCCCACGTCGGCACCGTGGCCGAGGTGGACATGGGCGGCGTCGTGGCGGTGCGCGAGAAGCACAAGCGCGGCTTCCGCGAGACCCAGGGCTTCG
Source organism: Myxococcota bacterium (assembly GCA_028277885.1). Lineage (GTDB taxonomy): Bacteria > Myxococcota_A > UBA9160 > UBA9160 > UBA6930 > JANQFK01. The sequence continues at coordinate 39,360 of JANQFK010000051.1, forward strand.
CGCTCACCTACCTGCCCTTCATCGTCCACGCCACGGTGCGGGCCCTGCGCGAGACGCCGCGCCTCAACGCCTCGGTGGTCGAGGACGCCATCGTGGAGAAGAAGGACGTCCACATCGGCGTCGCCGTGGAGACCGAGAAGGGGCTGGTGGTGCCGGTGGTGCGCCACGCCGACCGGCTCTCCCTGGCCGGCCTCGCCGCCGCCATCGAGGACCTCTCGAGCCGGGCGCGCTCGAAGAAGCTCTCCGCCGACGAGCTCAAGGGCGGGACCTTCACGGTCTCGAACCCGGGCCGCCAGGGCAACCTCTACGGCTTCGCCATCATCAACCAGCCGCAGGTGGGCATCCTGCGCATGGGAGAGATCGTGAAGCGACCGGTGGTGCGGACCCTGGACGGCTCCGACGCCATCGTGATCCGGCCCATCATGCACCTGGCGCTCTCCTACGACCACCGCGCCGTGGACGGCGCACCGGCGAACGGCTTCCTCCACCGCGTGCGAACGCTGCTGGAGGAGGCCGAGTTCGACCTCTAGGGAGGGCGGGGAGCCATGCTGGCCGCCACCGAGAAGATCCGTCTGTACCGCCAGATGCTCCTGATCCGTCGGATCGAGGAGCGCGTCGCCGAGAGCTACGGCGAGCAGAAGATCGGCGGCTTCACCCACCTCTACATCGGCCAGGAGGCCGTGGGGGTGGGCTGCCTGAGCGTGCTGAACGCCGACGACTACGTGATGTCCACCTACCGGGACCACGGCCACTTCCTGGCCCGGGGCGGCGACCCGAAGAAGTTCATGGCCGAGCTGTTCGGCCGCCGGGACGGCATCTGCAAGGGCAAGGGCGGCTCCATGCACCTGGCCGACGCCGAGCACTACTTCTTCGGCGGCACCGGGATCGTGGGCGGCAACATCCCGATCGCGGCGGGGCTGGGCTTCGCGTGCCACTACCGCGAGGACGACCGCGTGGTGATGTGCTTCTTCGGCGACGGCGCCACCAACCAGGGGGTTTTTCACGAGGGGCTCAACTTCGCCAAGCTCTGGAACCTGCCGGTGATCTTCGTGTGCGAGAACAACTTCTACGGCATCGGCACCGGCGTGAGCTCGAGCTCCTCGCTCTCGGACGTGTACAAGAAGGCCCAGGGCTACGGCATGCCGGGCTACCGCGTGAACGGCATGGACGTGCTCGAGGTGCGCCAGACCGCCGAGGAGGTGGTCCGGCTGGTGCGCGGCGGTGCCGGCCCCGCGCTGATCGAGGCGCGCTGCTACCGCTACCAGGGCCACTCCATGACCGACCCGGGGCGCTACCGCGCCCGCGCCGAGGAGGAGCTGTGGCGCAAGCGCGACCCGCTGCCGCGCCTCGCCAAGCACCTCCTCGACGAGGGCCACGTCAGCTCCGAGCGCCTCGACGAGCTCGACCGGGAGATCGAGGAGCTGTGCGAGGAGGCCGTGCGCTACGCCGAGGCGAGCCCCGAGCCCGAGCTCTCGGCCCTCACCGAGGACATGTACGTGAACCGCTACCCGAGCGATCCCCATGCGTGAGCTGCGCATGTACGAGGCCCTCGTCGAAGCCCAGGCCGAGGAGATGCGGCGGGACGAGAGCGTCTTCGTGATGGGCGAGGACGTGGGCCTGTTCGGCGGAACCTTCCGCGCCACCGAGGGCCTGATGGCGGAGTTCGGCTCGCGCCGCGTGCGCGACACGCCGATCGCCGAGGCCGGCATCGTGGGCCTCGCCATCGGAGCCGCCTTCGCGGGCCTGCGCCCGGTGCCCGAGCTCATGACCATGAACTTCGCCATCGTGGCGATGGACCAGATCGTGAACCACCTGGCGAAGCTCCGGTACAGCTTCGGCGGCCAGTTCAACCTGCCCGTCACGATCCGGGCCCCGGGCGGCGGCGGAACCCAGAAGGGCTCCCAGCACTCCCACTCCATCGAGTCCTGGTTCGTGAACGCGCCGGGCATCCGGGTGGTGATCCCGTCCACGCCCGGCGATGCGAAGGGGCTGCTCAAGACCTCGATCCGCAGCGACGACCCGGTGCTGTTCGTGGAGCACGAGATGCTCTACTCGGTGAAGGGCCCGGTGCCCGAGGACGATTACCTGATCCCCCTGGGCCGGGCGGACGTGAAGCGCGCCGGCAGCGACGTGACCGTGGTGGCCTGGTCGAAGATGGTCCACGAGGCCCTGGCCGCCGCCGAGGTGCTCGCCGCCGAGGGCATCGAGGTCGAGGTGCTCGACCCGCGCACCCTCGACCCCTTCGACTGGGAGGCGGTGTACGGCTCCGTGGCGCGCACGCGCCGCTGCGTCGTGGCCGAGGAGGGCTGGCGCACCCTCGGCGTCGGCGCCGAGATCGCCGCCCGGGTGCAGGAGACCCTGTTCCACGAGCTCGACGCGCCGGTGCAGCGCGTGGGCGCCGTGGACGTCCCGACCCCCTACGCGAAGAACCTCGAGCAGGCGGCACTCCCTCACGCCGAGGACATCGTGAACGCCGTGCTCAAGATCGCCACCTGAGCGCCCCGCCAGAGGACCACCATGCCCCGCGAGATCAAGATGCCGAAGCTCTCCGACACCATGGAGGAGGGGACCATCAACGTCTGGCGCAAGGGCGAGGGCGAGGTCATCGCCAAGGGCGACATCCTGGTCGAGATCGAGACCGACAAGGCCGACATGGAGTTCGAGGCCTACATGGCCGGCACCCTGGCGAAGATCCTGGTGCCCGCCGGCGAGACCGTCGCCGTGGGCGTCCCCATCGCGGTGGTGCGCCTCGATCGCGACGGCGACGCCGAGGTGGCCGAGTTCCTGGCGGGCTACGGCGCGACGGCGGCCGCGGCCGCGGCGCCCCAGCCCGCCGCTCCCAGCCCGGCTCCGGCGCCGGCCGCGGCTGCGCCGGCCGCACCCGCGCCGGTCGCCGCCGCTCCCGCCGCGGCCCCGGTGCCCCCGGCTCCCGTCCCGACCGCCATCCCCTTCGACCCGGCGGCCTTCACGCCCACCTCGAAGCTGCCCTTCTACCTGCCCGACCCGGACCGGGTGCGCGCCACCCCGCGGGCGCGGGTGCTGGCCCAGGAGCGCAGCGTGGACCTGTCGGAGATCGCCGGCTCCGGGCCGGAAGGCGCGGTCCGCGTGCACGACGTGGAGCGCTACCTCGAGGCCCTGGAGACGGCGGAGCCGCCGCTGGTCGAGGGCGACGTCGCCGTGACCCCGGTGGCGGCGCGCATCGCCGAGGAGCTGCGCGTGGACCTCTCCCGCCTGAAGGGCACCGGCCCCGGCGGGCGCATCACCAAGCGCGACATCCGGGAGCACCTGGAGCGCGAGGCCAGCGGCGACGCGGCCCTCGAGCGCTCCCTCTACGGCGACGAGATCAAGCTCTCGCAGAAGCGCAAGTTCCTGATCGGCCAGATGGTCGACAGCAAGAAGGAGGTGCCCCACTTCTACCTCTCGACGGAGGTGGACGTGGAGCCCCTGCGGGCCCTGCGCGAGCGGATCAAGCGCGACGGCAAGCGCGTCACCTACACCCACTTCATCGTGAAGGCCACGGCGCTGGCCCTCGAGCGCTTCCCGGAGGTGAACGTCACCTACCAGGACGGGCGTATCCTGCGCTACGCGCTCATCAACGTCGCCGTCGCGGTGGACGTCCAGGGCGAGCTGGTGGCGCCGGTGGTGAAGAACTGCCAGGGCCGCGAGCTCGAGGACCTGGCCCGGGCCACGGATTCGCTGATCGAGCGCGCCCGGGAGCGCAAGCTGCGCCCCGAGGACTACTCCGACGGCACCATCTCGATCTCCAACCTCGGGATGTTCGGCGTCGACCACTTCTACGCCATCATCACGCCGCCCCAGAGCACCGTGCTCTCCGTGGGGGCCCTGCGCGAGGTGCCCGTGGCCGACGGCGCCGAGGTGCGGAGCGGCCTGCGCATGACCTTCGGGCTGGGCGTGGACCACCGCGTGCTCGACGGCGCCCGGGCCGCCCAGTTCCTGGCCGAGATCCGGCGGCTGCTGGAGAACCCCGAGGAGCTCGCGGCGGCGCCGGGGACCCATGGCGACTGAGCTCGCCGTCGACTGGCTCGGGCGCGTCCCCTACCGGGAGGCCCTGGAGCTCCAGGAGAAGGCCGTGGAGGCGCGGCGCCGCGGCGCCGCGGGCGACCGCCTGCTGCTCCTCGAGCACCCGCCGGTCATCACCCTGGGCCGCAGCGCGCGCCCCGAGAACGTGCTCGCCTCCCCGGCGGAGCTCGCGGCCCGGGGCGTCGAGGTGGTTTCCGTGGCCCGCGGCGGCGACGTCACCTGGCACGGCCCCGGCCAGCTGGTGGGCTACCTGGTGCTCGACCTCGCCGCGCGCGGCGAGGCCGACGTGCATCGCCACCTGCGCAGCCTGGAGGGCGGGCTCGTCGAGGTGCTCTCGGGCTTCGGCGTCGCGGCAGCTACGCTCCCGGGCATGACCGGCGTCTACGTCGAGGGCTCTCGGCCGCCGCGCAAGCTCGCCTCCATCGGCGTCGGGCTGCGCGGCTGGGTCACCTGGCACGGCTTCGCGCTCAACGTCACCAACGCGCCCGAGGACTTCGCCGACGTCGTCCCGTGCGGCCTCCACCAGGTGGAGATGACCTCCCTGGCCCGGGAGCTCGGGGCCGGCGCGCCCGCGGAGCTGTTCGAGGCCGCTCGCGAGCGGGTCGCCGCCGTCTTCCGGAGGCGCCTCGCGTGAGCGTCACCCCGATCCACGGACGCCGCGTCCCCAAGCCGGCCGACAACCGCGAGACCCCGCTCCGGCCCGGCGAGCGGCCGACCTGGCTGAAGGCCCGGGTCCCCACCGGCCCCGAGGTCGAGCGGGTCCGCGACATCGTGGTCGGCGAGAAGCTCAACACCGTCTGCTTCTCCGCCGCCTGCCCGAACCTGGGCGAGTGCTGGTCCCGGGGCACCGCCACCTTCATGATCGGCGGCAACCACTGCACCCGGCGCTGCGGCTTCTGCGACGTGCTGACCGGGCGGCCCGAGGCCCTCGACCCCTTCGAGCCCGGCCGGGTCGCCAAGGCAGTGCAGAGCCTCGGCCTGCGCTTCGCGGTGGTGACCTGCGTGGCGCGGGACGACCTGCCCGACGGCGGCGCCGCCCAGATGGCGGCCACGGTGCGCGCCATTCGCGCCCGCTGCCCGGACACGGGCATCGAGGTGCTGGTCTCGGACTACAAGGGCGAGGAGTTCGCGCTGCGCACCGTGCTCGACGCCTCGCCGGACGTGCTCAACCACAACCTCGAGACCGTGGAGCGCCTCCAGCGGCGCGTGCGCGCCAGCGCGTCCTACCGCCGCTCCCTCGACGTGCTGCGCCGCGCCGGCGAGCTGCGCCCCGACATCCCCACCAAGAGCGGCCTGATGCTCGGGCTCGGCGAGCGCGACCACGAGGTCGAGATCGCGCTGCGCGACCTGCGCGCCGCCGGCGTCACGCTCCTCACCCTGGGCCAGTACCTGCGGCCCTCGCCCGACCACCTGCCCGTGGAGCGCTACGTGCCGCCCGAGGAGTTCGAGGCCTGGGCAGACCGCGCCCGGGCCCTCGGCTTCACGGAGGTCGCCTCGGGCCCCCTCGTCCGCAGCAGCTACCGCGCCGAGAAGCTGGCGGGCAAGGCGGCGCCCTAGGCGCCGCCGCGCAGCTCGCCGCAGGCGAGCGAAGCTCAGAAGGCCGGCTGCCGGCCCGGCCCCGCAGCCCAGACGAGCGCAGCCCCCCACGCAGCGCTGCCGCAACCCGCAAGGCGGCGCCCTAGGCGCCGCCGCGCAGCTCGCCGCAGGCGAGCGAAGTTCAGGAGGACGGCCGCAGGCGAGCGAAGTTCAGGAGGACGGCCGCAGGCGAGCGGAGTTCAGAAGGGCGGCCAGCAGGCCCGGCCCCGGTGGCCCGAGCCCTCCCTGACCGCTGACTGGGCCACGAGACTGGTTATAATCCCGAGTCCATGACTGCCCGCGTCGTCAAGGTCAAGCGTCACGAGAAGCTCGGCTGGCTCGAGCGGCTCTACGTGCCGATGATCGTGAAGGGCCTGTGGGTCACGAGCCGGTACTTCTTCAAGAACCTCGGCGGCTACCTCCGCGGCAACCCCCAGACCTTCGTGGTGCAGTGGCCCGAGGAGCAGGTCGACTACCCCGACGCCTTCCGCGGCATGCCCGTGCTGGTCCAGCTCGACAACGGCCAGCCGCGCTGCGTCGCCTGCGGGCTGTGCGAGTTCGCCTGCCCGACGGACTGCATCAGCATCGTGCCCGGCGAGCTCGAGGGCGCCGGCATCGAGCGCTACCCCGAGGCGTTCGACATCGACATGTCGCGCTGCATGTTCTGCGGCCTGTGCGAGGAGGCCTGCCCCGAGGAGGCCATCGTGATGAGCCGCAACGTCGAGGTGGCCGCCTTCGACCGCGCCACCATGGTGTTCGACAAGGACGCCCTGATGGTCCCCGAGCCCCTGCTCAAGCGGCGGCTCGAGTTCCTGCGCGGCGAGTACGACCGCGAGCACGCCCCGGTCGCGAAGGCCCGCGACTGATGGACGACCACGGCTCGGGGGTCCTGCGACAGCTCCTCGAGATGGCGCCCCACTCCGTGGTCGACACCCACGCGCGCCTCGGCGACGCGACGGCGGTGGTGGCCCCGGAGGCCCTGGTGGACGTGATGCGCGGCCTGCGCGACGCCGAGGGCCTCGAGTTCGACATGCTGACGGACGTGACGGCCGTGGACCACCTGGGGCGCGAGCCGCGCTTCGACATGGTCTACCACCTCTACTCCACCATCCGGAACCACCGCCTGCGCATCAAGGCCGGCGTCCCCGAGGCGCCCGGCGAGATCGACACCCTGGTCGAGGTCTGGCCCTCGGCGAACTGGATGGAGCGCGAGGTCTGGGACATGTACGGGATCCGCTTCCGCGGCCACCCGGACCTGCGCCGGCTGCTCCTCTACGACGAGTTCGAGGGCCACCCCCTGCGCAAGGACTATCCGAAGGAGCGGCGCCAGCCCCTGGTCGGCCCGAGGAACTGACGCGATGGCGAGCGAGCCCCACCTGCTGACCGAGCGCACCCGGGACACGGCCGAGGACGACCTCGAGCGCGATCTCCACACCGAGCACCAGGTGCTCAACATGGGTCCGTCCCACCCGGCGACCCACGGAACGGTGAAGTTCCTGATCGAGCTCGACGGCGAGTCCATCGTCGACCTCGACATCCAGGTCGGCTACCTGCACCGCGGGTTCGAGAAGGAGTGCGAGAGCGGGAGCTGGTACCAGGCGATCCCCTACACCGACCGCCTCAACTACAACTCCGCGATCCTGTGCAACATCGGCTACTGCATGGCGGTGGAGAAGCTGCTCGAGCTCGAGACGCCCATCCGCTGCCAGTGGATCCGCGTGATGGCGGGCGAGCTCTCCCGCCTCGGCGACCACCTGACCCGCTGCGGCGCCGCCTGCCTCGAGCTCCAGGCCATGACGCCCTTCCTGTACGCCATCGAGGCGCGGGAGCTCACCTGGGACCTCCAGGAGATGCTGTGCGGGGCGCGGGTCACCTCGAACATGGTGCGCATCGGCGGCGTGAAGCACGACGTGCCGCCCGCCTTCCCGCCGGCGGCGCGGGAGTTCATCCCGAAGATCCGCAAGCTGCTCGGCGACTTCGACGACGTGGTCACCCAGAACCGCATCTTCATCGACCGCCTGCGCGGCACCGGCGTGATCTCCAAGGAGGACTGCATCCGCTACGCGGTGACGGGCCCGGTGCTGCGCTCCACGGGCGTGCCCCTCGACCTGCGCAAGGACGAGCCCTACCTCGTCTACGACCAGGTGGACTTCGACGTGCCCGTGGGCGAGGTCGGCGACAACTACGACCGCTACCTGGTGTGCGTCGAGGAGATGCACCAGAGCCTGCGCATCGTCGAGCAGTGCCTCGACAAGCTCGACCAGATGGGGCCCGGGCCGGTGAACGTCGACGACCCGCGCGTGCGCTGGCCCGCCAAGGGACGCGTCTTCAACCAGATGGAAGAGCTGATCCAGCAGTTCAAGGCGGTCACCGAGGGGCCGATCGTGCCCGAGGGCGAGGCCTACTGCGCGGTGGAGTCCGCCAACGGGGAGCTGGGCTTCTACCTGGTCTCCGACGGCGGCGCCGTGCCCTACAAGGTGCGCTGCCGCCCGCCGAGCCTGATCAACCTCCAGCCCCTGCCGCTGATGGTGCGCGGCGCGATGCTGCCCGACCTGATTCCGAGCTTCGACTTCATCAACATGATCGGCGGGGAGTGCGACCGCTGATGGCCCGCGACCGCGGCGCCCTCTGGAAGCGGCTCGGCGCGCCCAACCGGCAGGTGGGCAGCGTCAACGACCCGCGCACCCAGGAGGAGTGCGGGGTCAAGTGGAACGAGAAGTGGATCTACCGAGACCCCGAGGGCGAGGGCTTCGACCGCTGGGTGCTCTGGAACCGCTACGACTTCCTGGGCGTGTTCCGCGTGAAGCCCGACGGCACCAGCGAGCCCGAGAGCCTCGCCGAGAGTTGACCGGCCCGCCTCCCCTCCGCTCGTTCGGACTGATGCTCCACTACGACGGGTCCTGGAGCCACGAGGGCGTCCCCATCCTCCACCCGCGCCTGCGCGCCGCCTTCGACCGCTCGGTGCGCTGGCTGCCCGGGGAGCGCAAGTACGTCGTGCAGCTCGGCCGCTTCCGCGGCCAGATCGACGTGGAGGAGGCGGCCTTCTTCGTGCGCGCCGTGGACCTCGACGCCGGCGAGGTCGCGCTCTCCGACGGCTCCCGGGAGCGCCTCGACCCCGAGACCCTCCGGCTCTCGACCCTCGACGGCGCGCTGCTGTGCCGGGTGGCCCGCGAGGCCACGCCCGAGGGCGTGCCCGCGCGCTTCACCCGCTCCGCCCAGGCCGAGCTGCTGCTCGCCGTCGAGGAGGGCGACGAGGGCCCCGCGCTGCCCCTGGCGGGCACGCGGGTGGCGCTGCCCGCCCTCTAGAACAGCTCGCCCTGGGGCGGCCGGCGCTCGTCGCGGGCGAGCTCGAGGCTGCGCAGGTAGCGGACCCAGTCCGGCGGCAGGCCGTGGTGGCGCGCGCCGGCCAGCAGCAGGCCCATGTAGCGCGGCGAGGGCTTGCGTCCCCGGCGCCCGCGGCTCGAGTGGTAGGTGAAGGCCTCGAAGGGGCGGTGGTCGTCGCCGATCAGGGTGACGGGCAGCCGCACGTAGTAGCCCCGGTGCACGCCCTCGGTGCGGTCGAGGAAGCGGGCGTCGGTCCCGGTGATGCGCCACGCCACCCCGTGCACGCGGTGCCCCGGCCAGGGCCGCACGTTGGCGACGCCGCGCTCGCCGCGGCCCACGGGCAGGTCGAACACGAGGCGGTGGTCGTCGAGGCGCGCGCGCCGCGCGCCCGAGGGCCGCATGCGCCGGCGCCCCAGGAAGGTGCGCGGATCGAGGTTGCTCCCGTAGGCGAAGTACCAGAGCCAGGGCCCGGGGTCGCCGGCCAACGGCCTACTCCCCGTCCCCGCTCGCGCCGTAGACCAGGACCTCGGCGCGCTCGACCGTGACGAGGCCGCCCCGCACGAGTCCCTCGAGCTTGGGCAGGAAGGCGTCGATGCGCTCGGCGGCGTCCACGATCTCCACCACCATGGGCAGGTCCTCGGAGAGCCGCAGGATCTTCGCCGTGTGCAGCCGGCTGCTGTGGCCGAAGCCCTCGACCCCGCGCAGCACCGTGGCCCCGGCGAGGCCCTCGGAGCGAGCCAGCCGCACCACCGCCTCGTAGGTGGGCCGTCCGTCGCTCCGGTCGCGCTCGCCCAGGAAGACGCGCAGCAGCTTGCCCTCGCGCGGCACCCTCATGCGGCACTCACGACGCGCTCACGGGAGCCACCGCGCCAGGCTCGCGCCGGCCACCACCGCCGCCAGCCCCGCCGCCACGCTGCCCGCCACGTTGGCGAGCGCCCGGGCGAGCTCGGCGTCCTCGAGCAGGCGCCAGGTCTCGAGCCCGAAGGTCGAGAACGTGGTGAAGCCGCCGAGCAGCCCCACGAGGAGCGCCAGGCGCAGCTCCGGCGAGAGCACGCTGCGCTCCTCGAAGGCCGTGGCCAGCACGCCGATGGCGAAGCAGCCCACCACGTTCACCACCAGCGTGCCCCAAGGGAAGCCGTCGCCGGCGCGCTCCTGGACGACGCCGGCGAGGGCGTAGCGCAGCAGCGCACCCGCCCCTCCGGCCAGGAAGATCCACCCCAGGCGCATGGCCGGGGACGCTACCACGCCCGGCCCGGGGCCTCGATTGACGCTCCCGCCCCGGCGCGGTACCCACCTCGCTTCACCGAGGCGCCGTAGCCAAGTGGTAAGGCACGGGACTGCAAATCCCTGATCCCCGGTTCGAATCCGGGCGGCGCCTCCAGCCCGCACCCTGGGGTCTGTCGGGAGGGTGCGGCGCAGGTTCGCCGGCGAGCTGGCCCCCACCTGCGAGGGTGTGCCGCCGTTTCCCGGCGTCTGCCCGAGGTGCTCTGGCTCGCCGGGTCCCTTCGACGGACGGGCCGTGACTGCGGCCCGCACGATCCCGACACTCTCGAGAGCGTCGGCGGTGCCGTCGGCGGGCGGACCGGAGACCGGCACGATGAGCCAGGTCCAGGGATGCCCCAGGGGGGGCGTGCCGCTGCCCGAGAAGCGCGGAGACTCGGGGGGGCACGGCGGTGCGCGCGGCTCGCAAGCTGGCGAGGGCCGCTCCGACTCGGTCGACGGCGCCCCTTCCGAATCGAGGCTGCCAGGGAGTTCCTGGACGCAGCCGAACGCGGGGTGCATGGAGGTCCGCTTCAGGATCCGTCCGCGTCCCGGAGGCGCTCTGGGGACGCCGATGGAACTCGGGATATGGGAAGGTGGCCCCGTGCGTCCTTCCGCGTGGCCTGGTGGAAGGAGCGACGTCGGATCATCAGCGGGGAGGGTCGGCTGCGGCGGTCTCCGAGGGCTCGTCGAGGGGCAGCCGGATACGGAACGTGGTGCCCTGCCGGGGCTCGCTCTCGCATTCGAGCGTGCCTCCGTGCTTGTCCACCACGACGGAGCGCGCAATCGCCAATCCTTGCCCCGTGCCCTTTCCGACTTCCTTCGTCGTGAAGAACGGCTCGAAGATCTTCGAACGGACGTCTTCCGGCATGCCCGGGCCCGTGTCGCGGATGGTGATCTCGACGCACTCGTCCTCGTGCCGCGTCCGGATGGAGATCGTTCCCTTCTCTCCCGGCGTCTCTCCGGCGAACTCCCCGATCGCCTGAGCCGCGTTCACGACGATGTTGAGGACGGTCTGGTTCAGCTCACCCGGAAGGCACGGGACGGGCGGGAGGTCCGCGTCGAGGTCCAACTCCACGTCGGCCACGTACTTCCACTCGTTGCGTGCGACCGCGACCGTGCTCTCGATCGCGCGGTTGAGATCGACTGGTGTCTTCTCCTCGGTCCCCGGATGCGAGAACTCCTTCATCGCACGCACGATGCTCGTGACGCGCTCGATCCCCTCCCGTGATTGCTGGATCGCGCGGGGGATCTCGCCCTGAAGGAACTCCAGGTCGGCTTGGGAGACCGCCTCTCTGAGCTCGGCCAGCAGGGCTGGGGGGACCTGCCCGGCCTCCGCGGTGGCATGCAGCTCGCCATACTTCTTCAGCACGTCCTCGAGATCGTTGAACGCCTGCTCCAGGAACTCGATGTTGTCGCCCACGTACTGCGCGGGCGTGTTGATCTCGTGGGCAATCCCCGCTGCCAGGCGGCCGATCGACTCGAGCTTCTGGGACTCGACCAGTTGGAGCTGAAGCGACTTCTCCTCGGCCTCTGCGCGCCGACGCTCGGCTCGCTCCTCCGTGTGGGCAATGACGAGGGCCAGCATGCCTGCGAACGCCTTGGCGAGGACCTCGTCGTCCTCGGTGAACGGCTCGCCCGACCGCTTCTCGCTCAGGTAGATCTGGCCGAAGGCGAGCCCTGCTCGGGCGATGGGGACCGCGAGCAGGCTCCTCATCGGCGGGTGGTCGTCGGGAAATCCGAGCGAGCGTGGATCGCTCGTCATGTCTTCCAGGCGGAGCGAGCGCTGCTCGCCGAGAACGACGCCGAGGAGCCCCCTTCCGGTGGGCTCGCTGCCGATTCGTTCGGCTTCCTTCTCGGTGACGCCCACGTAGACGAACGATTCGAGCTTCCCATCGGCGTCTCGCAGCGCGACTGCGCCGTAGCGGGTCTGGAGGACCTCGGTCAGGGCGTTGATGCCCTCTCGAAGGGTCTGCTCTCCGAGCACCATTCCGGCAGCGAGACGCAGCAGCTTGGCGGACGCCCGGTTCAGCTCGCGGAGACGCTCGCCCGACTCCCGCAAGCGGCGGTTCTGGTCCGCGTTCTCTGCGCAGAGCATGTCGGAGTCGCAGAGCAGCTGTCGCTCGCGTTGGAGGAGCATCCGGAGCGCACTCGAGCGCGTGACGGCCCCCAGGAAACCACTGCGCGCATCGACGACGGCAACCGCATCCACCCCGGCCTCGTCCATCCGAAGGAGCACCTGGTCGAGGGGGACGTCCTGCTGCACCACGGGGGAAACGCGTTCGCGCAGCAGATCCGCGAAGATCCGCGTTCGGAGACGGAAGGCCTCGTGCTGGCTCACGAGTCCGAGGAGCCGCGAGCCGTCCCGGTCGTCGAGAACGGCATAGACGCCCTCCGCGGAACTCGCGCTCTCTCGTTTCGGGGGCCGAGAATCGGGAGCGACGCGAACGACGGCGTTGCTGAGAGCCTTTTGCGCCGTGAGAGGCCTCAAGGGGCTCCCTCTTCGATCATGACGTCGATCTCCAGGTCGACTTGGAGAGCCTCCTCGGCCGTCATCAGGGGCTTGACTCGTCGCAGGACGAGGTCCTCGAGCGCATCGGCGGGAATCTTCCGGAGGACCGGGGCCCTCACGAGGATGTCGCTCACGATCTCGTCGTCGAGCTCGATGTGCTCGAACGTGTTTCCGCCGATCAGGGCGAGAGCCTTGCGCATGGCCACACATCCGACGGGAGAATCCTTCCCCAGCAGGATGCAATCGCCCACTAGCGGCAGGCGAAGCGACCGTGCCCTGGCGCGGATGACGTGTCGGTCGGTCCCATGATCGCCTCTTGAATCCATGAACCTCCCCGGGCCTTCGAGCGTGATGCCTCGTCTTTCGCTCACACTCTGGCCCATATCAAGGCCGCCAGGCAACTCGTCCGTTACGGGGGCGATCACGGAACGGCTTCGAGGAGGCTGGTGCGAATGCTGGCGTAGGGGAAACCACGTAGCTTCGGCTTCCGGGAAGCATGGGCAGGCGCCAGGGCGCACGATGTCGAATCTTCATGCTCGAGGGGTGCCGTCGTCGTCCGGGCGGATGGGAGCCAGCACACGGAGCGGCTCCTTCACGCCGACGTTCTCGGAGAAGTTGCGCAGACGCTCCAGGAGGCCCGGGGAAACCTCCTGGCCGTGAGCAACCAGCAGCCGGTCGTCGGAGGCCTGCACGTCGTCCATCAGCACCATCCCGGTGCGAAGCTCGCGCAGGGGGAGCTCTTGGATCTCCTCCTGCACTTCGGGTTCGTTCGCGGGCTGCGAGAGGGCACGCAGGACGTCCGGGTCGTACCAGCCCGACCGGCTTCGCAGAGTCTCCAGGCCCGCGTCGAGTGGGACCCCCTGGCACGTGAGCGCATCGAGGTCCAGGACCGCCTTGAGGATGCGGGCGCCGGCGGGGATGGGTCCTGCCGCCCCTGCGTCTGCCGGCGTCGGCGCCGCGCCGAAGAATCTCCGCTCCCGGTGCGCCAGGATCGCCCGGACAGGGTCGATTCGCGGAATCTCGGCCAGGAGCTTCTCGGTCACCTCCGGCAGACGGTCGACCATCGCCTGCTCGGGGCTGGTGAGCTCTTGCCCCTTGTGAAGCTTCTCCGCGGTCGTCCCAGGCAGCGCGATGCAGGCGACCTGGGAGAGCATCGCAGCCATCTCCATCTGCCAGCGGGCGGGCTCGCCCAGGCGATCGGCGACGGCGCCGGCGAGCTGCTTCGCCCGGCTGGCCCGGCCAAAGGCCGCGGGGTTCGCGAGGGCGAGGATCTCGGTCAGCATCTTGACGCTTCCCAGGAGGGTCTGCTCCAACAGGACGCGTTCGGCCGTGACCAGGCGGTGG
>JANQFK010000078.1 GCA_028277885.1 Myxococcota bacterium
CACGGGGTGGCCGCCCGGTGGAGTGGAGCTGGCGAGGGGACTCGAACCCGTAACCTGCGGATTACAAATCCGCCGCTCTACCAGTTGAGCTACGCCAGCCGGGAAAGGTCCGCCAAGATAGGCACCGGCCGGAGCCCCCGCAAGCGGCCAATCCCCCGGTTTTGCTCCGGAATCAGCGCTGGAGCCGGCGTCGGCGGACCTCGTAGAGCACCACCGCGGCGGCCGTCGCCACGTTGAGCGAGGCGACCCGGCCCTGCATGGGGATCCGCAGCCGATGGTCGAGGTGGGCGGCCACACCGGGGCGAATTCCCCTCCCCTCGCTGCCGAACAGCGCCACCAGCGGCCCCTGGAAGACGCGATCCGGGGCCCCGAACAGGTCGTCGCCCGCGTCCTGGTCGCCGCCGAGCACCCAGAAGCCCTTCTCCTTCAGGGACCCGAGGGCCCGGCCCAGGTTGGTCACCCGCGCCACGGGCAGGTGCTCGAGGGCGCCCGCGCTGGCCCGGGAGACCGCCGGGCTGAGCGGAGGCGCCCGCCGCCAGGTCAGCACCGCGCCCGCGCACCCCGCCCCCTCGGCCGCCCGCAGGATCGCGCCCAGGTTCTGGGGATCCTCCACCTCGTCGAGCGCCACGAGGCAGGGCTCCGGCCCCGCCTCCGCGACCAGCTGCTCCAGGACCGCCAGGGGCACCGGCCCCGCCTCGAGCACGAACGCCGCCCCCCGCCCGCCGGCATCCCCCCGCCGCAGGGCCTCCTCGGGCACCTCCTCGACCCCGACCCCCGCCGCCGCCGCCAGCCCCCGCAGCTCCTCCACCGCCGCCCCCTTCCGGATCAGCAGGCGCCGGAGCTCCCTCCGCCGCGCCCGCAGTGCCTCGCGAACCGGGTGGAGCCCGGTGAGGCGCTCAAAGGAGTCCGAGCCGGTACGGGCCATGGCCGGAGTATCGGAGGTCTCGGCGGTGCGCGCTTGGGGGCAGGGCTTTCTGGACTCCGCTCGCCTTCGGCTCGCTGCGCGCGCCCTATGGGCGCTTGCGTCCGGAGATGCCCGCCGATCCTGCCCGTGGGCGCGTGGCCCGCCCTGGGGCGGGCCACGCGGCCCTCTCCCGCGAGGCTCCGGCCGGAGCGCAGCGGTAGCTATCGCTGCCCGCTCACAGAACGTCCCTCTAGAAAGCGAAGCCGGGGCAGCGAGAGCTGCGCCGACGAGAGACGCCCCGGTGACGAGACGTCAGAGGGGGCAAGCGCGGCCCGCCTTCGCCGGGCTGCGCGCGCAGCGCGTCGCGAAGCGACGCGCGAAGTCCGGAAAGCCCTGAGGGCCCCCGCGGCCTCTCTAGAACCCCTTTCGGAGCTCCGCGACCGCGGCCAGCACCCCGTGCGGATCGTCTATCCCGGGGTGGTTCATGATCTCGAACTCGAGGTAGGCGACGAGCTCGCCGAGGCCGCCGAGGACCTGGGGCTCGGGGTCGCCGGGGAGGCGCAGGGCGCGGTCGATGAGCTGCTCGGGGTCGAGGCTGGCGCCGGCGCCGAGGGCGACGCCGTTCAGCAGGCCGGGGAAGCGGGTGGCGGCGTCCTCCAGGGTGCTGGAGAGACGCTCCTGGAGGCCGTCGTCGCCGTCGGCGGCGACGATCGGCGCGGCGAGCTCGCCGATCAGCTTGACGAGGCCCTGGATGGTGTCGCGCAGGCCCTCGTTGTCGCGGTCCTCGAGGTCGCCGGCGGTCATGAAGTCGCTCTCGGCCTCCTCGGCGCGCATCAGCTTGACGGCGCCGACTAGGCGCAGCAGCTGGACCGAGCGGGCCGCGGACTCGCGGTCGAGGCCGAGGCGCTCGCAGAGCGCGGGGAAGCCGCCCTCCTCGGGAATGGTGCGGGCCAGGGCGCGCTCGGGGCCGGAGAGCTCGGCGTCGACCTCCTTCACGACCGCCAGGCGCACGCGCTCGTCCTCGAGGACGGCCAGGAACTTGGCCAGCTCCTCGCGGCGCTGGAGGCCCTCGGAGACCAGGCGGTGGGTCGGCAGGGACAGGCGCACCACGTTGTCGGGCTGGAACTCGCCCTCCCAGAACCAGGCCTGTCCCGCCGAGTAGGCGAAGAGCGAGCGGACGATCTCCTCCACCTGGTACTTGACGCCGTTCCACAGCTCCCGGGGCGTGAGGAAGCCGCGCTCGACCAGCACCTTGCCCATGCGGGCCTCGGGCGAGAAGCAGCGCTGCGCCTCGCGCAGCTGCTCGAGGTTCAGCACCCCGGCGCGCAGCAGCGACTCGCCCAGGCGGTCCACGAGCTGGTTCGAGCTCGCGAACACCACCTCGCCGCGATGGAGGTACACCGACTTCGAGTGGCCGCGGTGGCTGAAGTGGAGGTAGCCGGAGCGGGAGCCGGTCTCGACCCACTGGAACAGGTCCGAGAGCGGGTAGCAGGACACCTCGGCGCAGATGGCCGGCGGGCCCTCCACGGGGAGCCCCTCGCCCTCCGCGGCCCGCTCGAGCAGCACCAGCCGGGGCCCGGCCGCCAGGATCCGCAGGGATTCCCCGAGAGCCAGGTCCAGCCCACCCACGAGCCCTTCGGGGCTGGCGAATCCCTTCGTCTCCTCGGCCTCGCTCTGGCTCATGCCCGACCTCTCGCGCCGGCAGGCGGGAACGAATGCCCGCGCCGTGTCGGACGTCCTTTCGACCCGGCGAGCGCCCCGCTTGAGGGGCGAGGGAGGGGCCCGGTGCGGTCGGGGACGGGGTCGGGAATCGGCGCGGGGCCCGGCCCCGCATCCTCAAGCCCTCCCGGCGGATCGGCCGATGCGATCCGCAGGGAGGGATCGACCATGTCCGACAGCCAGAACCCGCAGCGGCGGTTCCGCCGCGTGCCCGTGGAGATGAGCGTTCGACTGAGCACCATCGACCCGGAGCCGGATCCCCGCACCGGCCGGCCCTTCTTCCGGGCCTCCCGGGAGCTGCTGGCCAACGTCTCCGAGGGCGGTGCCTACATCCGGACCCTCGACCCCCTCTCGCCGGGGCGCCGGGTGCTGGTCGAGATCGAGCTGCCCCAGGGCGGCGCCATCGAGGCCGTGGGCCGGGTGGCGTGGTCGCGCTCCATCCTGGGCAGCGGCGGGAAGCTCGAGGGCAGCGGCGTGGGCGTCGAGTTCCTCGGCGGCGCGCCGGGCAAGAAGCGATCCCTCCAGGACTTCCTGGACCGCTACGGAGGAGCCCAGGCCGCAGCGAGCGAGTGAGAGGCGCGGCGCCAGACGCCGCTTGATGCTCCACGACCGCTCCCGGTATGCTCGATGAGCCGTGAGAAGCCGAGGCAGCTACAAGATCGCCAACCGCCAGAGGGCCTTCGAGGAGGTCCTCCACCCCGCCCTGCGGGGCGAGCTCCGGATCCAGCGCATCCTCGACTCCCTGCGCAGCGAGATCGCCGACGGCGGCGCCCAGAGCCTCCGCATCCGCCGCATCCTGAGCGGCCCCCGCGAGATCTTCCGCCTCGAGATCGAGCTCCCCGAGCTCGGCTACCAGCGCACCACCCTGCTCGACCGCGACACCCTGGACGAGCTGTTAGCCGCCGACGAGCTCGAGCATCTCCGGGACTTCTGAGCCACCAGACCCCGGAGCCCCCGTGCCCGGGTGGCGAAACTGGGTAGACGCGGGCGACTTAAAATCGCCTGGCTTCGGCCGTGCAGGTTCGAGTCCTGCCCCGGGCATTCCGAACTCCGCCATCTGGGCCGCGAAGCGGCCCAGATGGCTGCGCGCGCCCGCCCTTCTGAACTTCGCTCGCCTTCGGCTCGCTGCGCGCGCCCAATGGGCGCTTGCGTTCCGAGATGACCGCTGATCCTGCCCGTGGCCGCACGGCCCGCCCAGGGCGGGCCGTGCGGCCCTCTTCGGCGAGGCTCTCGGAAGCGGGCAGCCGTTGCCACGGCTGCGCGCTGGGGGGGCGCACCTTCCAAAACGAAGCCGGCGCGGCGTGAGCCGCGCCGGCCAGGGACGCCCCGGTGGCGAAACGTCAGAGGGGGCAAGCGCGGCCCGCCTTCGGCGGGCTGCGCGCGCAGCGAGCCGAAGGCGAGCGAAGTTCAGAAGGCCCTGAACCCCCTCCGCGAACCTCCGCCCTGCTCAGCTGACCTTGATCTCCCTCGGCTTCGCCTTCGCGCTCTTCGGAAGCTTGATCCGGAGGACGCCGTCGCGGAAGGTGGCCTCGATGGCGGGGACGTCGACGTCGTCGCCGAGGGCGAAGCCGCGGCGGAAGCGCAGCGGGCGGCGCTCGTGGAGGTGGACGCGGGCGCCGTCGGGCAGGTCCTCGGCGGGGCGCCGGCCGCGCAGGTGGAGGGCGCCGTCGGCGTACTCGACCTCCACGTCCTCCCGGCGGAAGCCGGGCAGGTCGACGGCGATCTCGAAGCGGTCGGCGTGCTCGACCAGGTCGAAGCGCGGCCCCGAGGCAGCGGGCTCGGCCAGGGGCAGCGAGTCCGTCAGCCAGCGGTCGAAGAGGGTGGGAACGGTGTGCAGTCTCATGAGCAGACCTCCTTGGTGGAGGAGACCTAAGCACCTCGCGAGGCCGGTCAAGCGGTGCCCTCCCCGTGGGGCCCAGGGAGCCGGCTTGATGCGCTGCGTCTGACCGCGCGGGGGGGATACGCTGCGGCACGAGCCGAGCTTTCCGAAGTTCCTAAAGGTTTGGCGCGTGGGCTCCGACGGGGAGGGCTTGACGCAGCGTGTCCCGAGCCGCACCCGAGGCTGCGGTGGCGGGACCGGAGGCCCCGCCGTGCGCATGCGCGCCCCCATCCCCTACCCCGCCACCCGCGCCGCGAGGCGAGCCGGCGCCCAGGTCGAGCACGGGCTCGACGCCGTGGCGTCGGAGCTGCGCGCCGCCCGGGAGGGCCTGCCCGTGGGACGCCACGGCATGCGGAACTTCCGCAAGTGGCTGGGCTGGGCGAGCTACCGCTTCGCGACCTGGGTGAACCCCGAGATCGACGAGCCCTTCTAGGCGCTCAGTCTCCCTCCTCGGGAATGAAGCGCGGGGCGGAGCGCTGCCGGCGGATCCGGTAGAGGAGCGACGCCTCGCCCTCCCCCTCCGGCGCCTCGAGGTCGAGGCCCCTGGCGTCGGCCTCGTCCTCGGCGGGCCCTGCGGTCGGGACGGCCGGGCCGGTCGGGACGAGCGGAGCGGGCTCGCTCGGGCGCGTCGCGGGCATGGGGGCCTCCTGGCTCTCCCCCCCCCTCCATCGCAAGCCACGTGCCGAGTGCGACACGCTCCTGCGTCGCTCTTCGGCGCGCGGGCTGGGGCGGGCTGGGACGCGGGCCGGCCGGCCCTGTCCCAGGGGTCCCCGCGTCTCCGCGTGGCCCGCCCTGGCCTAGATGTGGAGCTCCTCGAGGACCCAGCGCGCCGGGTCGGCGAACCGGTCCCGGCGCAGCGGCGCGAGGTCGGCGCTCTCGAAGCGGCCGTCGGTGAGCAGCTCCGCCATCGCGCACGCGACCCCGTAGGACTGCATCACTCCACGGCCCGTGAAGGAGTGGGCCTCGAACAGGTTCGCGAAGCCCGCCACCGCCCCCGCGATGCCGCTGCGGTCCGGCGTCACGGCATACAGGCCCGCCCAGCCGCGGACGTGGCCGCAGCGCTCGAAGCTCGCGCAGCGGCCGGCGAGCCGCGGCCACACGTGGTCGACGAAGAAGGGCTCGCCGTCGTAGTCGAAGTCGTAGCCCGGCGACTCGCGCGGCAGCGAGTAGCCCGCCAGCACGTGGGGCCCCTCGGGATGGAAGTAGAGGTCGCTCGCGTCCACCACCATGCCGAGCTCCTCCAGCCGGACGCCCGGGGCGAGATCCTCGGCGTGCACGTCCACGAGGCAGATCTGGCGCCGCACCGGCTCGGTCACGTCGGGCACGCCGATCTTGGCGGAGAAGATCGGCGACCAGGCGCCCAGGCAGTTCAGCACGGCGTCGCAGCGCAGGCGCGTCTCGCCGCGCACGCGCTCGCCGGGCACCCGGTGGGTGACCAGGACGTCGCGCAGCACACCGGCCTCGTCGGTGGGGTCCTGCCCCGCCACCTCGAGGACGTCCACGGCGGCCACGCGGCGCAGGCTGCCGCCGGCTCCCGCCACCCGTTCGGTCACCACCCCGGCCGCGTAGTGGCGGTTCAGGAAGCGCACGCCCAGGGCCTCGGCCTCGGCGCGATACCAGGCCCGCACCGCGTTGGGGTTCACGAGCCCGTCGCGGGGGGAGAAGGTGGCGCCCACGAGCTCGTCGAGGCCGCGGTCGAGCACCGGGAAGCGCCCGGGGAGCTCGCCGGGCTCGAGCGCCTCCACGCCGAGGCCGTGCCGGTTCTGGAGCTCGCGCCGCTCGAGGGCCCGCCGCCACAGGGCGGGATCGGCGTAGAGCCAGAGGTAGCCACGGGGGCGGAAGCCGAACGCGTCGGCGTGGGCGCGGAAGTGCTCGAGGGTGGCGAGGCAGGTCTCGATGTTGACCGGGGGCCACCAGGTCGCCCGCGCGCCGCCGGCGTTCAGCTCCGACGAGGCGTAGATGCCGGCGAGGTCCAGGTCCACCACGACGACGTCGGAGACGCCGCGGCGGGCCAGCGCCCAGGCGACGCCGGTGCCGATCATCCCGCCGCCGACGATCAGGATGTTGGCGCGATCCACGACCCGCTCCGCTCGGGGATCTGGCTTCCCCGACCGCAGCGTAGCGTCCGGACGCGACGCTCCGGATTCCGCTGCCGCTGGAATCGGTCGTGTGGGAAATCACCCGAATCGGCTCAAGGGAACTCCGGCGGGCTCCGATCCGGGAAAGGCCGGACGACGCCCGCCGCCCTCCGGCCCAGGAGCCCCCCATGCCCTCCCTGCTCCGACCGCTCGCCGCGGCCGCGGTCGCGCTGCTGCTCCACGCCGGCTCCGCCGCGGCGGTCCAGATCCTCTACACCTTCGAGGGCGACGTCGGCACGGGGATCACCGACCGACTCACCGACGACGGCGCTCAGAACCCGACGGTGCTGGGAGGCGCCAGCGTGGACCCGACACCGGGCAATGCGGGCTTCGGCTCGAGCTCCCTGGCCTTCCCCACCTCACCGGCCAGCCCCACCCTGATCCAGCTGCCCGGCACCCAGAGCCTCGGCACGCGGTTCACCCTGGCGGTGCTGGCCCAGGAGGTAGCGGGCGACCACAGCCGGCTCTTCAGCGCCTACTACGGGGCCTCGGTCACCCCCGCCGAGATGCTCTTCGACCTCAACCAGGGCGCGTCGAACGTCGTCACCGTCTCGATCCAGGGCAGCACGATCCAGCGCACCGGGACCTTCGACGACGGCGCCTACCACCACTTCGCGCTGACCTTCGACGCCGGCGTGGTGCGCATCTACCAGGACGGCGTCCAGCTCGGCGCCGACGCCTTCGTCTCGCCCGCGCCCGTGAACCTGATCCAGGACCTCCAGTTCGGCGAGGACCTGCCGCCCACCAGCCAGCTCGACCAGCCCTTCGAGGGCTTCGCCGACGACATCCTCGTGCTCGACCGGGCGCTCGCCCCGGGCGAGGTGGCGCTGCTCGCCGCCAACGGCGCCGCCTGGTTCGTCCCCGAGCCCGGCACCGCGATCCTGCTGGGCCTCGGCCTGCTCGGACTCGTGCGGGTCGGACGGCCGCGGAGGCCAGTGGCGTCCGGGGCGTCCCGACCGCCGCCGGCCCCGGGTCCCCAGCGGTTTTCGGTCCAGCTCCCGGCCGTACTCGAGCCGCGCCGGCGGCTCTCCACCCCCCGATTCCGGGTCTCGAGCCGGCGCTCCCATCGCTCCCCTGTCACCGCTACGGTCGCTCGAAGAACTCACTGCAACTCGGACAGACTTCCTCGCGGAGCACGAGTTGCTCGGAACGATTGAAGAGTCGGCGGCGACGGATCGCCGCTTCGGCGTCCGTCCACGTGTCCCCTGCAGAGACGCGCCGGCAGACGCTGCACGATCGCACCGAGACCTCCGGACCGGATCCGTCGCGAGAGGGAAGCAATACGGGCTCACGATTGCGCTCACTCAGGATCCGCGACACCAACTCGACTCCCCGGATTGCCGGAAGTGAACGCAGCGTCAGGACGCATTCGCGAACCACGTCCGGAGCGTCACATCGAAAGGGGATCATCGCCTCCTGGGGTCGCTCGCGGAGCCCTCGAAACAGCCGCCCGTAGAGCCCCCGAACCGGGTCCCCGTCGATGAACTCCCAGATCGATCTCCCGACGACGCAGGACGGGTCGAGTCCCCTGCCCCCGTTCTCCCGAGCGAACGAGGACCAGGCACCGCCTACCGTGGTGATGTCGTCGTTCCCATCGATTGCGTAGCTGATCTCACAGGTCATCGACCCCGTCTCCTCGCTCTTCCCTAGGCGATCGTGAGCAACCATCGGCGGAAGTTCTCCCGACCCTGAGTTGCCAGAGCTGCATCGGCCCGCGAGCCAGCATGACCGACGGGTGTTCGCGTAGGCAGATTCCAGTACGAGCCGCGCTCCTCTCCCGGCTCAAGTGCGCCCCGCGCGGCGCCGACGGAATTCGGAGGCCGCCACGCGGTCCCCTCCAGAGTCCTCGCAGGGAGCATCGCCGGACATGAAGCGCGTCCTCTTCGTGGACGGCGAGCCCAACATCCTCGACGGGCTCCGCCGCAGCCTTCGCCCGCAGCGGAAGGCGTGGGAGATGGTCTTCGTGGAGGGAGGCGAAGCGGCGCTTCGCGAGCTCGAGAAAGCGCCCTTCGACGTCATCGTGACGGACATGCGCATGCCCGGCATGGATGGCGCGGCGCTCCTGTCCCGGGTGAAGGAGACTCATCCCCGGACCGCGCGCTTCGTCCTCTCCGGGCACACGGAGCTCGATGCCGCGATGCGGGCCGTTCCCGTCGCCCACCAGTTCCTCAGCAAGCCCTGCGAGCTGGACGTGCTCAGGGACGTCGTGGCGCGTGCCTGCGAGCTGGAGACGCTCCTCAACGACGAGCTCGTGACCCGCCTGGTCGGCGAGATCGACAGCCTCCCCTCGGTGCCGGAGACCTACGCGGCGGTCACGAAGGCGCTCGCCGATCCGGACGTCGACCTGCGGGCGGTGGCCGCGATCATCGAGCGGGACCCGGGCATGTCCCTCAAGATCTTGCATCTCGTGAACTCGTCCTTCTTCGGGCTGCCTTGCGACGTCACGAGCATCGAGCGCGCCGTGAGCTACCTGGGCACGAACGTCGTCCGGGACCTCGTCCTCACGATGGAGGTCTTCCGGCCACCGCCGGGAGCGGACCGGTCGCTCGAAGAGTTCACCGTCCAACTGCAACGACGCTCCGCGCTGACCGCGAGCATTGCGCGGCGGATGTTCGAGCAGAAGCACCTCGCCGACCAGGCGTTCCTCGCCGGGATGCTTCACGACGTGGGATCGCTCATCCTGGCCACACGGCTCCCGGAGCAGTTCGCAGAGAACGCGCGGGTCGCAGCCGAGCAGGGACGGCCGCTTCACGAGGTCGAGCAGGAACGATATGGCGCCACGCACGGAGAGGTGGGCGCCTACCTTCTCGCCCTGTGGGGGCTCCCCTACCCGCTCCTCGAGGCGTCCGCGTATCACCACCGCCCTTCGAGGCTCAGCCAGGAAGGCTTCGGCATCCTGACGGCCGTGCACGTCGCAGGAGCGTTGGTGGAGGCGAAGGCGGGCTCCCCGGCGTCCTCGCAGCCCGACCAGGACGGCGTCGATCTCGAGTACATCGCGAGCCTCGGCCTGGACGATCGGCTGGAGGAGTGGGAAGCCTTGGCGGACGAGCAGCTGAGCTGCGCGAAGCCGGAGGACTGATGTCGACCGACGCCCCGATCCGCGTGCTGTGCGTGGACGACGAGCCGAACGTCCTCGACGGCCTGAGGCGGCACTTGCGACAGGGCTTCGACGTCGACACTGCCGAGGGGAGTGGCGAGGGTCTCCAAATGGTCGAGGAGAGCGGGCCCTTCGCGGTCGTGATCTCCGACTTGCGCATGCCGGGCATGGACGGCATCGAGTTTCTCTCCCGCGTGCGCGAGCACTCCCCCGACACAGCGCGTGTGCTGCTCACCGGGAACGCCGACCTGCGCTCGGCCATCGCGGCGGTGAACGAGGGGCAGCTGTTTCGCTTCCTCACCAAGCCCTGCCCCCCGAAGGTCCTGCTTCCCGCCGTGCAGGCCGCCGCCGACCACCACCGCCTGGTCACGGCCGAACGCGTCCTGTTGGAGCAGACCCTCCTGGGAAGCGTCAAGATGCTGACCGAGATCCTCGCCCTCGCGAACCCCGCGGC
>JANQFK010000079.1 GCA_028277885.1 Myxococcota bacterium
TGCCGGGTGATCTCCATCGCACCGGGGGTGGTGGAGACCGCCATGCAGGCCGAGATCCGCGAGACCGGGGAGCGCGACTTCCCCGAGGTGGCCCGCTTCCACGAGCTCCACGACGAGGGGCACCTGCGCGCCGCCGAGGACGTGGCGCGGGAGATCTGGAAGATCGTCGAGGGCCCCTTCGAGAACGGGGCGGTCCTCGACCTGCGCGACGCCTGAACGCGCTATACCGGTGCGGGGGCCGGGGGAGCACCATGGCGCTGTCGATCCGCGATGCCGAGCTCTTCGGGGTGACCGAGACGACCGCCACCCTGTGCTTCCGCGTCGAGGACGACGCGGGCGCGGTGGACGCGCCCGTCGAGGTCCGGCTCGACGGCGCCACCCACGAGCGCTCCGAGGGGCCCGCCGCCACCCGCGTGGTGCGCCTCGAGGGGCTCGAGCCCGGCCGCGGCTACGCGCTCGAGCTGCGGGGCCCGGGCGGCCTGCGCGCGGAGCCCGACCGCTACCTGCCCGCCGCGTTCGAGACCCGGCCCGCTCCCGCGGCGGGGCTCGCCGCGGAGTTCGCCACCCTGAACGACCTCCACTTCGGCGAGCCCCGGGTGGGCGGCACGCTGCTCGAGAACGGCGACTACGGGCCCGAGGCCCCGGGCTTCCCGGCGGTGCACGCCGACGAGACCGGGACGCCCTACTGGTCGTTCATGAACGACGACGCCGTCGCCGAGATCAACGCCACGGGGGTGGACGCGACCTTCGTCAAGGGCGACATCGCGGACCGCGGCCGCCCGGAGCAGTTCGCCGCCGCCGCGGACTGCTTCGCGAAGCTGGACGCGCCCCACCACGCCTTCCTGGGCAACCACGACCACTACGCCCTCGAGGAGGGCGTCGAGGTGGACGGCTACGCGCTGCTGGGCCAGCCCCGGGCGCCGCGCCGGGTCGACCTCGGCGGCTGGTGCCTGCTGCTGCTCGAGACCGCGGTCCCCGGCGAGCACCACGGCGAGCTCTGCGCCGAGCGGCTGGCCTGGCTGGAGTCCGCCCTCGAACGCACCCGGGACGAGGGCGTCCCGACCCTGGTGCTCGCCCACCACCAGCCCGTGCCGCCCCGCTACCGGGACCGCTACCCGAACACCATCGGGATCGATCCCGGCGACTCCCTGCGGCTGTTCGCCTGCCTCGGCCGCCACCCCCAGGTGCGCGGCGTGCTGCTCGGCCACACCCACCGCAACGTGGTGCGCAGCGACGCCATGGCGAGCCACGTGCCGTTCATCGAGGTGAACTGCACCAAGGACTACCCCGGCGGCTGGGCCCACTACCGCCTGTTCGAGGACGGCCACTTCCGCCAGGAGGTGCGCCGCACCGCCAGCCCGCGGGCCCTCGCGCACTCGAGCCGCTGCCGCCACCTGTTCCGCGGCCTGTACCGGGACTTCGCGCTCGGCCCCCTCGACGCCCGCAGCTTCGTGAGCGGCCCGCTCCAGGCCTGAGCCCGGCTCGCCGGCGCGCCCGGATCAGCCGTCGAGGGCCCGCGTGGCGTTCTCGAGGGCCAGCAGGTCGTGGATCGTGAGGTAGCCCGACTCGAAGCTCACGATGCCCTCCTGGGCCCAGTGCCGCAGGTGCTTGTTGATGCTCTCCCGGCTGGTGCCGACGAGCTCGCCGAGCTCGGCCTGGGGGAGCTTCAGCTCGATGCGGACGCCCTCGGGCGTGGTGCGCCCGAAGCTCCGCGACAGCGAGAGCACCTGCTTCGCGAGGCGCGAGGAGAGCGGCAGGAACGAGCTGTCCTCGAAGCGCTCGGAGAGCATGCGCACGCGCTGGGCCAGGACCTCGGCCAGGCGGATCGTCACGCGCGGGTTGCGCTCCAGGAAGGGCAGCAGGTCGCGGCGGTGCAGGCTCAGCAGCACCGTCGGCTCGAGGGCCACGATGGTGGCCGAGCGCGGCGTCGCATCGAGGATCGACACCTCGCCGATGGTCTCGCCCGGCTCCATCAGGCTGAACACCACCTCCTTGCCGTCCGCCCCGGCCGAGACCGCCTTGAGCCGGCCCTCGATCACGGCGAAGAGCTGGTCCGAGCGGTCGCCCTTGCGGAAGAGCGTCTCCCGGGCGTCGAGCTTGCGCGTGGTGGTCACCGCGAGCAGCCCGTCGATCTCGCGCTCCTCGAGCTTCTGGAAGAGGGGCAGGTTCGCCAGAACCTGCCGTCGATCCAGGGGTTTGGGCCCTGCCATGGCCCCTCCCGTGCTGTGAAGGCCTTCACAGCGGCCGGCCCGGCCCGTGCCTAGGATCGGGCCGTGTTCGGCATTTCACCCAGTCTACCGACGGCACCCTCCGCGGTGCCACGGCAGGGAGGAGAGCCATGGCCTTCCGCGTCTCCCACGCCCCCACCGGCTCCCACGCCGCCCCGACCCGCAGCGACCGCGCCCCGGACGACGCACTCGCCTACGACCCCCACGACCCCGCCTTCCACCAGGACCCGTACCCCCTGTACGCGCGGCTCCGGGAGGAGGCTGCGATCCACCGCAGCCGCACCGACACGTCGGCCTGGGTGCTGTCCCGCTACGCGGACTGCCTCGCGCTGCTGCGGGACCCGCGCGTCGGCTCCCTCCAGGGCTTCGACACCCGCACCGGCCCGGCCGGCGGCGGCGTCCGCACCCTCGCGCGGCGCGCCCGGGAGCAGGCCCGGGCCCGCCGCCTGGTGGCGCGCGCCGTCACGCCCTGGACCCTCCAGCGCCAGCGTCCCCGCCTCGAGCGCCTCGTGGACTGCCAGGTCGAGGCCTTCGGCGGCCGCGACGCGGTGGAGCTCATGCAGCTCGCCCAGGCCGTGGCGGTGACGTCGGTGTGTGAGCTCCTCGACGTCCCCACCGGCGAGCGCGCGCCGTTCCGGGAGTGGCTGCCGGCCTTCGCCCACGGCCTCGAGTCGGGCGCGTCCGACGAGGCGCAGCGGCTCTCCCGGGCCGCGCGGAACTTCCTGGCCGACCACCTGGCGGAGCGCGTCGCCGCCGACGAGCGCTCCCCGGCCGGTGGTCTGCTCACCCGCCTGGCGGGAGCCGAGGAGCAGGGCGTGCGACTCGACCGCCGCGCGCGGGTCACGAGCGGCGTCGACCTCGCGCTGGCAGGCTACCTGACCAGCTACGGGCTGCTGGGCAACGCGCTCCTCGCGCTGCTGAGCCATCCCGAGGCCTTCCACGCGCGGCGCGCGGACCCCGCCAGCATCCCCTTCGCGGTGGACGAGTGCCTGCGCTGGGACCCGCCGCTCCAGGTCGTGGTGCGCTTCGCGCTGGAGGACTTCGCTCTGCGGGGCCACGCGGTCCGCGCCGGCGATCCGCTGTGGCTGCTGGTGGGGTCGGCGAACCGGGACCCGCGCTGCTTCCTCGAGCCCGAGCGCTTCGATCCGCTGCGGGCCGGTCCGCCGCACCTGGGCGGCGGGCTGGGCGGCGCCTTCGGGATCGGCGCCGAGCTGGCGCGGCAGGGCGCCGAGGTCGCGCTGCGGCGCCTGGTCCGCGCCCGACCGCGGCTGGTGCTCGCCTCGGATCACCTCGACCGGCGCGCCATGGGGCTGTTCCGGTTCCCCGGGCGCCTGCCCGTCGCCGTGGCGAGCTAGAGGCCGACCCAGGATGGGTCGGCTTCCGCCGCGAAGCGAGCCCGAAGGGCTCGCTCAGCTGGCCCGAGCCCCCTTCGGAGCGGGGGCGGAGCGGGGCAACGGGTCGGATCAGCCGACGCCGCCCGCGATGACGGCGCGCCCGCCGTCCCGCGGCGCGCGCAGCCAGCGCCAGGCGTCGCGCAGCGAGCGGGTGAGCCGGAAGCGCCCGGCCAGCACGCGGCGCAGGTCCGCGCCCTGGCACAGGCGGCTGGCGCGCTCGAGCAGGAGCAGGGCCTCGGGGCGCTGGTCGCAGCGGCCCAGCAGGCTCGCCAGGTCGAGCAGCACGTCGACGTTGCCGGGCTCGTAGGTGCGCACCCGACGCAGCAGATGGATCGCGACGGGGCGCTGCCAGCGCTGGTTGTAGTGGTGGCGCGCGTCGAGCAGCGTGCGCACCGCGTCGGCGGAGCGTCCGTGGCGGCGCAGCAGCTCCGAGGTCTCGAGCCAGGCCTCGAGCTCCTGGGGAAGGCGCTCGCAGGCCTCTCGGTAGATCGAGAGCGCGCGGTCGGTGCGGTCCTCGCGCAGGAAGCTCCGCGCCGCGGTGCGGTAGCTCATCCAGGCGTCGAAGAGCTGGCCGGACTCGGCGAGCAGCGGGGCCACCTTGTGGTGGAGCTCGCCGTTCTGCGGCTCCACGGCGAGCACCCGGCGGTAGAGCGCGATGGCGCGTCGGCGTCGCTTGCGCGAGCGCGCGCGGGACGCCTCGTCGAGGAGCCGCGCGCGATCGTAGGTTTCCCCCGAGAACATCCTCTCCCCCTTCCTCGAACGGCGAGCCGGTCCCGGCCCCTCGGGGGGAGCCCTCGGGAGGGACGGCCGGCGTCCCCGTCGGATCGGGTCCGGACCCGCGAGCGGCCGTGACGCGCCTCACCGGCCCCGGTGCGCGATTTCCGGCCGTCGGCAGCCACGAAGCAGTGGATGCGCAGCGATGCCGTCCCGGAGACTTCGATGCCCGCAGCGCGCCGCGCCGTCGCCCGCACCGCAGCCGCCCTGCTGCTCGCAGCCGGGCTCGCGGCCCCCGCCCAGGCCTTCCGGGTGGACGCCTGGTCGGTCGCCTGGACCCAGCAGATCGACGCCTTCGGCAACCCGCTCACGATCGGCGACGACTTCGAGGACGGCGTCTTCCCGGGCTTCCCGGTCTACGGGGAGCTGTGCGGGAGCGTCTCCCCGGGCGACGAGGCGGGAGGCAGGCTCACCATCGGCGACGATCCCGAGACCGGCCCGGGCTGCGCGGGCATCGAGCTCATCTCGGGCAACGTGACCGCCGTCGGCGACATGGTCGCGAACGTCACCTACGACTTCGCGGTGCCGGCGCCGGGCGAGCTCTACGGCATCACGCTCGGAAACGTCGACGGCAACGACTTCGTCACCATGGTGGTGTCGCGGGCCGAGGTGCCGCTCACCGGCGACCGGGTGCTGATCGCGATCTCGGACGAGAACTTCAACGGCCTGAACGTCGTGCAGCAGTTCATCTTCCCCCAGGCCCCGGCAGACCTGGTGGGCGACTTCTCGAGCATCGAGCTGCAGCTCGAGCTCACCACCGACGGCTTCGGCCTGGTGCCCCAGGGCCGCTTCCGGGTCGACGACAACCCGATCTTCCAGAACCTCGACCCCAACCCCCTGGGCGGCTCCGACGGGCTGCTGAGCGTGTTCGACCTCCACGGCGCGTCGCTCATCGCCACCCCCGAGCCGGGCACGGCGCTGCTGCTGGCGGCCGGCCTCGCGGGCCTCGCACGGGCCCGCCGTCGCCGCGCCGGCTGAGCCGCGGCGCCCCCGCCGGCACGGGCCGGTGGCTATGCTGGCGGGTCGAGGAGAGCCCCGCCCATGGCCGAGACGCGCCACACCTTCTGCCGGATCTGCGAGTCCCTGTGCGGCCTCGAGGTGGACGTCGAAGCCGGGCGCGTCGTCGCGATCCGGCCGGACACGCGCCACGTCGCCACCGAGGGCTTCGGGTGCGTGAAGGGGCTCAAGCAGCACGGCTTCTACGACTCGCCGGACCGGCTGCGCCACCCGCTCAAGCGCGTGGGCGACCGCTTCGAGCGCGCCAGCTGGGACGAGGCCCTCTCGGGCATCGGCCGCGCGGTGCGCCGCATCGTCGGCGAGGCGTCCCCCGACGCCGTGGCGATGTACGTGGGCACGGCGGCGGGCTTCAGCGTGCTGCACCCGGTCTTCGCCCAGGGCTTCATGCAGGGCATCGGGTCGAAGAGCCTGTACGCCTCGGCCACCCAGGACTGCGCCAACAAGTTCGCCGTCGCCCGGGAGATCTACGGCTTCCCCTTCACCCAGCCCTTCCCGGACGTGGAGCGCACGCGCTGCCTCGTCGTGGTGGGCGCGAACCCCGTCGTCTCCAAGTGGAGCTTCCTCCAGGTCCCGAACCCGATGAAGCGCCTGCGCGAGATCGAGGAGCGCGGCGGGCGCGTCTTCTTCGTGGACCCGCGCCGCACCGAGTCCGCCCGGGCCGCCGGCGAGCACGTCTTCATCCGGCCGGACACCGACGTGTTCTTCTACCTCGCGTTCCTGAACGAGCTGCTCGCCACGGGCGGCGTCGACCGCGCCCGGGCCGAGGAGCACCTGACCGGCGTGGCGGAGCTCGGGGCGCTCGCCGCGCCCTGGACGCCGGAGCGGGTCGCCCCGGTCACGCGGATCGCGCCGGAGACGCTGCGCGAGATGGTGGCCGCCTACCGCGAGGCCGAGGGCGCCGCGCTCTACAGCTCGACGGGCGTCAACATGGGAACGAACGGCTCGCTGTGCTTCTGGCTCCAGGAGGCCATCAACGCCGTCTCCGGCAACCTCGACCGCCCCGGCGGCACCCTGGTGGGCCGGGGCGTGCTCGACTTCGCGAAGCTCGGCAAGCGCAGCGGCTTCGGGCTGAGCAGCGAGCGCTCGCGCATCGGCGACTTCAAGGCCGTGAACGACGCCTTCCCGGGCGGCGTCCTGGCCGACGAGATCGAGACGCCGGGCCCGCGCCAGGTGCGCGCGATGTTCGTCACCGGCGGCAACCCGCTGGTCACCATGGCCAACGCCGGGCGTCTGCGCCGGGCCTTCGAGCACCTCGAGCTGCTGGTGGTGACGGACATCTTCCTGAACGAGACCGCCTCCCTCGCCCACTGGGTGCTGCCCGCCACCACGCCCTTCGAGCGCGCCGACCTCCCGTTCCTGTTCCCGCTGCTGATGGGCATGCAGTCCCGGCCCTACCTGCAGGCCACCGAGCGGGTGGTGGAGGCCGACGGCGAGCAGCGCGACGAGGCCACCATCTACACCGACCTGGCCCGGGCCTGCGGGGTCCCGCTGTTCCGCTCGCGGGTGGCCCAGCGCGCCCTCGAGCTGGCCCGGCGCCTCGACTCCGCGCGCCATCCGGGGCGCCAGCCGTCGATCCCCCAGGAGGCCCTGCTCTCCCTGCTGCTGCGCGTGACCGGCCACGGCAGCTTCTCGCGCCTGCTCGGCGAGACCCACGGCCGCCCGCTCCCGGAGCACGCGGGCGGCGACTTCCTCGGCCAGCGCGTCGTCACCGAGGACGGGCGGGTCCAGCTGGCGCCCGAGGCGTTGACCCGGCAGGCGGCCAAGCTCGAGACCGACTTCGCGCGGGAGCTCGCCAACCCCGACGGCCTCAAGCTGATCACCCGACGCCACCCGAAGACCCACAACTCCTGGACCCACAACCACGAGGACTTCGTGTCGGGGACGCGCCACACCAACCACCTCTACATGCACCCGGACGACGCCGCCGCCGCGCGGCTCGCCGACGGCGACCTGGCCGACGTGAGCAGCGCGACCGCCACGGTGCGCGTGCCCGTCCAGCTCCTGCCGGACCTGATGCCGGGCACCGTGGCGCTGCCCCACGGCTGGGGCCACCAGCACGCGCGCGGCCTCTCGGTGGCGAGCAAGACCTCGGGCGTGAACGTGAACCTGCTGGCCGCGGACGGCCCGGACCGCATCGAGCGCGTCTCGGGCATGGCCCACCTGACCGGCATCCCCGTGGAGGTGCGGCCGGCGGCGGGGCCCCTCGCCGCCGACGACTGGTCGGGGATCGCGGCCGCCCCCGAGCCCTGAGGCCCGTCTAGCGCGGCAGCACGTAGATGGGCGAGGACCAGGCGCGCTCCTCGCCCGGCGCGAGGCAGTCGTCGTCGCGCGGGGTCTGGTAGCCGCCGTGGCAGGGCCGCGCCTCGACGCAGCGCCCGGTCTCGTCGTACTCGCAGCGCGCGAGGCCGCCGTTCACCATGGGGGTCGGCGGCTGGATGGCGCGCACGTAGTAGGTGTAGGGCCGCGAGCTGCCCGCGAACTCCGCGTCCTCGAACTCGACCACGCAGCCCGCGGGATCCGGCGCGCAGGCGAAGCTGCGCCAGGGATCCTCGACCAGGCTCGCCATGGGCTCGCCGGGCTCGACGCGGGGACGGATGCGCACCACCTCGATGCGGTCGATGGGCTGGCGCGCGTCCGACGGGTTGTAGCACTCGCCGCGGCACAGGGACGCGAGGCGCTCCGGCGAGAGCCCCGCCGTGGAGACGTCGGGGCAGCCCGGACCCTGCTGCAGGCTGCCGACGGCGCGCACCCGGAAGCGCGGCGCGGCGTCGAGCTTCACCCGGGCGCCCATGGGCGCCGCACCGCCGGGCGCGTTCACGAGATCGAACCAGAGCAGGATACGCTCGCCGCTGGTGCCGTAGGTCTCGCGCCGGCGCAGGGCGTCCCAGATGGCCTCGCGGGAGCGGTCCTCGGAGTGCACCACGGCGAGGCCGCCGGTCAGGAAGAACGAGGCCTGGCGCTCGAAGTCCACCGACAGGTAGGCGGGGAGGTCCGACGTGCCGGGGTCGAAGGCGACGGACTCCACCGGCGGCTCCGCGTCGAGGTCCACCTCGAACATGCGCTCGTACCAGGCCTCGTCCCGGGGCCCGCGCGCCTCGGTGTGGAAGAGCCGCCCGAACTCCTTGTAGCCCGTGCCCGGGCGCGCCGTGTGGCTGTCGCTCGACGCGATGAAGCCCAGGTGGAAGCGCGAGGGATCCCCGGGCGCCTCGAAGTCCGAGAGCCCGAGAATGTACTGCACCGAGCTCGCGGCGCGGTACTTCATCGAGGGCAGGAAGCAGCTGCGGCAGGTCCCGCAGTCCTTCCAGTCCTCGAGGCTCGTGCCCGGCACCGCGTGGCGCCCGGCCACGCCGGCGGCCAGGAAGTTCGCCCGCGCCTCGGCGACCCGTCGCTCGCAGGTCTCGGAGGTCGGGTCCTCGCAGCGCCCGCGGATGATCTCGCCCGCCCGCCAGCAGCAGGGCTCGAACTCCTCGGTGGGAGCCGGGCACACCGGGGCGCCGCTCGCGTCGAAGTCGACGCTGCGCAGGTCGCGGTACTCCTCGGAGTTGCCGTGGCCCGAGAACACCTCGATCAGGGTCTGGCGCTCCGGGTCGTGCTGGGCCGCGGTGAGCTGCTTGTCCCAGCTCGAGCCGGGCGGCGTGTAGATCCCCCAGGTGGTGCCGTGGGGGATCACCAGGGACTCGAAGCCCCACTGGTCGAGCTTCTCGAACAGCAGGCCCGGCGTGGCGGCCCCCTCCATGCAGTCCTCGGGAAGCTCGCGCACGTCCACGCCGGCGGGGCAGCGATCGGCTTCGCGCAGCTGCGCCTGGTAGTGGAACAAGTCGAAGTAGCGCTGGCGGTTGGGGAAGTCGAGGAGCGGCAGGCCCAGGCGCGTGCGCAGGGGCGGCGCCTGGGCCATGGCGGCGTTCGTGAAGCTGTCCGAGTCGATTGCGCGCGTGGGCACCGAGCCCTCGGCGAGGTCCCGGAAGATCACGTTCTTGTGGCCCCAGTGGTTCTCGGGCGTGGTTCCCACCTGGGTCCACTCCCAGCCCAGGAACGCCACTACGTCCGGGTTGGCGGGGTCGCCCGCGGCGGCGTTGCACTCCCGGATGGACTCGCGGGTCTCGCGCCAGCGCCGAGGGGTCAGGGCCTCGGCGTGGTCGTTGATGCTCCAGAAGTCGACGCCCGAGCAGTAGCGGGCGAAGTCGCAGGCGTCCGCGACGGGCCGGGCGCCCTCCCCGCTCAGGATCGGCAGGCTCATCATGAAGGCGTCGGCGGAGTAGGTCGAGTGGACGTGGAGATCGCCGAACAGGATCTGCTTCCCGG
Organism: Myxococcota bacterium; assembly: GCA_028277885.1. GTDB lineage: Bacteria > Myxococcota_A > UBA9160 > UBA9160 > UBA6930 > JANQFK01. The sequence goes on from JANQFK010000079.1 coordinate 9,716, forward strand.
GTGCGGGCAGGCGCGCCGCGGCCGCGGCCTCGGCCGCCGCGTCGGCGCGCGCCGCGTCTCGCGCCGAGACCGTCGCCTCGGGCAGGCGCGCGCCCTCGATCACGCCCGGGTCGTCGTCGCGGCCGCAGCCCACCGCCGCGGCGAGGGACGCCGCCAGGACCACGAGCAGCGCCCCCGCCGAGTGCCTTCCGCCTCCCCTTCCACCCATGGACGGTCCCTCCCCCGTGCTGGCCACGGACCGCGGTTCTACCGCGACGGCGGTGCGCGGGTCAACCGTCGGCGACGCCGCGCGCCGCGGCTCAGCGCGGGACGGCGGCGTCGAGGGCGCGCACCCGCAGCTGCTCGTCGGGCGCGAAGTGGCGCCCCCGGAGCTCCTCGAGGGCCGCCTCCCGCCCGGCGGCGTCGAGACTGGCGTCGGCGAGCAGGGCGTCCCGCTCGGCCCGGTAGCGATCCAGTCGCTCGCTCCACGCGGCGCGCTCGCGGTCCTGGGCCGCGAGTCGCTCGGCCGCCTCGCTCCCCACCACCTGCTCACGCAGGGCCTGGATCTCGCCGGGCGAGGCTCCCGCGGCGCGAAGCTGGCGCTCCCGCTCCATCAGGCGCAGCACCTCGGACGCCTCGGCCCGGGCGCGCCGGACGCGCTCGGGGAGCTGCGCCTCGAGCTCGGCGAGGCGCGCGGCGCGCTCGGCCTCGTCGAGCTCGGGATCGTCGGAGACGCGGCGCATCTCGAGGCGGATCCGGGCCATCTGCTCCTGCTCGCCGAAGAGCGCCTCGGCGTCCTCGCCGAAGTGCTCGCGACGCAGCTCGCGGAGCCACTGGAGCCGGCGGTCGAGGTCGACCCCGAGGCGGGGATCGTCGAGGTCGCCGAGGGCCCCGCGGTAGGCGAGGTAGCGCTCCAGGGTGGCGCGAGCGTCGCCGCGGGCCGACGCCGGCAGCGCGTCGATCTGCGCCTGGATGCGCCGGAGCGCCGTCGCCAGGGGCTCGTCGGTGGTGCCGGCGAGGAAGTGGTCGAAGAGCGCGACGGCGCCGGCGCCGGGCACGAAGCGCCCCTCGGCGTCCACCTCGAGCCGGCCGGCGGGCGTGGTGCCTCGCAGCGCCCGCGGCAGGGGCGGCAGCCCGGTCGTGGTCGGGCTGGCGCCGCCTGGCGCCGGCTCCGAGGCGAGCCCCGGCGAGGCCACGCCCGCGTCGCGCTCCGCTGCCGAGCCCTGCGGCGCCGCGTCGCCCGCGGCGCGCAGCCACCACGCCCCGGCGGCCGCGGCGAGAAGCGCGAGCGCCGCGAGCCCCAGCCGCCACCCCGTCACGACACGGGCTCAGAGCCCCAGGTTGCGCAGGCGGGTCGCGTGCTGGACGTAGGGGGTCTTCGGGTCCACCTCGAACAGGTGCGTGAGGCCGAGGATCTGGTTCACCTCGTCGAGGTGGTTCATCCAGTAGTCGTCCTCCAGGACGTCGCCGAACTGGGCGCTGCACACGGTGACGAGCCCGTCGTTCTGCTGGAACAGGTACACCACGCTCGCCAGTCCCAGCAGCGTGTCCGTGGGGTCCAGGAAGTTGGTGAGCACGTTCTTGCCGGTCCAGGAGTAGTAGCGGACGTCGCCCACCTGGGCGGCGCCGGGGTGGCAGCCGGCGGGGAGCCCGTTCGGGAACAGGGCGTTGAAGTCGTCGATGCCGCTGCCGACCAGGTTCGAGAGGGCGGCCCGGGCGTCCACCGGGTCCGACGTCCCGAACAGCAGCTCGAGCAGGACGCCGATGGAGCTGCCGAACAGGTCGAGCAGCGCCGCGGTGAAGGTGCCGTCGGCCAGGATCCCGTCGAAGAGCTCGTCGAACACCAGCGCGCCCTTGTGCGGCGACCCCACGGTGGTCACCGACGCCACCAGGTCCGGGCGCACGCCGGCCACGTAGCGGGCGTCGAGCCCGCCCTGGCTGTGGCCGATGAGGTGCACCTTGTCCTTGCCCGTGATGATGAGGATGGCCTCGACCTGCTCGAGGAGCTGCTCGCCGCGCACGGTGCTCGAGTGGATGGCGCTCACCTGGGTGACGTGGACGTCGTTGCCCGCGTCCTCGAGGGCCGAGACGATCCCGAACCAGTACTCGAGGGGCCCGTAGGACTCCATGCCGAGGGCGCCGTGGGCGAGGACGATGGGGTACGGCGGGCCGGGGTCGCCGCCGCCGGGGCCTCCGCCCGGGTTGCCGCCACCGCCGCCGCAGCGACCCGCGGTGAGCAGCGGGATCGCCAGGCACGCGATGGCGAGCTGGAGCCCCCTCGATCGACCCGGATTCGAGCTCAGGACCGGCAGGCGCAGGAAACCCATGCTTCGTTCCCCCTCGGCATTGGTGCGGCGGTTCTAGCACGGGCTGCGGCCGGGCGTCGACTGAACGGCGTTCCGCCCTCGGCGGCGCCGCGTCAGCGGATCGGGTTGCCGAGGTTGAAGACCGCGGCCTCGGGGTCCGGCGGCGCGTGGGGGTCCCGCTCGCACTCCGGCGGGAAGGCGCGGCGCTTGCGCGCGTAGTAGTCGTCGCGGTGGTCGCCCTGGGAGGCGGGGTTCCAGGTCACGTAGTAGGCACGGCGCGGGGCGGCGCTGCGGTTGGGCCCCGACCGGTGGGGCACGTAGGAGTCGAACAGCACCAGGTCGCCGGGCGACGTCTCGAGGGCGTGCCAGTGCAGCGACGCCACGACGTCGTCGCGCAGGGTCCCGTCCCCGGCCTGGGGCAGGGTCACGGCGTCGCGGAAGTCGTCCACGATGTCGAGGCCGCCGTTCTCGGGCGTCGTCGGGTCGACGGAGACCATCAGCGTCACGTGGAGCGTCTGTCCGAAGCTCACGAAGGCGGGCGCGTCCTGGTGGGGAGCGAAGCCCTCGCCGCCGGGCAGCTTGAAGTTGATCTTCTCCTTGAAGAGCACCGGCGGCTCGCCGAGGAGCTGCTCGAGGCAGCCCAGCAGGTCCGGGCGCGAGAGCCAGTCGCGCAGGCCGTCGTGGAAGGGGAGGAAGTTCTCGACCCGGCACAGCAGCCGCTCCTCGCCGGGCTCGAAGTACTTCATCCACCTGCCCGGGGTCTCGGGCCAGGCCTCGAGCTCGTCGGTCCAGCGCGCCAGGGCGGTGCGCTCGGCGGCTTCGAGTGCGTCGCGCAGCACCACCCAGTGGTGGGCGTCCCAGTGCGCGCGCTGCTCCGGCGTGAGCTCGATCAGCGGGGAGGCCCTCCTCGACGCGGTATCCTAGGAGAACGATGCGGCCCGCGACAGGCGAGGATCCCGAGGCCCGGCTGCAGCGCCTGCTGGACCTGCTCGAGGCGTCGGCCCGGGCGGACTACATCGCCGAGCCCGTCTCCCAGCTCGAGCACGCGCTCCAGGCCGCGCAGCTCGCCGAGGCCGCGGGAGCGCCCGCGGCGGAGGTGCTCGCCGCGCTGCTCCACGACGTCGGCCACCTGTGCGACCCCGGCGCCGAGCGCATGGAGGGCGTCGGCGTGATGCACCACGAGGAGGTGGGCGCGCGCTACCTCGAGAGCCTGGGGTTCGGCCCCGAGGTGACGGAGCTGGTGCGGGGGCACGTGGCCGCCAAGCGCTACCTGGTCGCCGCCCGCACGGACTACGCCGGGCGCCTCTCCGCCGCCAGCCGCCGGACCCTCGTCCACCAGGGTGGCGCCATGGACGACGCCGAGCGCCGGGCCTTCGACGCCGACCCGCGGCGCGACGCCAAGCTGCGCCTGCGCGCCTGGGACGAGGAGGCCAAGGTGCCGGGACGCGCGACGCCGGGTCTGGCCCACTTCCGGGAGCGGCTGGCCGCGCACCTGGGCGCCGCCGGCGAAACGGGGCTCAGCCCGCCCGGATCGTGACCGCGATGGCGTCGTGGTCCGAGAGCGCGGCGCCCGTCGCGGGGTCGACGGCGGGGAGCACCTCCGGTGCCTCGGCCACGAGCCCGCGCGCCAGGAACCAGTCGAGGTGGAGCCCGCCCCGCCCCGTCCCGTCCGGGCCCGCGACGCGCTGGGTGGGCTCGCCGACCTCGTTGCAGCGCTCCCACTCGTAGCCGGCCGCGGCGGCCACCTCGAAGAGCGGCTCGTGGGGCAGCGGCGTGCGCAGCCGCTCCGGATCCCGCGCCAGGGCCTCCCGCAGGCGTTCGGGATCCGCGAGCTCGGCCCGCCCGAGGGAGTGGGTGTTGAGGTCGCCGCCGATCAGCGCGGGGGCGCCGGGACGGCGCGCCTCGATCGCGTCGAGCAGGACGCGCAGCTCCGCGGCGCGCTCGTCGGGGTCGCCGTGGCTGTCGAGGTGCACCGCGGCGAGCGCCACCTCGACGTCGCCCAGCTCGAGGGAGGCCAGCACGGCGATGCGTCCACCGACGCGCCGCTGCCCGCGCTCGGGACCGAACCAGTCGCCGCGGGTCTCGAGCCGCACCAGCTCCGGGCGGACCAGGGGGTAGGCCGAGAGGATGGCGCCACCGTGGTAGCCGACGCGGTTCCCGGCGCCGGCGTGGGCGGCGGCCTCGGCGGCGTCGCCCAGGCCGAGCTCGAGGAACTCGACCCCGAACGCGTAGCCCGTCGCCAGGGCGTCGGCGAGCGCCCGAGCCGCGTGGCGCTGGCCCGAGCGCGCCATGCCGACGTCGAGCTCCGAGAGCAGCGCCACGTCGGCGCCGGCGAGCAGCGCCGCACCCGCGGCGGGCTCCCGACCCCGCTCGGCGTTCCAGGCCACGACCCGCAGCCCGCTCCCGGGAGCGGGCACGGGCCGCGGAGCGGCGGGCGGGCGCACCTCGACGGCGCGGGCGAAGGGCATCCCGGCGAGGAGCTGCCGGTGGCAGGAGGGGTCCTGCGGGCCCGCGAGGATGCGAGCGCGCTCCGCCTCGGCGACGACCTCGAGCTCTCGGAGGGCGGGCGCCACGCCGGCAGGCTACCCCGGGCGCGTTTCCCGGGCCTGCATCCCGGGCCTACACGGGGCGGCCCGGTCGGCCGATGGGCCCCCCATGGGACGCTTCGTCGTGCTCCTGCTCGGGATCGCGGTCGGCCTGGTGCTGCTCGACGTGGTCTCGGTGCGCAGCCTCGTGCCGGGGGGCGGTCTCGGCACCCGCGTCGAGGCCTCCACCGTGGTGCGGGACATGAAGGACTTCGAGACGACGTTCTCGCGGGTCGAGGACGTCGCCGACGCCTACATGATCTTCGGCGGCGACGCCAAGCAGCGCGTGAACGGCTTCACCCACGCGAGCGTGGCGGCCCTGCCGATCCAGGAGGCGCGCTGGATCGCCCAGCGCCACCCCGACTTCCACCGCTGCGCCTCCCCGGGCTCCAAGCTCGCCAAGGACCGCATCGCGCCCATGAGCTTCGTGGCCGCCGACGGCACGGCCCGCGACGCCCTCGCCGAGGCCGTCGAGCTCCACGAGGACCGGCTCCGCGACGACGGCGACCGCACCTGCTTCCGCGTCCGCGGCGCGCGCCTCGAGATCGAGTCGATCCGGGTCAAGCACGACGACCAGGACGTGACCCGGCGCTTCGCCAAGCCGCTCTCCAAGACCGACTTCTACCTGGCGGAGCAGGTCGAGCTGGCGGACTGCGCAGCGCTGCTGCGCTGAGCCGGGATCAGCCGCGCTGGGCCGACTTCCACACCGCCTCGGCGAGTGCGTAGCTCGCGAGGGAGACGGTGAAGGCCATGCGGACGGGCCGGCGCGCCAGCTCGAGGGGCCGGGCGGCGAGCTCGCGCAGGCGAGCGGCGGGGGCCGACCAGAAGCGGGCGGGCTGGCGGTTGCGGCTCGAGCTGCGGCGGGAACGGTTCGCGGGGCGACGGGTGGCCATGGCTGGATCTCTCCTCGCTGGCGGGCGCAGGGCGCTCATCGGGTGGGCGACGCGCGGGCTTGATCGCGAATTCCGGGCGGCTCCGCACCCCCCGGCCCGCGGACCCGCGGTCAGGCGGCCTCGCCGTGACCCTCCGCCGCCGCGGGGGAGGGCCCCAGCAGGACGGCGACCCAGTGGGTGTCGCGGTTGGCCTCGAGGGCGACCTTGGCCGTCATGGTCAGGGGCACCGAGAGCAGCATCCCGACCGGGCCCAGCACCCAGCCCCAGAACACCAGGGAGACGAACACCACCAGGGTCGAGAGGCCCGTGCCCCGGCCCATCAGCCGCGGCTCGATCCCGCTCCCGATGGCGACGTTGATCGCCACGTAGCCGGCGGCGGTGAGGCCGGCCGCGCCCCAGCCGAGCTGCACCGTGGCCAGCAGGATGGCGGGCACCGACGCGATCACCGAGCCGATGTTGGGCACGTAGTTGAGCAGGAACGCGAGCAGCGCCCAGAGCAGCGGGAAGTCCACGCCGACGATCAGGAGCCAGACGCCCACCAGCACCCCCGTCGCCAGGCTCGTACCGGTCTTGATGGCCAGGTAGCGCTGCACGCTGCTGCGCACCTGGTCGAAGCGCGCGAGGGAGGCGTCGGGGTCGTCCACGATGGCGGCCAGCTTGCTCTTGAAGGCCGCCGCCTCGAGCAGCATGAAGGTGGTGGTGAGCAGGATGAGCAGCGTGTTGGTGAGCACGCCGCCGAGGCCGGCCACCAGGGTGCCCACCATCCCCATGGCGGCGCCGGCATCCAGGCGGTTGCGGACCTCGTCCAGCGAGAGCGGAAGCCCCAGGGACTCGAGGTTGGCGAGGGCGGCCTCGCCCATCTCCGAGAGCCGCGCCTGGTAGCCCGGGAGCGCCTCGGTGAAGCCCGTCACCGAGGTGCCCACCAGCGCGCCCAGGGCGAGGAAGATCACGATCACCGCGACGATCACGACGGGCAGCGCGATGGCGGTGGGGACGCCGCGGCTCTGGAGTGCGAACAGCGGCGGCGCGAAGATGATGGAGACGAAGAGCGCCAGCAGGAACGGGTTGGCGATCGCCACCGCCGACTTCAGCCCGGCCACCACCACCACGAAGGCGGCCACGGCGAGCAGCGCGTTCACGGGCTGCGGGCGTCCGGCGGTCGGGCTCGGCGGCGGGCTCATGGACGGGTGATGCCCCCACTCCCCTGCGGCGGGTGCGGCCCCGCAGCGGGCGAGAATCTAGCGACCGCTGGATCGGCATTCGCGAGGTCCGCCGTGAGTGACGGGGGCAATCCCACCCGCCTCGGGTCCGCCCGGCCCGGCCCTCCCCTCCGCCCTGCGGGCGGCCCTGCTCCACTCCCCCAAAAGGGTTGAGTGACCCCGCGCGCGATCCGATGAGGTCCGGCGGGGGAGGGGCGCCTTGCGCAGGCTGCTCGCCATCGGCGACGAGGATCTCCAGCGCTTCCTGCACGAGCGCTTCGGTGGGAGCGGAATCCAGGTCAACGCCGCGTCCTCGGTGACGCGCGCCCTCGTGCAGGCCCTGGTCGAGCGGCCCGAGGTGATCGCCTGCGCGGAGGGCTGCCTCCAGGGGTCCCTGAAGGACCTGCGCAGCGAGCTCGACGAGCTCGGCCTCGCCCATTGCCGGCTGGTCTGCGTGCGCGACACCGGGGACCCGGTGAACGAGCGACTGCAGGGAGTGGTGGAATGCACCGAAGAGGAGCTGTTCGAGTGCGTCGCCGCGCTGCTGCCGGAGCGGCGCGAGGCGCGCTGGCGCCGGGTGCGGCTGCTGGCCAGCTGCGCCCGCCTGGGAGGCGGAGAGGACGGAATGCAGGCCTTCGCGAACCTGCTGGCCCTGGCCGAGCGCCGCGTGGTGCTGGAGTCGCCGGGCGAGCTCGAGCCCGGTGAGCGCCTCGCGCTCGGCTTCTTCCTGCCCCGGGCCGGCGACGGCGGACAGGTGCGGCTCTCCCTGACCTGCACCGTGCGGTCCGTCGCGGACCGCGAGCTGCTCCACTACGAAGCCGAGGTCGACCACATCGACGAGCTCTCGAAGCTGGCGCTGCTGGATTTCCTGTCCCGGCCGGATTGCGGCGAGGAAGACTGACATGGAGACGCTCGGAGTCGATCTCGGAACGACCAACACCGTGGCCGCCGTGGGGCGCCAGGTGCTCGCCCTGGGAGCCACCCGGTCCGTGATGCCCTCGGTGGTGGCGTTCCTCCCGAACGGGACGGTGCACACCGGAGCCGTGGCGCGGCGGCGCAGGGCCATCGACGTGAAGAACACCATCTACTCGTCGAAGCGCATCATGGGCCGGCTGTGGGACGAGACCGAGACCCAGGAGTTCCGCGAGCGCTACCCCTTCGACATGGTCGAGCGCGAGGGCGCGCCGGCCTTCGTGACCCGGGCCGGCGAGTTCAAGCCGAAGGACGTCGCCGCCATCCTGCTCTCGACCATCCACGAGCGCGTCGCCGCCATGGCGAGCAAGCTCGAGATCGTCATCACCGTGCCCTCGGGCTTCTCGGAGCGCCAGCGCTTCGCCACCCTCGAGGCCGCGGGCAAGGCCCGCTTCGCCAACGCGAGCCTGATCGAGGAGCCGGTCTCCGCGGCCCGGGCCTACCAGGGCCAGCTCGGCCGGCTGGAGCGGCTCGGGGTCTACGACCTCGGCGGCGGGACCTTCGACTTCGCGGTCCTCGACTGCAGCGGGGACGAGCCCCGGGTGCTGCGCAGCTCGAGCGACATGTTCCTCGGCGGCGACGACATCGACGCCACCATCACCGAGTGGGTGGCCACCGAGGTGCTCAAGCGTCACAACTGGGACCTCACCAACTACCCGGAGGTCCGGGACCGCCTGCTCCACGAGTGCGAGCGCGCGAAGATCCGCCTCTCCAAGTGGGAGCGGGTCAACCTCGACCTCTCCCGGGTGGATCCCGAGCTCCAGTCCTCGGCCTCGGGGGAGGAGCCCATCACCCTGCACCGCGAGGTGCTGGACGAGCTGGCCGACAAGCTGGTGCGTCGCACCTTCGTCACCTGCGACCGGGTGCTGCGCGAGATCGGCCTGCAGCCCGACCAGCTCGACGCCATCCTCCTGGCGGGCGGCAGCACCCACCTGCCCATGGTGAAGCGCGGCGTCGAGGCCTACTTCGGCAAGCCCGGCCGCGACGACCTGGAGCCCACCGAGGTGGTGGCCCTGGGGGCGAGCCGAGCCCCTCGCTGAGCGCTCCCGGGCGCTCGGACTCCACCGCGCCCTGACACAAAGGCCCGTCGGCGACCCCACTGCTGGGGGGTCGCCCAATGCGGATCCGGACCTGCGTCGTGCTGCTCTCGGCTCTCCTGTGGAGCCCCGCCACGGGAGCGGCGCCGCTGAACGTCGTCCTCATGGTGGGCGACGGGATGGGGTTCGAGCACGTCGCGGCGGCGCGGCTCTTCAAGGGCGGCCCGCTCGCCTTCGAGTCCGCCCCGCACCAGGCCGCGATGACCACCGACTCCCTGGGCCCGGGCGTCACCGACTCCGCCGCCGCGGGCACCGCCATGGCGACGGGCGTGAAGGTGCAGAACACCGTGGTGAGCTTCGACCTCGCCACCTTCACCGACCTCCCCACCTCCCTCGAGATCCTGAAGGGGCGCGGCAAGTCGGCGGGCCTCGTCACCAACTCGACCCTCCTCGACGCGACCCCCGCCGCCTTCGGGGCCCACACCCCCGTGCGCGCCTTCTTCTTCGAGATCGCCGAGGACTACCTGGAGGGCAGCCGCCCGGAGGTGCTGATCGGAGGCGGCGCCAACGAGATCCCGCCCGCTGCCGCGGCCGCCGCCGGCTACGCCGTGGCCTCGGACCGCGCGGAGCTGGCGAGCCTGGCCGCCACCGAGTCGCGCCTCGCGGGGCTGTTCGCCGCGGGCCCCCTCCCCTACGAGTACGACCACGCCATCGGGCTCGACGACGGCTACGACACCCTGCCCTTCCTCTCCGAGATGACCTCCGCCGCGCTCTCGGTGCTCGAGGACGACCCCGACGGCTTCTTCCTGCTGGTCGAGCAGGAGAACACCGACTCCGCGGGCCACCTCCCCGACCCCGTCGCCGACGCCAAGATCGAGCGTACCGTGGACGCCGTCCTCGAGCTCGAGCGCGCCGTCGAGGTGGTGCTCGACTGGGCGTCGGGTCGCGACGACACCCTCGTGATCGTGCTCGCGGACCACGAGACCGGCGGCCTCGAGGTGCTGGCCGACAACGGTCCCGGCTCGCTGCCCGACGTCTCCTGGGCGGGCAGCGAGCACACGCCGGTGCCGGTGCCCGTCTACGCCTGGGGCCCGAACGCCGAGCTCGTGACCGGCACCCTCGACGTCACGGACGTCTTCCGGATCACCACGGTGCCCGAGCCGGCCACGGCGCTGCTCCTGGGCGCGGCCCTCGCCGCCCTCGGGCTTCGGCGTCGCGTCGCGTAGTCCGTTTCGCCGACGCGCGAGTGCGGGGAAGCCTGCAAGGCCGCGAGAAGGTTCAAGCCCCGCCGCGGGGTGCCGATGCCACCCGCATGGCGATCAAGCGCGGAAAGCAGCGCCACGAGGAGGGCTACGGCCAGGGCCTCGTCAAGCTGGCCTTCGACGACGACGTCCTCCTCGACGAAGACGAGGTGACGAAGCGTCTCCTCGACGTGTTCAGCGCGCCGGACTACCGGCCGCCCACGCTGCCGAGCGTGGCGACGGAGCTGATGTCCATCTCCCAGAATCCGAACGTGGGCATCGACGACGTCACCGAGCTGCTCGAGCGGGACTCGATGCTCACCGGGCGCGTCATGAAGCTGGTGCGCTCGCCCATCTACAAGGGCGCAGGCGACGTCCCGACCCTGCACAACGCCGTCCTGCGCCTGGGCCTCAACACCCTGCGCGACATCGTCCTCGAGACCTGCATGAACATGCGCGTCTTCCGGGCCGACGCCTTCACCGAGACCATGGAGCGGCTTCGCGAGCACAGCGCCTTCACGGGCCACGTGGCGCGCATCGTCTGCCGCTACACCGCCATCGAGCAGGAGTACGCGTTCCTGTGCGGCCTGCTCCACGACGTCGGCGTGGCGGGCTCGCTGATCGCGCTGTCCGAGGGCGTTCCGAAGCAGAAGCGCCCGGACCTGATCGCCATCTGGCCCGCCATCGACCGCGCCCACGGGAAGGCCGGGGCTCTGATGGCGCGGCTCTGGGATCTGCCCGCCGACGTGGAGCTCGCCGTCGAGGCCCACCACCAGGTCCTGATGGGCGGGGAGCCCCACCCCCTCGCGGCCACCATCTGCATCGCCGACGAGGTCGCCCACGAGCTCGGCTTCGGGCTGGTGGAGAGCCCCGACGACGAAGGCGACGCCTCGAGCCTGGAGGCGGCCTGCCTCCAGAGCCACACCGGCATCGACCGCAGCCTCGGCGAGACCCTCGCCCGGGCGCGGGAGGCCCTCGGCGTGAACGACGCGCAGATGGAGCAGATTCGCGGCGACGCCCGGGACCTGAAGGAGCGGATGGCCGGCTGATCAGGCGGGCGCGAGGCGCCCGATGATCGCGAGCAGGCGCCGCCGCTCGACCACCACGGTCATCATCACGCAGCCCGCCAGGGCGACCAGGGTGCCGAGGAACAGGCGCACCAGCATCAGCACCATCCCGGCGCTGAACTTCATGCCGCCCTCGAGGGTCTCGAGGAGCGCCGCCTCGGTGAAGGTCTCGGGCTCGATGCGCTCCACGCCTCCCTGGTACGAGGCGTACAGGAACGCCAGCTTCGCGACGGGCCGGTCGAAGCCCGGATCCCGTCGCGGGTCGGCCAGGGGGTCGAAGCGCACCACGCCCCAGGTCGCGTAGGCGGCGCCGACCAGCGCGAGGGCGAGGCCGGCCGCGGCGGTCCAGCGCTGGGTGCGCGCCAGGCGCGAGAGCAGCCGCGCCTCGGCGGGCGGGAGATCCACGGGTTCCATTCGCGCCTCCGGAGCTCGCCTCGCCGGGAGGCCTGAGGGTCTCATCGGCCAGCCGCGCCCGGGGCACGAGCCGCGGGACACCGGTCCCGGGACGCGGCAGAATGGGCGCGGAGAACCGGCATGAAGCTCGACGACTGGCGGCGCGCGGCACGGCATTTCGACTTCGGTGGGCACCGGATCGCGTACTGGGAGGAGGGCGAGGGAGAGGCCCTGCTCTGCATCCACGGCTTCCCGACGGCGTCCTGGGACTGGCACGCGCTGTGGCCCGACCTCACGGCGCGCTTCCGGGTCGTGGCCGCCGACATGCTGGGCTTCGGGCTCTCGGACAAGCCGCGGCGCCACCGCTACTCGATCCACGAGCAGGCCTCGCTCCAGGAGGCGTTGCTCGAGCACCTGGGCGTGAAGCGCGCCCACGTGCTCGCCCACGACTACGGCGACTCCGTGGCCCAGGAGCTGCTGGCCCGCCACGAGGAGCGAAGGGGCGCGGCGAGGGCGGGACTCGCGATCGTCTCGTGCTGCTTCCTGAACGGCGGGCTCTACCCCGAGTGCCACCGCGCCCGCCCGATCCAGAAGCTGCTGAACTCCCCCCTCGGCTCCCTGCTCACGCGGCTCACCACCGAGGGCCGCTTCCGCCAGGGCTTCTCCCAGGTGTTCGGGCCCGCCACCCGGCCCAGCGACGGCGAGCTCGCCGACTTCTGGGCGTTGATCCAGCACCAGGACGGGATGCGCATCGCCCACCGGCTGATCCGCTACATGGAGGATCGCAAGCAGCACCGCGACCGGTGGGTGGGGGCGATCGAGTGTGGCTCGGTGCCCCTGCGCCTCGTGAACGGCCCCGAGGATCCGGTGTCGGGCCGCCACCTGGCCGAGCGCTACCGCGAGCGCGTGCCCGACGCGGACGTCGTGCTGCTCGAGGGGATCGGCCACTACCCCCAGGTCGAGGACCCCGAGGCCACCAAGCGCGCCTTCCTCGAGTTCGTCGAGCGCCACGCCGGTCGGTGAGCCGCCGCGCATCTTCGCCTACCCTCCGAAGCGCGCCCTCGCCCGACCCCGCCCGACAGGAAGCCCCCCATGACCCAGCCCCGGCCGCAGCCCTCCGTCGACTTCCCCATCGCGATCATCGGAGCGGGCTTCGCCGGCATCGGGGCCGCGATCCAGCTCGAGAAGGCCGGCATCGACTCTTACACGATCTTCGAGCGCGCCGGCGAGATCGGTGGGACCTGGCGGGACAACACCTATCCCGGCGCGGCCTGCGACGTGCCCTCCCACGTCTACTCCTTCTCCTTCGAGCCCAACCCGAGCTGGAGCCGCACCTTCGCCGAGTCGGGCGAGATCCAGCAGTACCTGCTCGACGTCGTGGAGAAGTGGCGGCTGCGCGAGCGCCTGCGCCTGGACACCGAGATCGTCGAGGCCCGCTTCGACGCGGCGGAGGGCGCCTGGCACCTCACCACCGGCGACGACGAGACCTTCACGGCGCGCGTGGTGATCTCCGGCGTGGGCGGTCTGGTGGACCCCTCGTGGCCCGACATCAAGGGCCTCCACAGCTTCACCGGCGAGAAGATGCACACCGCCCGCTGGGACCACGACTACGATCTCACGGGCAAGCGGGTGGCGGTGATCGGCACCGGGGCGAGCGCGGTGCAGGTCGTGCCCGCCATCGCGCCCCAGGTGGAGAAGCTGACCGTCTTCCAGCGCACCCCGGCCTGGGTGGTCCCCAAGCGCGACCGCCGCTACGGCGAGGAGCGCAAGCGCTTCTACGCCCGGCACCCCCTCGCCCTGCGGGCCAGCCGCGCGCTCAAGTACGGCCTGAGCGAGCTGTTCGGCCCGATGATCTTCCTGGACGCCCCGCGGCTCTCGGCGATCGGCGAGAAGGGCTCCCTCGCCCACCTGCGGAGCTCGGTCCGCGACCCGGAGCTGCGCGCGAAGCTCACCCCGGACTTCCAGCTCGGCTGCAAGCGCATCCTGATCTCCGACGACTACTGGTCGAGCTTCGAGCGCGAGAACGTCGAGCTGGTCACCGATCCCATCGAGGAGATCAAGGGCCAGGGGATCCAGACCCGCGACGGCACGCTGCACGAGGTGGACGCCATCGTGTTCGCCACCGGCTTCACGGTCAACATCGTGACGGCGCCGTTCCCGGTGAAGGGACGCGGGGGGCGCACCCTCGACGAGGCCTGGGCGGACGGCGCCGTGGCCTACAAGGGCATGAGCGTCCACGGCTTCCCGAACTGGTTCATCCTGATGGGGCCCAACACCGGGCCCGGCCACACCTCGGTGCTCGTCTTCACCGAGGCCCAGATCCACCACGCGATCGAGGCGATCCGCAAGATGCGGGAGGAGGGCCTCAAGTCCGTCGAGGTCCGCCAGGACGTCCAGGACCGCTACAACGAGGGCATCCAGCGGCGCATGAAGCACATGGTCTGGACCTCGGGCTGCAACAGCTGGTACCTGTCCGAGGACGGCACCAACCACTCCCTGTATCCGGGCTTCGCCGCCGAGTACGTGCTGCGCGCCCGGCGCTTCAAGCCGTCGGACTACGAGATCACGCGCTTCTGAGCGCCGGGGCCGCGGCGCGGCTCTGGGAGGCGTGGCGGGTGCCCCGCCTCGGCCCCGAGACCCACCGGCTGACGCGGCGCCTGTTCCTGGTCCTGCTGGCGGCCGTGTACGCCACCGCCTTCGCGTCGCTCTGGCTCCAGGTCGAGGGCCTGATCGGCAGCCGCGGCATCGCGCCCGCCGCGGAGCTCCTGGCGCGGGCCCGGGAGCAGCTCGGTGGCGGGGCCTTCGCGCGCGTCCCGACCCTGCTCTGGCTCGGCTCGAGCGACGCCGCCCTCCACGGCCTGTGCGCCGCCGGCGTCGCGGCCGCACTGCTCCTCGCACTGGGCGTCGCCCCGCGGCTCGCCCTCGCCGCCCTCTGGGCCCTGTACCTCTCGTGCGTCTCGGTGGGCGGCCCCTTCCTCTCCTACCAGTGGGACGCGCTGCTGCTCGAGACGGGAGCCCTCGCGGTGCTGCTCGCGCCGGGAGGCCTGGCGCCGCGCCGCGCCGCGGAGGGCGCGCCGAGCGCGATCGCGCTCTGGCTGCTCCGCCTCCTGCTCTTCAAGCTGATGCTGCTCTCCGGCGTCGTGAAGTGGATCTCCGAGGACGCCACCTGGCGCGGGCTCACGGCGCTCCACTTCCACTACTGGACGCAGCCGCTGCCGGCCTGGACGAGCTGGTACGCCCACCAGCTGCCCGGGGTCCTCCACTCGGCGGGCGCGCTGGCGACCCTCGCGATCGAGATCGCACTGCCCTTCGCGATCTTCCTGCGCCGCGGCGGGCGCGTCGTGGCCTTCGCGGGCTTCGCCCTGCTCCAGGTCGCCATCGGCCTCACGGGCAACTACGGCTTCTTCAACGCCCTCACCCTGGCGCTCTGCGCGCTGCTCCTCGACGACGCCGTGCTCCGGCGCGTGCTTCCCGCGCGCCTGTGCGCCCGCCTGGCCCCCGAGCCCCCGCCAACGGCCGCCTCCCCACGCGGTGGATGGCTCCCTCGCGTCGCCCTCGCCGGCGTCGCGGTGGCGCTGGTCGCGCTGAGCGCCTCCCGGGCGCTCGAGTCCGTGGGCGCGCCCCTGCCGCGGCCGGCCTGGTTCCGGGCCGCGGAGCGGGGGCTCGCGCCCTTCCGCTCCATCAACGCCTACGGGCTCTTCGCCGTGATGACCACCGAGCGCAACGAGATCGAGCTCCAGGGCAGCGACGACGGCCGCAGCTGGAAGAGCTACGGCTTCCGCTGGAAGCCGGGTCCACCGGAGCGCGCACCCCGCTTCGTGCAGCCCCACATGCCGCGGCTCGACTGGCAGCTCTGGTTCGCGGCGCTGCGCGGCTGCCCGCGCGCGCCCTGGCTCCCGGGCTTCTTCGAGCGCGTGCTCCAGGGCGAGCCCGGCGTGCTCGCACTGATGGGGGAGAACCCCTTCCCCGAGGCGCCGCCCCGCCAGCTGCGCACCCGCCTGCACGCCTACCGCTTCGCGCCCGGCGGCAGCGAGGGGCTGTGGTGGCAGCGCACGCTCCGGGGCGGCTTCTGCCCGAAGGTGACCCTCGAGGGCGGCCGGCTGGTGCCCGTCGGCCCGGACGGGGCCGGGCCCGGGGGACCGCGAGGGCGCTGAACGGAATCGCGGGCCGCCCCGGACCGCTTCGCCACGGAATCGTCGCGAACCGAGTGAAGCGCTTCACAGCCCGGAGGGGGCAGGGCGCCGATGCTCCGGCGGTGTCCGGCGCGCCCGGCCGGACGCGCGGGAGGCGGGGACAGGGATGCGTCGCTACGCCATGCTGTGCGCCTACCTCGGTGCGATCGCGCTCGGCGTCACACTGGGTGCGCTCCAGACCCGCTTTCACCAGCTGAGCGAGGGGTCAGGCGGCGTCGGGCTCGGCCCGCTCCTCCGCCTCCTCGGCGCCCGTCAGGCGAGCCACGAAGCGCAGCACGCAGCGGTCGTGCCAGGGGGTGCGCGCGTCGGCGGCGTGGAAGCCCACGTGACCGCCGCCGGCCGGGAGCAGCGGCACGAGCCGCGGGTTCGTGCTCCAGTCGAAGTCGGTGTAGAGCCGGCCCGGGATCCAGGGATCGTCGAGGGCGTGGATCACCAGGGTCTCGATGCGGATCTCGGCCAGGAAGCGCCGCGCGTGGTTGCGGGCGTAGTAGTCCTCGGCCCCGGCGAAGCCGTTGCGCGGTGCCACGATGCGCTCGTCGAACTCGACGATGGTGCGCACCTCCCGCAGGATGCCGTGCTCCTCGTCGGTGAGGGAGCTGGCGGCCAGGGCTTCGCGCTTCATCCCCGCGAGCAGGTGCCGGTGGTAGGCCCAGTTCCGCGCCTCGAGGATGCGGGCGGAGGAGCGCGCCAGGTCGATGGGGGCGGAGACCGCGACCGCACCGAGCAGCCGCGGGACCTCCGCGCCGTGCTCGGCGAGGAACTTCAGCAGCATGTTGCCGGCGAGGGAGTAGCCGACCACCACCAGGCTCTCGGAGCCGGGCAGCGCGAGCAGCGCGTCGCGCAGGTCCCCGGTGCGGCCGGCGTGGTACTGCTGGCGGCACAGCGGCCGGGACGGTCCGGCTCCGCGCAGGTTGAGTCGCAGCACCGGGTAGCCCGAGGCGAGCAGCGCCGCCGCGGTGGCCTGCACGTAGGCGCTGGTCTCGTCGCCGCCGAGACCGTGGATCACCACCACGAGGGGCGCGTCGGGCCGCGTCTCCCGGGGCCGCTCCAGGAGGGCGGAGAGGCGGTCGCCGCTGCCGTCCCGGAGGGCAAGGGTGAGCCGCTCGGTCCGCGTGCCTTCGGGCCGCACCGCCACCGGGCCGCGCAGGGTGTTGCGCAGGGTCTGGAGGTCCGGTCCCCACCAGGGCGCGCGGGGGACGAAGCGGGGGAACGCGTCGGCGCGGAGCATCCCGGTCGAGCCTAGCAGGCGGCGGCCCGAGACCGGCTCGGCCTTGCGGGGCATCGGCGCGCGGCGGGGTGCGGCCGACGACCCGGGGCGGCGGGGACGGCCCGCGATGGGGCATGCTCTCCGCCATGAGCGAAGCCGCCCGGGACGGCGCCGCGGTCCGCCTGCCGCCGCCCCTCGTCTACCTCGGCGGCGTGGCCCTCGGCGTGCTCCTCCACGCCGTCGCGCTCCCGCTGCCCCTCGGCCTCCCCGGCGCCTGGCGGATCGGCCTCGCCGCGCTGGCGGCCGGCCTCGGCATCGCACTGCTGGCCGGCGCCTTCGGTCACTTCCAGCGCACGGGGCAGGACCCGAAGCCCTGGCTCGCCACGCCGGAGATCATTTCCGAGGGCGTCTACCGCTTCACCCGCAACCCCATGTACGTGAGCATGGCGCTGCTCCAGCTGGCCATCGGGGTGGGGCTCGGCAACGGCTGGATCCTGCTGCTCGTGCCCGTCGTCGCCGCGGTGGTGCAGCGCACCGCGATCCGCCACGAGGAGGCCTACCTCGAGGCCAAGTTCCGCGAGACCTACCTGGCGTACAAGCGGCAGGTGCGGCGCTGGCTCTAGCCCGCCGGCGGGGCGCGGACCGGCTCAGCCGACCAGGCGGCCGCCGCAGCTCGAGCCCGCCCCGGCGGTGCAGCCGAAGCAGTGCGACGCCGTGGTGATGCCGCAGCCCTCGAGGTCCTCGACGCTCTCCAGGTCCCAGAGCGTCCGCTCCGTGCCGGGCATCGGGAGCCCCGCCATCTGGTTGAAGTCGCAGTCGTAGATGCGGCCGTCCCAGGAGACGGAGAGGGTCTCGCGGCACATCAGCGCCGGCAGCGTGGCGGCGTTGAAGCTCGAGACCAGCAGGTCCAGGTAGTCGCCGAGCCGGCCCTCCCGCACGAGCGCGCGCTCGAAGCGCCGGATCGGCATGTTGGTGATGGTGATCAGGTGGTCGAACTCGATCCCGAACAGGCGGCGCAGCTCCTCGCGGTAGCGCTTCTCGAGCTCGTCCTGGGAGGGCGGCAGGTCCGGACCGACGGGGTTGTAGACGAGATCGAGGCGCAGGGACGAGCCGGGCTGCCCGTAGCCGAGGCGGTTCAGCCAGCGCAGGGCCTCGATGCTCCGGTCGAAGACGCCGCGACCGCGCTGGGCCTCGACGCGCTCGGCGGTGTAGCAGGGCAGCGAGGCCACGACGTCCACGCCCTGCTCCGCCAGGAACTCCGCCGTGGTCTCCTGGCCGGGCTCGAACAGCACGGTCAGGTTGCAGCGGTCCACCACGCGGCGGCCGAGGGCCCGGGCCCCCTCCACCAGCCGTCGGAAGTGGGGGTTCAGCTCGGGAGCGCCGCCGGTCAGGTCCAGCGTCTCGATGCCCGGGCTGCGCTCGAGCAGGCCCAGCACGCGGTCGGCAGCGCGGGCGTCGAGGTTCTCGGTGCGGTTCGGCCCGGCCTCGACGTGGCAGTGGTGGCAGGCGAGGTTGCACAGGCGCCCGAGATTCACCTGGAGCACCCGCACCGCGCCGCGCCGGGGAGGCGCGAGGCCCGCGGAGGCCAGGTGCGCGTCGAACTCCGGGAGCCCGGCTCCGCTCATCCGCAGCAGCTGCCGCCCCGCCCGGCCGGTGCGCCCCGGGTGCCGCCCGCCCCCTGCTCGCCGAGGGCCACGACCTCGCCGGCGTAGGGCGGCTCGGCGAGGCGGCGGAGGCTGCGTCCCGCGACCTCGGTGCGCTCGCCCCGCCGCAGCACGTTGCCCTCGTCGTCCTCGACGCGGCGCCAGGGGCCCCGGTACAGCACGTGGCCGCGCGCGGCGTCGCCCTCCTCGGCAGCGGCGTGCTTCCTGCCCGTGACCGTGACCGAGCGGAACGTGATGCCCTCGACCACGGCGAAGGGCTCGGGCTCCCAGCTCGCGATCTCGACGCCGTGGAAGCCGGCGGACTCGAGCCGCGCCACCAGCTCCGCCTCGTGGAACGCACCGGACACGCACCCGCTCCACAGCTCGGGGTCGGCCTTCAGGTGCGCGGGGACGACCTCGTCGCTCACGATGTCGCTCAGCGCGAAGCGCCCGCCGGGCTTCAGCACCCGGTGGATCCCCGCGATCAGCCGGTCGCGGTCGGCCTCGCGCACGAGGTTCAGCACGCAGTTGGAGACGACCACGTCCACCGAGGCGTCGGCCACGAGCGGGCTCTCCCCGCGCAGCCCATCGAGCTCGGCCTCGAGGCGCGCCAGGGCCTCGCTGGTGGCGACCGGCCGCTCACCCAGGCGCTCGTCCACGCGATCGAGGTCGAGGGCCAGGTCCTGGATGAAGCCGCGCCGGAACTCCACGTTCGAGAAGCCGAGCCGCTCGGCCACCACCGGCGCCGAGCGGCGCGCCAGCTCGAGCATGTCGGGGTTCACGTCGACCCCGATCACGCGGCCCTTGGGCCCCACGATCTGGGACGCGATGAAGCAGATCTTGCCGCCGCCGCTGCCGAGGTCGAGCACCTCGTCCCCCTCGCGCAGGTGCCGCGAGGGGTCGCCGCAGCCGTAGTCCCGCTCGAGCACCTCGGCGGGGATCACCTCCAGCAGGCGCGGGTCGTAGTCGACGGGACAGCAGAGCGCGGCCTCGCGCTCCTGGGCCGCAGCGCTGTAGCGCTCGCGGACCGCGGACTCCGGATCTCTCAAGGCTTCCCCCTGGCTCGGTCGGTACCGTTCGATGACCCTACGTCCCGGCTCCCCGCGCTGCCACCCCCCACGCACCCGCCGACCGATGCGGGCGAAGGCATCAGCGCACCAGGTCCCGGTCGTTCAGCGCCCAGTCGTAGCTCCGGAAGCGCACCTCGCAGTCCGCGCACGCGGCGAGGGCGCGCGCCTTCTCCGGGGCCAGGAGCGGCTCGAGGTAGGCGCGCAGGCTCGGCTCGACCTCGGGGCGGCTGCGCTCCACGTGGCTCACGAAGTCGCCCTCGAACCAGTCGAAGATCCTCGAGAGCTCGACCACGCGGGCCTCGGGATCGATGCGGACGTTGCGCTCCTCGGCGACGAAGCGCCGCGCCTCGCGCTCGAGGTCCTCCTCGAGGGTCGCGGCGCGGAACGCACGCTGCGGGAGCTTCGGGCAGCTCGACGAGGCGCAGTTGAGCGCGAAGTGGATGCGCGGCTCGGCGAAGCGCCGCCGGATGAGCAGGTTCTCGAGGGCGAAGAGGTTGGTGTCGTCGCCGCCGAGCCGCAGCGGCTGGAACAGGAAGAAGCCCGACAGCCGCGGCAGGAAGAAGGCGTAGAGGGGACGCGGGACGTCGGTGACGCTGTCGATCGGGTAGTGCTCGAGCACCTTCACCAGCACCGAGGCGTTGTAGGCGTCGATCCAGTAGGCGAGGCGGGAGGCATCGTCGCGGAAGCGCCCGGGGTGGCTGTCGGGGCTGGTCTCGGCCAGCAGCGCGGCGTAGCGGTCCAGGTCGCCGCGGTCCGCCGCCAGGGCCTCATAGTCGACCCGACCCTCGGGATCCACGAAGCGCTGCAGCACCCGGTCCAGCAGCTCGTGGGAGAACGGGGCCGGGGGCGGACCGGCGTCGCGCCCGGAGGAGGTCGAAGGCGCGGTCGTCGCGCAGCCGAGAGTGAGCAGGAACCCGCACAGCAGCACCGGGAGCCGGGCGTCGAGCCGAGGCGCAATGGACATCGCGCGCTTCGATGCCGACCTCGCTCTCCGGTTTCGGGCCGGCGAGGTCGAGCCAGCGGTAGAGGTCGAGGGCGATGCGCTGGGCCAGCACCGCGGCCTCCTCCTCGCTCTCCGCCCGGTCCGTGCACCAGCGCAGGATGGAGGGAAAGTGCCGACGCAGGAACCGCTCGTAGTCGCTCACGTTTTCCATCGTGTACCTCGGCTGCGGGTTCATCCTCCAGTACGCGGCCGGGGCGGCGACGGTTTCAGCGCAGCTCGGGCACGGCCCGCAGGCTCTCCTTCGTCCAGTCCACGAAGGCGCGGACCCGGGCGGAGAGCAGGCCGGCCTGGGCGTAGGCGACGCTCACCGGGACGGCGGGGGGCTCGAACTCCCGCAGCACCACCCGAAGCCGGCCGGCCTCCACCAGCGGGGCGACCTGGTAGGAGAGGAACAGGCCGAAGCCCTGGCCCGCCGCACAGGCCTCGAGGGCGGCGCCCGCCTGGTTGCACGAGAACGCTCCGTCGATGGGTACCGAGAGCGGTCGCCCACTCTCCTGGAGCTGCCAGCGCGGGGCGGGGGCCGTGCCCAGGAAGCGCACGCAGGGGAGCGCGCCGAGCTCCTCCGGTCGGCGCGGCGTGCCGACGCGACGCAGCAGCTCCGGGCTGGCGCACACCACGCGCCGGACCTGCCCGACCCGCGCCGCCACCATCGAGCTGTCCTCGAGGGGCGCGATGCGGATCGCGACGTCGATGCCCTCCTCCACCAGGTTCACCACGCGGTCGAGGAGCAGCAGCTCGAGCTTCACCCGGGGATGGCGCGCGAGGAAGCCGGTCACGGCGGGCGCCACGTGCATCTCGCCGAAGCGCACCGGCGCGGTGACGCGCAGGCGACCGCGGGCCTCCCGCCCGCCGCTCGCCAGGGAGAGCTCGGCCTCCTCGACGTCGGCGAGGATCTGGCGGCAGCGCTCGAGGTAGGCGCCGCCCTCCTCGGTGAGGGACATGCGGCGCGTGGTGCGGCGCAGCAGCCGCACGCCGAGCTCCTCCTCGAGCCCGGCCAGGGTGCGGACCACCGTGGGCAGCGACTTGCCGAGGGCGCGGCCCGCGGCGGTGAGGCTGCCCCGGTCCACGATCTCCACGAAGGCCTGCATGGCAGCGAGCTTGTCCACGGTCCCGGACTATATATCCATATAGTGGATTAATCATATCCATGATCTTCTATTTCATCGTGAAACGGATTGACCGAACCTGGCCTCCAAGCAGCGGGAGCCCAGCGAGGCTCCCCACAGAGAAGGGAGAGCGAGCCATGACCGAGTCGATCCGCCGAGTGACCGAGGGCGTCCACCACGTGGGGCTGACCGTGCCCGACCTGGGGGTCGCCGAGCGATTCTTCCAGGAGGCCCTGCGCTTCGAGCGCGTAGGCGAGGTTCCCGACTACCCCGCCGTCTTCCTGAGCGACGGGTCCGTGATGCTGACCCTGTGGCGGGCCGGGGATCCGGCGAGCGCCGTGCCCTTCGACCGCCGGCGCGGGATCGGGCTCCACCACCTCGCACTGCGCGTCGCCGGCAGCACCGGCCTCGACACGCTCCACGACGCACTGAAGGCCCGCGACGACGTCGAGGTGGAGTTCGCGCCGGAGTCCCTGGGCGGCGGCCCCACCCGACACATGATGTGCCGGATCCCGGGCGGGATCCGTCTCGAGCTGATCGCGCCGGCGGTCTGAGCCGGCGAGCAAGGCGAGCAGGACGGAGGAGGAAGTCATGACCGAGCGAGTACGGCACTCGGATCCGGATTCGGGCTCGCCCTTCCACGCCGGGGAGCGCGCGGTGCAGGAGCGGCTCGGCGTGCGCGAGGGCATCGAGCCCTGGGCCCGGAAGGTGGTGCGCGGCCACCTGCCCGAGGAGCACCGCGCCTTCTACGCCGCGCTCCCGTTCCTGGTGGTGGCGGCGCGCGACGGCGAGGGCCGCCCCTGGGCGACGCTGCTGGCCGGCGCGCCGGGCTTCGCTGCGGCGCCCGATCCCGAGCTCCTCGAGATCGGCGCGCTCCCGGTGCCGGGCGACGCGCTGGAGGGCGCCTTCACCGCCGGCACGGACGTGGGGATCCTCGGCATCGAGCCGAGCACGCGCCGGCGCAACCGCGTGAACGGCCGGGTGGCGCGGGGTGGGCCCGGCGGGATCGCGCTGGCGGTGGACCAGACCTTCGGCAACTGCCCCCAGTACATCAGCGAGCGCCACTGGGAGGGCGTCGTTCGCGAGGCGCCCCCGGCCCGGCACGCCGCGCGGCGGCTCGACCCCGCCATGCGCCGCTTCATCGAGGGCGCCGACACCTTCTTCATCGCGAGCGGGCACCGCGGCCAGGGCGACGACCCCGCCTTCGGGATGGACGCCTCCCATCGCGGCGGCGCTCCGGGCTTCGTGCGCGTGGAGGACGAGCGGCACCTGGTGTTCCCGGACTACGCGGGCAACAACCACTTCAACACCCTCGGCAACCTGCTCCTCGACCCGCGGGCCGGGCTGCTCTTCGTGGACTTCGAGAGCGGCGGCCTGCTCCAGCTCACCGGCCGCACCGAGATCGACTGGGACTCGCCGGCGCTGGCCGCGTTCCCCGGCGCACGGCGCCTGGTGCGCTTCGAGGTCGACGAGGTGATCCGGCTCGACGAGGCCCTGCCCCTGCGCTGGAGCTCCGCGGCGGGCTCGGTGCGCTCGCTGCGCGTCGTCGAGAAGCGGCGCGAGAGCGACGACGTCACCTCCTTCGTGCTCGAGGCGCGGGACGGGGGGCCCCTGGTGGACTTCGAGGCCGGCCAGCACCTGCCCATCGAGCTGGAGGTGCCCGGAGCCGGGGCCCCGGTGCGGCGCACCTACTCGCTCTCGGGCGCGCCCGGCGCCCCGCACTACCGCATCTCGGTGAAGCGCGAGCCCCGGGGCGTGGCGTCGCGCCAGCTCCACGACCACGTCGAGGAGGGCGCGATCCTCGAGGCCCGCGCCCCGGCCGGCGACTTCGTGCTCGCCCACTCCCAGCGTCCGGTGGTGCTGGTCTCCGCCGGCGTCGGCGCCACGCCGCTGGTCAGCATGCTCCACGCGCTGGTGGAGCGAGGCGAGAGGCGACCGGTCTGGTTCGTCCACGGCGCCCGGGACGGCCGCCACCACCCGCTCGCCGACGAGGTGCGCGGGCTCGCCGCGCGCAGCGACGCCGTCCGGACCCACGTCGCCTACAGCCGGCCCCGGCCCGAGGACCGCCTCGGCGCCGACTACGACGCGCCGGGGCGGGTCGACGCCGGCGGGCTGGCGGCGCTGCTCCCGGACCTCGACGCGGACTACTACCTGTGCGGCCCCCTCGGCTTCATGGCGGCCGTGCAGGACGGCCTCGAGGCCCGCGGCGTCGCGCCGGAGCGCATCCACAGCGAGTCCTTCGGACCGACGGGCTAGGCTTGAGCGAGCCGTCCCGGCTCGCTCTGCGACGGAAGCCGACCGTCCTCGGTCGGCCCCTAGCGTGAGCGAGCCCAAAGGGCTCGCTTTGCGACGGTAGCCGACCCTCCTGGGTCGGCCTCCTGGCGGGCCCTCAGTCGCGCTCGGCGAGCACCCGCTTCAGCACCTTGCCCGTGGGGTTCCGGGGCAGGGCGTCGAGGAACACGATCTCGCGCGGCACCTTGTAGCGCGCGAGGTTCTCCTTCACGTAGGCCTTGAGGGCGGGCTCGTCGGCGGTGGCGCCCTCCTTGAGGACCACGAAGCCCTTGAGGCGCTGGCCGAACTCGTCGTCGGCCACGCCGATCACCGCGGCCTCGACCACCTCCGCGTGGTCCGCCAGCAGGTCCTCCACCTCGCGGGGAAACACGTTCTCGCCGCCGGAGACGATCATGTCGTCGTCGCGTCCGTCGACGAACAGCAGGCCGTCCTCGTTGAAGTGGCCGACGTCGCCGCTCGACATCAGGCCGTCGATCATCTCCTTGGTGCCGCCGCCGGTGTAGCCGTCGAACTGGTTCTGGTTGGCGACGAAGATGCGCCCGGTGACGCCGGCGGGCACCTCGCGCCCCTCGGCGTCGTAGATGCGCACGGTCACGCCCCGCGGCGGGCGGCCCGCGGTGCCCGGCGCGGCGCGCAGCTCGTCGGGCATGGCGATGGAGGCCTGGGCCACCTCGGTGGAGCCGTAGAAGTTGTAGACGTTGTCGCCGAAGGCATCCATCCAGCGCAGGGCCAGCTCGCCGGGGAGCGTGGAGCCGCTCGCCGCCACGATCTCGAGGGACGAGGTGTCGTAGCGGCCGATCACGTCGGGACCGAGGTCGAGGATGCGCTGCATCATGACCGGCACCACGGCGAGCACCTGGGGCCGCAGCTCCTGGACGGCGGCCAGGGTGGCCTCGGGATCGAAGCGGCGCCGCAGGCAGACGGTGCAGCCGAGCTGGGAGGCCAGCAGCAGGTGGGCGCCACCCCAGGAGTGGAAGGTGGGCGCGACGATCAGGTTGCGCGTGCCGGTGTGCAGGGGCAGGCGGCCGAACAGGCCCACGAAGCTGTCGATGCCCTGGCGCTTCATGCTGCGCTGGGCGCCCTTGGGCGTCCCGGTGGTGCCCGAGGTGAGGATGGTGACCCGGCCCGGGCTCGGCGGAGGCTCGACCGGGGAGTCGTCCTCCGAGGCGGCCAGCTGGGCGAGGGTGGTCTCGGGACAGTCGCTCTCGGCCCAGGTGACGAAGCGCACCAGCTCGCCGGCTCCCCCCTCGACGATCTCGCGGAACTCCTCGTCGTAGAGGATCACCCGGGTGCCCTCCCGGGCGCAGACCTCCTTGAGCTGGGGAGCCGCGAAGCCGGTGTTGAGCAGCAGCGTGTTGGCGCCGAGCTTGTCGAGGGACGACTGGGCCTGGACGAAGCCGCGGTGGTTGCGCGCGAAGAGCCCCACGCCGTCGCCGGGCTTCACGCCCGCCTTGGCCAGGGCCCGGGCGATGGCGTTGGTGGAGCGATCGAGCTCGCCGAAGCTGACGGTGCCGGCGTCGTCGATCACGCCGGGGCGGTCCGGATCGCGGGCCGCCGCGGCCTGGAAGCCCGCCGCCGAGGTGGTCCCGAAGGACCGCATGGCCGGGAGCAGCGTGGCCAGGAAGCGGGGGCTCAGGAACCCGGCGCCCCCCATCACCTCGAAGACCTCGGCCAGCCGCTGGAGCCGCCCGCCCTGCCCCGTGCCTCGCAGACTCATGTCCGGGGGTGTACTCCAGCCTCGCCGCCGGGTCGAGAGCCCGCCAGGCGCCGCAGGTTGGCCTCGTGGCTGGCCCGGGAGATGCGGTAGGCGGCCACGAAGAGCAGCGAGACCACGTAGACCGAGCCGATCAGCGGGATGTAGAGCAGGCCCAGCCGGAAGATCACCGCGGCGTTTACCTCGCCCGGCTGCGCGCCTTCGGGGAAGCCGATCGCGGTGAGGAGGGCCGTCGCGCTCACCACCCCCACCCCGTGGACCGACTTCTGGATGAAGCTGCGGGCGGCGAAGAAGACGCCCTCGGAGCGTCGGCCCGTGGTGACCTGACTGTCCTCCACGATGTCGGCCACCATCGACGCCACCAGGATCGAGGCCGTCACGATCAGGCCCACCTCGATCACGGTGTAGACGAACAGGATCGGCAGCAGGGCCGGGGAGCCGTTGGCGGGCATCCAGCCGAGGAGCCTCCCCGCGATCGGGGCGGGGGCGAGGAGCAGGGCCGCGGCGTAGATCGTCAGGGCGGCGCGCCTCTTGCCGAGCTTCTTCGAGAGCACCGGCGACGCCGCCAGGGCCGCGGCCGCGGACAGGAAGGGGCCGAAGGTGAGGATGCCGATCTCGTCCTGGGTCAGCTCCCAGAAGTAGGTGTTGAAGTAGATGTTGAGCGACGAGCTCAGCCCGGCCGCCATGGCGCCGAACATCGCCGACAGGAAGAGCACCAGGAAGGAGCGGTTCGAGAGCGTCTCGCGCAGCTCGCGCACGGTGCGGCCCACGCTGAAGGGACGCTTCTCGGGGGGCTGCTCCAGGTACGGGATGTGGCGGTGGGTGCCGAGGGCGGAGACCAGGATCGCGAAGGCCATCACGCTCGACGCGATCCCCCCGTAGGCGCGCCAGCCCTCGGGGTTGAGCTGGCCCACGGGGTACTCGGGGGTGGGGCGCAGCAGGAAGAAGTACGCCACCAGCGCCATGCCGAGCCCGCCCCACCAGCCGAAGAAGAAGCGGAAGCCCAGGAAGGAGGTGCGCTCGTCGTAGTCGTCGGTGAGCTCCGCCACCAGGGAGGAGCTCGGGATCTCGTAGAAGGTGATGAAGGTGCGCACCAGGATGGCGAGCACGACCAGGTAGACGAGCAGCCCGCCCGGGTCGAGGCCGGCGGGCGGGTTCCAGAGCGCGTAGAAGGAGAGCGCCACCGGCACCACCGAGGCGTACATGAACGGGTGCCGGCGGCCCCAGCGGGAGTGCAGGTTGTCCGACGCGTAGCCCACGATGGGGTCCGAGAACGCGTCGACCACCAGGGCGGCCAGGATGGCGCCGCCCACCCAGGGGGCGGGCAGCCCCAGCACCTGGTTGTAGTAGAGCAGCAGGAAGAAGGCGAAGCCGTTGTCCTTCACCCCGAAGGCGACGGATCCGAAGCCGTAGAACAGCTTCGTGGAGAGCCCCCCGTGCGGAGAGCTCACAGCACGACGGAGGGATCGCCGATGTGCCGGGAGACCAGGGACCAGAAGCCCGGGCGGCCCGCGCCGTAGCGCACGAGGTCGGCCTTGGCGAAGAGCGCGGCCTCCCGCGAGATGGGCTTGGCGTCGCGCACCTTCATGTGCGCCTCGGCGACCCGCTCCATCTGCACGAAGCTGCCGACGGACTCGTCCACCCGGGCGCCCACGGTGAGCAGGCCGTGGTTGCGAAGGATGACGGCGCGGTTCGGGCCGAGGGCGTCGGCGATGCGCTTGCCGGCGTCCACGCTCTGCACCTGCACCTCCTCGTCGTCGAAGATCGCGTGGTCCTCGAAGAAGATGCAGGACTCCTGGGTGATCGGCTCGATGGGGCGCACCTCCGCCGAGAAGGGCGTGCCCCAGCCCGTGTGCACGTGGGTCGCGCTCACCGCGTCCGGGCGCGCCATCAGGATCGGGTGGTGGATGTAGTAGCCCGCGACGTTGATGACGCCCTCGCCGTCGGCGAGCCGGCCGTCGGGCCCGACCAGCACGAGGTCCGAGACGCGCGCCTCGTGGTAGGAGACGCCCCAGCGCAGCATCCAGAAGCAGTCCTCGCGCTCGGGATCCCGGGCGCTGATGTGCCCGTCGCCCAGGTCTCCCCAGCGCTGGGCGGCCAGGATGCGGTAGCCGAGGGCGACGTCGCGCTTGCGCTCCAGGCGGATCTCCTCGGCGGAACGAGCCTCGGGTGCGGCCTGGGCCATGGGAACCTCCTCGTCCCAGTCTAGGCCAGCCGCTCGGCCGTCATCCCGCCGGCGCCACCGATCCGGCCGCCGTCGGGCCGGGAAGCGCGCGCCGCCGCTCCCGGGGAGGGATCAGCGGGGGCTCGCCCTCGAGGTAGGGGCCCATGCGCGCCAGCCAGTCCACGAGGGCGGGATGCTCGAGGACCTCGTCGCCGCCCCGGAAGCCGATGGCGTGGAAGAGCGCGAACTGCGGGTAGGCGGCGAGGTCCGGCAGGGAGGGCGTGGACCGGCCGGCCAGGAAGGGGCCCTCCCCGAGGTGCGCGAGGAACTCCGCGTAGAGCGCGCGCTTCGACTCCCGCAGCGGCAGCCCGTCGTCGGCCTGGGCGAGCAGGCTCCGCACGAACGGGACGCGCGGAACGATCCAGGGCCAGGCGAAGCGGAGCGGCCAGGGGAGCCCGCCGTTCGCGGTGTGGCTCATCACGCGGGAGAGCTTCCAGCCGTTGAGGATGCGGTCCACGCCCTCGCCGGGGTAGTGGCGGAAGCTCCCGGGGATGAGCCGCTGCGTCACCCAGGCGTCGAGGGCGAGCAGGCGCTCGCGCTCGGGCCCCTCCCGGGGCAGCAGCCGCGGCGCGTCGGGGAAGCGCTCGTCGAGCCAGAGGCCGATGGGGGTGGAGTCGGCGCGGCTCTCGTCGCCGATGCGCACCACCGGGACCTGGCGGCCCAGGGGCAGCTCGCGGCGCGCCCGCAGCGGGTTCACGTAGTGGCAGCGGAAGGGCAGGCGCTTGAACAGCAGGAAGCCGTGGACCTTCGCCGCGTAGGGGCTCATCGCGTAGCTGTAGAGCGTGATGGAGGGGGCGGCGGTCGCGGAGCCGCTCGGGGGTTGCGTCGCCATTTGGTCAGATGTATAGTTGGATTGGTCAGATGATCAACCCCCGCCGGGCCCCGACGCATCCGGGGCCCGGGCGCCACCCGGAACGAGGAGCCCCCATGGCCCGAGCCGCCCGCGCCGAGGCCGGCAGCGACACGAGGGAGCGCATCCTCTCCGCGGCCCTGGCGGCCTTCTCCCAGAACGGCTTCGACGGGGCCCGCACCCGGGACATCGCCGCCCGGGCCGGGGTCACCCTCGGGCTCCTCCAGTATCACTTCGGCAGCAAGCCCCGGCTGTGGCGGGCGGCCGTGGACCTCGCCTTCGCCGAGCTCGGCCGCGGGCTCGAGGCGCTGCTCGAGGATCCCGCCCCCCGCGACACGCGGGAGCGCCTGCGCCTGCTGATCCGCTCCTACGTGGCCTTCGTGGGCCGCAACCCCGAGTTCGTGCGCCTGATGCACGACGAGGGCAAGCGGCGCGGCCCGCGCTCGCGCTGGCTCGCGGACCGCCACGTGAAGCCCCTCTACGACCGGCTCCTGGGCCTGGTCGGGGACGCCCAGCGGGAGGGGATCCTGCGCGGCGGCATCCCGGCGCCCCACTTCGCCTACGCGTTCGTCGGCGCCGTCGACGTGATCTTCCACCAGGCCGAGGAGTGCCGCCGCGTGGCGGGCCTCGACCCCACCGACGAGGACGCCATCGAGGCCCACGCCGCCGCGGTGGAGTCCCTGTTCCTCGGCCCCGCCCCCTCTCGAGGAGAGAACCCATGAGCCGGGACCCGAGCGACTCCCCGCGGTCCTACTGGATCGCCACCGTGCTCTTCTGCGCGGTGCTCACCCTCTCCGGCGTCGCCCACCTCGCCCGGCTCGGGCCCATGCTCGAGGGCATGACGGCGCTCGGCTACCCGCCCTACTTCATGACGATCCTCGGCGTCGCCAAGCTGCTGGGCGTCGCCGCGCTGCTCGCGCCGGGCCTGCCGCTCCTCAAGGAGTGGGCCTACGCGGGGTTCGCCTTCAACCTGCTCGGCGCCACGGCGTCCCACCTCTTCGCCGGGGACCCGCTCTCGGAGACGCTCCGGCCGGCGATCGTGCTCGGCGTGGGCGTCGTATCCTATGGGCTGCGACCGGCCTCGCGGCGGCTCGCCGCCGAGCCCGCCGGGTCGCCCGCACACGGCGCGCTCCGCCGCGCCCACTGAGAGGAGCCTGCCATGATCAAGGTCAAGGACATCGCCTACGTGCGCTTCTCGGCGCCGGACCTCGACGCCATGGAGAAGTTCGTGACGGACTTCGGTCTCGTGGTGACCGCCCGGGAGGCCGACGTCCTCTACGCCCGCGCCAGCGACCCCTCCCCCTACGTGCACGTCACCGAGCTCGGCGACCCGGGCTTCCGGGGCGTGGCCTTCGAGGCCGCCTGCGAGGACGACCTGAAGGCCGCCGCCGGGCTCGAGGGCGCCTCCGAGGTCGAGAAGATCGACGCGCCCGGCGGCGGGCAGCGGGTGCGCTTCACGGACCCCGACGGCTACGCGGTGGAGGTGGTGTTCGGCCGCCAGGAGCTCGCCCCCCTGCCCGTGCACCGGATCGAGTTCAACTGGGGGAGCGATCGCCGGCGGCTCGGCGACCTCCAGCGCGTCCCGGCCGGGCCCTCGTCGGTGAAGCGCCTGGGCCACGCCGTGGTGCGCGTCTCGGACTTCCGCCGCAGCGAGGCCTGGTACAAGTCGCGCTTCGGCTTCGTCACCTCCGACGAGGTCTTCATCGGCGAGCAGGACAACGTCGTCACGGCCTTCATGCGCTGCGACCGCGGCGACGAGTACGTCGACCACCACACCTTCCTGTGCGTCGGGCTCGGCGAGCCCGGCTTCGACCACGCCGCCTTCGAGGTGGAGGGGATCGACGCCGTGATGGCGGGCCACGACCACCTCGAGAAGGCGGGCTACGAGCACCACGCCGGGGTGGGGCGCCACGTGCTCGGCAGCCAGATCTTCGACTACTGGCGGGATCCGTGGGGACACGTGCACGAGCACTTCACCGACGGCGACCTGCTGAACGCCGGGCACCGCGCCGAGCGCCACGACCCGGTGACGGCCCTGGGTACCCAGTGGGGCCGGTTCGGAACCTGAGCCCGGAGAAGCCGGGCACGGAAGAGGAGAGGCCTACGTGACCGAGACGAACCGACAGTGGCGGCTGCGCGCGCCCCGTGGGCATGGTGGAGGAGAGCGACTTCGAGCTCCACTCCGAGCCCGTGCCGACCCCCGGCCCCGGGCAGGTGCTGGTGCGCAACCGCTGGCTCGCCTTCGAGCCCGCCATGCGCGGCTGGATGGAGGACCGCCCCAGCTACCTGCCGCCGGTGGGGATCGGCGAGGTGATGCGCGGCATGGCGGTGGGCGAGGTCGCCGCCTCGAACCTCGAAGGCTACGCGGCGGGCGACCTCGTCAGCGGCATGACGGGCTGGCAGGAGTGGGCCCTGGGCGACGCCGGCCTGCGCAAGCTGCCGCCGGGCACCGACCCGCGCCTGGCGCTCTCGGTGCTGGGCATCACCGGGCTCACGGCCTGGTTCGGCCTGCTCGAGGTGGGGCGGCTCAAGGCCGGCGACGTGGTCGTGGTCTCGGGCGCTGCCGGTGCCACGGGTTCCGTGGCGGGGCAGATCGCCAAGCGCAAGGGCTGCCGGGTGGTCGGCATCGCGGGCGGCGCGCGCAAGTGTGCCTGGCTCACCGACAAGGCCCACTTCGACGCCGCCATCGACTACAAGAGCGAGGACGTGGGCGCGCGCCTCTCGGAGCTGTGCCCCGACGGCATCGACGTGTTCTTCGACAACGTGGGGGGCGAGACCCTCGACGCGGTGCTGGCGCGCATCGCCCGCGGCGCCCGGATCGTGATCTGCGGCTCGATCTCGCGCTACAGCCTCGAGGAGCCGCCGCCGGGCCCGAGCCACTACTTCAACCTGGTCGCCCAGCGAGGCCGCATGGAGGGCTTCGTGGTGATCGACTTCCTGCCGCGCTCCGCCGAGGCCACCAAGGAGCTCGCCGCCTGGGTGGCCGACGGCAGCATCGCCTGGGAGGCGGACGTCCAGCAGGGCTTCGAGAACGCGCCGAAGACCCTGCGGCGGCTCTACACCGGCGACAACTTCGGCAAGCAGCTCCTCGAGCTCTGATCGAAACCCGACGAAGGCCCTAGGCTACTGCGTTTTCCACCACGGGGTGCGGGAGGAACCGGCCTCGTCGGCATCGCGGTACTGAGTGCGTGGCTCCCGTCGCGCGCGATCAGTGGACTCCTCGGCAAGGCCGCTCGCGCGTTCCGCGAACCCGAAGGCGTAGGTCAGTCCGTTCCGAATCTCCTCGCCAACTCGCGGCAACCCGAGGGAGAGCATCGCGAGGACGGATGCGACCATCGCCAGTCTTGCGCAAGCAGCGATGGGAGGGCCCCAGGGCCGGCCCAGCTCATAGGAGACCTTGTCGATCTCGAAGGAGCACAGACGGAGGAGCTGGAGGACCAGCTGGAAGGGACCGATTCGTTTCGGCGCACCACTGTTGACAGACATCTCTACTCCTCCGCTCACTCCCCGCGAGATTCCGTGAGCCGCGTCACAAAAACGGAGGATGAGGGCTCGCCTCCACAACCTCTGTGATGGGAGTCACCCCGCACCCGTTTGTGGAGATCGCACGTGCCTGAAGAAAATTGACTGACTGGGTCGGTTTAAATTAGAGTCCCTCCTGCGTCCCCCGCCCGCAAGGAGGGATCCCATGAGCCCCTGGCTCCGCCTTCCCCCGCTCCTCGTCCTCGTCGCGCTGGCGAGCGCGTGCGGCTCGCTCTCGAAGGTAGACTTCGGCCGCCTCGTCACCTCGGGGCGCGACGGCTGGCAGCACCCCGAGCGCGTCGTCGAGGCCCTCGCCCTCTCGCCCGGCGACTCGGTCGCCGAGATCGGCGCCGGCGACGGCTACTGGCTGCCCTGGCTCTCCGAGGCCGTGGGCGCCGAGGGCCGCGTCTACGCCGTGGAGGTGGAGGCCGAGAAGGTGGAGACCCTGAAGGAGCGCGTCTCGAGGGAGTCCCTCGACAACGTCGTCGTGGTGCACGGGCGCTACGAGGACCCGGAGCTTCCCGACGGCGAGATCGACCTCGCGATGACGTGCCTCACCTACCACCACATCGAGGAGCGCGAGGCCTACTTCGGCCGGCTGCTCGCCGATCTCGGCCCGGGCGGGCGCGTGGCCCACCTCGACGACCGCCACGACGTGCGCCCGCCGCTGCGCTGGTTCCAGGGGTCGGGGCACTGGAGCGATCCCGCGGCGATCCGCTCGGAGATGGGCGCGGCCGGCTACCGCACCGTCGAAGAGTTCGACTTCCTGCCCCTCCAGAGCTTCCAGGTCTTCCGCCCGGGGGTGTCCGGGGTCGCGGGAGCGCGCCCCTAGTGGCGCGACGCATCCCCGAGGAGCGCTTCGACGAGCTCATCGACGGCGCCACCGAGGTCTTCATCGCCAACGGCTACCGGCGCACCCAGATGGCCGACGTCGCCGAGGCGGTGGGGGTCGCCAAGGGGACGCTCTACGGATACGTGGAGGGCAAGGAGGCCCTGTTCTGGCTCTGCCTGCTATGGGCGGACCGCAGCGGCTCCGTGGAGCGCCCGGAGTCGCTGCCCGTCCCCACGCCCCGCACCGGGGAGCTCTCGGCGCGGGTCAAGGGGCGGCTCACCGAGGAGTCGGTGCCGCCGGCCCTCGCCGCGGCCCTGGCCCGCCCGCGGGCCCCGGACGCCCGCGCCGAGCTCGAGGCCGTGCTGCGCGAGCTCTACGCCATGCTCGACCGCTACCACCGGGCCATCAAGCTGATCGACCGCTGCGTCGACCACCCCGAGCTCGGTCACCTCTGGCAGACCCTGGGCCGCGAGCAGAGCCGCGCCGCGTTGGCCCGCTACCTCGAGAAGCGCATCCGCGCGGGCCAGGTCCGCCGGGTCCCGAACCTGCGCCTGGCCGCCCGCCTGGTGATCGAGACCCTCACCACCTGGGCGGTCCACATCCGCTGGGACCGCTGCCCCGAGGACCACGACCCCGACGAGGCGCGGGAGAACGCCATCGAGTTCCTGGTGCGGGGCCTGCTCGCCTGAGCCCGCGCTCCCGGCGCGGGCCGGCCACCCCGCCACCCCCCACTACCCAAGACCGCCCGAAGATGAGAGGATGGGGGCGGAGAACCCCCGTTTGGCATCCCCGGCGCGCCCCCATCGCCACATCGAAGAGGCAGCCGGCGGCCCCAAGGTGGCCGCCTTCTTCGACGTGGACCGCACGCTCCTGGCGGGCTTCTCCGCCACGGCGTTCTTCCAGGAGCGTCTGCTGAGCGGCCGCATGGCGCCGGCCGAGATGGTCGAGACCCTGCGCGGCACCCTCGGCTACGCGCTCGGGCGCACCGGCTTCTCGGGCATGGTGGCGGCGGCCACGGCGGCCTACCGCGGGCTCTCCGAGGCGGCGCTCCAGGAGATCGGGGACGAGGTGTTCGAGAAGCACCTCGCCACCCAGATCTACCCCGAGTCGCGCGCGCTGGTCCGCGCCCACCAGGACCGTGGCCACACCGTCGCGATCGTCTCCTCGGCCACGCCCTACCAGGTGGAGCCCGTGGCGCGGGAGCTCGGCGTGGAGCACGTGCTGTGCACGCGCCTCGAGGTGGAGAACGGCGCCTTCACCGGTCGGGTGGTGAAGCCCACCTGCTTCCGCGAGGGCAAGCGCGTGGCCGCCGAGTCCCTCGCCGCCGCCCACGACCTCGACCTCTCGGAGAGCTTCTTCTACACCGACAGCATCGACGACCTGCCGCTCCTCGAGGCCGTGGGGCGGCCCCTCGCGCTGAACCCCGACGCGCGGCTCTCCCAGATCGCCAAGGAGCGGCAGTGGCCGGTGCGGCGCTTCCACAGCCGCGGGACGCCGGACGCCGAGCAGCTGCTGCGCACGGGCCTCGCCTACGGGAGCCTGCTGCCCTCCATCGGCCTGGGCACCGCGGTGGGGCTGCTGAACCGCTCGCGCCGCGAGGCCGTGAACGTGATCGGGTCGCTGTGGGGCGACCTCGCCCTGGCGGTCTCGGGCGTCGACCTGCGCGTCGAGGGCGAGGAGCACCTCTGGTCCCAGCGGCCCGCGGTCTTCATCTTCAACCACCAGAGCGCCCTCGACCTGCCCCTCATGCTCAAGCTGGTCCGGCGCGACGTCACGGGCATCGGCAAGAAGGAGATCGAGCGCGATCCGATCTTCGGGCCGCTGGGCCGGGCGGCGGGCGCGGTCTTCATCGACCGCGCCGACACCGCCAGGGCGATCGAGGCGCTCCAGCCCGCCGTAGAGGCCCTCGAGCACGGCCGCTCCCTGCTGATCGCGCCCGAGGGCACGCGCCAGAAGACGCCGCGCCTCGGACGCTTCAAGAAGGGCGCCTTCCACCTCGCCATGCAGGCGGGCGTCCCGATCGTTCCCGTCGTGTTCCGCAACGCCCTCGATGCGCTGCCCAAGGACGCGCTGGTGGTGCGCCAGGCCACGGTGTACGCGGTGGTGCTGCCGCCGGTGGACACCACGGGCTGGACGAAGGAGAGCCTCGACGAGGAGATCGAGGCGATCCGCCGCCGCTACGTCGAGGTCCTCGAGGGCTGAGAGGAGGCTCCATGAAGCTCCGCGTCGCCGTGCTCGGTGCCGGCTCCTTCGGCACCACCGTCGCCCACCTCGTGGCGCGCAACTCGCCCGCCACCCTGTGGTGCCGGAGCGCCGAGACCGCCGACCAGGTGAACCGCGAGCATCGCAACGGCCGCTACCTGGCCGACTACGCGCTGCACCCGGAGCTGCGGGCCACCGCCTCCCTCGAGGAGGCGGTGCGCGAGGCCGACGTGGTGGTGCTCGGCGTGCCCTCCCACGGCTTCCGGGAGGTGCTCTCCGAGGTCGCCCAGCACATCCGCCCCTGGGTCCCGGTGGTGAGCCTCGCCAAGGGGCTCGAGCTCGGCACCCACCTGCGCATGACCCAGGTGATCCGCGAGGTGCTGCCCGAGCACCGGGCCGGAGCGCTCACGGGCCCGAACCTCGCCAAGGAGATCATGGCGGGCTACGCGGCGGCGGCGGTGATCGCCTTCGACGACCTCGACGTCGCCCGCCAGCTCCAGGGCGTCTTCCACTGCGGCGTGTTCCGCGTCTACACCAACCGCGACGTCGCCGGCTGCGAGCTGGGCGGCGCCCTCAAGAACGTGATCGCCATCGCGACGGGCATGGGGGACGGCCTCGGCGTCGGCGACAACACGCGGGCGGCGGTGATCACCCGCGGCCTCGCGGAGCTCACGCGCCTGGGCGTCGCCATGGGGGGCGAGGCCTCGACCTTCGCCGGCCTGGCCGGGATCGGCGACCTGATCGCCACCTGCGCGAGCCGCCAGAGCCGCAACCGCCACGTGGGCGAGGAGCTCGGCAAGGGCCGCACCATCGAGGAGATCATCGCCTCGATGAACCAGGTGGCCGAGGGCGTGAAGACCTCGCGGGTGGTGATGGAGCTGGCGGACAAGTACGGCGTGGACCTGCCGATCGCGCGCGAGGTCTACGGCGTGGTGCACGAGGGCCGCACCGCCATGGACGCCTACCGGGGCCTCACCCGCCGCCCGGCGGGCTCGGAGCACGACGCCGCGTGAGCGGCGCCGTCAGCGGGGTCGCGGCCTGAACACGGGTCAGCTCCGCGCGGCCGCCGAGTCGATGGCGCGGCCCAGGGCCCCGACCATCTGGTCGAGCTGCTCCTCCTCGATCACGAAGGGCGGCCCCATCAGCACCACGTCCTTCGCCACCCCGGACCCGCCCGGGTAGAAGAACACGCCCTCGCCGAGGCCCGCGGCCAGCACCCGCGTGGTGAAGTCCACGTCCGCGGGCCAGGGCCGGTTGCCGTCGCGGTCGCGCACCAGCTCGACGGCCCACCACAGCCCGAGGCCCCGCACCTCGGCCACGTGGGGGTGGTCGCGCAGGGCGTCGAGCTTCTTGCCCAGCTCGGCCCCGAGGCGCGCGCAGCGCGCCACCAGCTCCTCGCGCTCCAGGATCCCGAGCACCGCGTCGGCGGCCGCGCAGGCGGACGGGTGGGCGCCGAAGGTGAAGAACATCAGGTCGTCGCCGCGCTCCGCCATGGGGGCCACGACCTCCTCGCGGGCGTAGACGCCGCCCATGGGCGCGTAGCCCCCGGCCAGCCCCTTGCCCGCCACCAGGATGTCGGGCTCGAGCCCGAGGTGCTCCACCGCGAAGTTGCGGCCGGTGCGCCCGAAGCCGGACATCACCTCGTCGGCGATGATCAGCACGCCGCGCCGACGGCAGATCTCGGCCACCCGCGGCCAGTAGTCCGGCGGCGGGACCAGCACGCCCGCCGTCGAGCCCGTGACGGGCTCCGCGAGGAAGGCGGCCACGTTGTCCGCGCCGACGGCGTCGATGGCCTCGGCGACCGCGTCGGCGCAATCCACGTCGCAGCTCTCGCGCTGCCTGCCGAGGGGGCAGCGCAGGCAGTAGCAGGCGGGTGCCTTGGGCCAGTCGCTGAGCAGGGGCAGCAGGTTCTTGCGCCGCTTCGCGCTGCCGCCGGCCGATAGCGTCGCCACGGTGGCGCCGTGGTAGGAGAGGTCCCGGCCCAGGACGAGGTGGCGCGCGTCCTCGCCGCGGGCGGCGAAGTGCTGGCGCGCCAGGCGGATCGCCGAGTCCACGGACTCCGAGCCGCCGCTCGTGAGGAAGATCCGCCCCAGGCCCTCGGGCAGCCATGCGCCGCGCAGGCGCTCCACCAGGCGCAGGCGGCTCTCGGTGGCGAAGACCGGCACCACGTAGGCCTCGCGGCGCACCGCCTCGGCCATGGCCTCGGCGACCTCGGGGCGGCCGTGGCCCACGTTGGACACGATGGCGCCCCCGGCGGCGTCGAGGATGCGGTGGCCGCCGTCGGTGTGGAGCCAGACCCCCTCGGCGCGCTCGATGGCGAGGGGGACGGCGCCGGGGCGCGGGACGAACGCGTAGGCGTCCTTGTCGAGGGGCACGCGTGGAGCATAGTCCCCCGGGAGCCGTCGACGCCCGGCTGCTCGAGCGCGCTCCCGCCCTCGAGCCCGCCCGGTTCCAGGGCTCGCCGAGACCGTGGCGCCGGACGAGGGACGCGCGCAGGCCATCGTCCGGGCGCCGTACCGCGCCGCGAGGGCGGAGCCCGGAGCCTAGAAGCTCAGCGAGAGCTGGGTGTAGAGGTAGTCGGAATCGCCCTGGCGGCTCGAGTTCGGTGCGTCGTCGATGAAGTCGCCCGCGAACAGGTGGGCGTAGCCCAGCTCGAAGCGGACGTTGCCGGGCACCACGTCCCAGCGGACGCGCAGCTCGGCCTGGGTCCCGACGTGACGGCCGGCGTCGCCGCTCGGGTCCACCACGCCTGCGGTGGTCCAGGCGTCGCGCTCCTCGGCCAGCCAGAAGCCGCGCACGGCGAGAAAGGCGGAGAGCGTCGGCGCCGGCTTCAGCTGGAGCCGCAGGCCCGGGGTGCTGACGTTCGAGCGGGCGAAGGCGCCGTAGATGCCCGTGGGCCCGAAGTCGAAGCGCCGCGCGCCGAAGAGCGTGTCGTAGCGCTCGTTGTCCGAGTCCGTCGGGTCCTCGTCGCCGCTCGCGTAGTCGAACTGCAAGGCGAGACGGGGAGACCAGGGCGCGTCGAAGCGGTAGCCCAGCTCGACGTGGTGGAAGTGGGCGAAGTGGTCGAGCTCCTGCCGGCTCGCGGTGCCCAGCCGGGACTCGCCGAGCTGGATCGCCGACTCCACCTGGTAGTCGAAGTGCCCGGCGCGCGGCGCGCGCAGCAGGCGGAACCCGGGCGTGTAGAGCTCGCGGTTCCGCGTGGGCCGGCTGGGGTCGTCCCGCTCGTGGAGCCCGAACACGAACAGCTCGAGGGCGTCGCCCCGGGCCAGTGGCGTGCGGCCGAAGAGGCCCCAGAGCTGGGTGTCCACGCTCTCCCGGTCGAACTCCACGCGGTCGTGCCGCAGGCGCCCGGGCTCGTCGGGGAGACGCCGGACGGGAAGCATCCAGAAGGCGCGCAGCTCGCGACCCGCGTCGTCCAGCCAGCGCAGGTCGAGGCCGTCGAAGCCGTTCGCCGTGTTGCGGTAGCGGTTGCGCGCCACGAAGCGCCGGCTCCCCACGTCCATGGTGATGCGGCCCGCGCGGAGCGTGGTGCGCCCGTCCCAGGGCCCCTCGCCGCGGAGCGTGAGCCGCGCCTCCAGCAGCTCGAGGGTGTTCACCGACGTGGTGTCGATCGGGGTGTTCGGGTCCTCGAGCTCCGTGCGCGAGTCCTGGATCTCGGCGCCGAGCTCGAGCCACGGCGTGAGGCGCAGCGCGGCGCGCAGCCGGGTGCGGATCGCGATGACGTCGTCGCGCCCGTCGCGGCCGGCACGGAACGGGTCGTCGAGGAGCTCGTAGCGGACGCGGTGGTCGCCCGAGAGCGAGAGGCGCTCGGGCAGGCCCAGGAAGTCCCCGAGGCCGTCCTCGAGCCGCCACGGCTCGGCGGCGCCGGCCGGGGCGGCGGCGAGGAGCCCGACCAGCAGGACGCCCGCGCTTCTCGCCCCGATCGCGGCCACGAGCCCCCTCTCCGCACCCCTCGCGGGGCCCTCCGTATAGGACACCCCGGCGCCGGATGCGAAGCAGGCGGGATCGGCACCGCGCCCCTCGCCAGCTAGGGTCGAGGCGTGTCGAGGAAACGTCGCGCCGCAGTCCTGGAGCCGACGGGGATCGAGGGGGCCGCGGTCGTCTTCGCCGGAGCCGCCTTCGTGAACGTCGGCCTCGGCGCGCTCCTGATCCACCAGGCGTGGCTGGGTCCCATCGCGGGCAAGGCCTTCTGCCTGCTGGGCCTCGAGCTGGCCGCCGTGGCCCTCACCACGGCCACCGTGGCCCTGGCCCTCGGTCCCGTGTGGGGGGTGCCGGCCGCGCGCAAGGCCTGGGCGGCGGGCGCCTCGGCGCTCGGTCTGAGCGTGGCCGGAGTCCTGGTCGTCTTCCCCGGGCTGCTCGGCCCCGTCCCCTGATGCGCGGGGACGCGGCGCTGCGGGCGTCGGCCACCGGGAAGGCGCTGGCGGCCTGCGCGTCGGGCGACCTCGCCGACGTCCCGACGCCCGCCGGAGCGCCGCTGCGCGCACGGGCCGCGCTCCCGACGGGCTCGAGGCGGTGGGGATCCGCACGGGCCGGGTCGGCGTGAAGGAGCCGCACCGGGCCTACCGGCCGCCCAGGGCGAATCGTTCCGCGCAGCATCGCCGGCGTCTCCGAGGACGTCGGCGAGGGGCGCCAGAGCCAGGCCCGGATCCTCCGCCAGCTGCACGAGTTCGACTCGGTGCTGCTGCCCGCCCACGAGCTCGGAGCCCTTCGACGCCTCGAGGCTCGCGCGGACGCGCCCTAGCGCCGCCCTCGCCTCGCGCGCTCGCGGTGCCGCCGCCGTCCCAAACCGCCCCATCCTTCGCCCGTCCCTCCGCTCGCCGCTTCGCCCGCCGCTTTGCCCGCCGGGCTGGCGCTCCTCCCCCGATCCGTCGCATCCTCGGGTCGCGCATCCCCGCGTCGCGAAGGAGGCCTCCCATGTCCGAGATCAGCGTCGGCGAGCTCCTGGTTCGCTGTCTCCAGGCCGAGGGCATCGAGCTCGTCGCCGGCATCATCGACGGCGCCCACATCCCGATGGTGGTGCACACCGCCAAGTACGGGATCCGCTACGTGAACGCCCACCACGAGGAGGCCGCGGTGCACCTCGCCGAGGGCTACTCGCGCATCGCCCGCAAGCCGGGCGTGGTGATCGGCAACCCCGGCTGCGGCACGGGCAACATGCTGGCCGGCGTGGTGAGCGCCCACGCCGAGGGCCACCCGATCGTGGCGATCGGCACGCTGCGGCCGCGCATCAAGACCGACCCGAACCGCGGCGGCGCCTGGCAGGCCGCCGACACCGAGAGCATGGCGCGCCCCATCACCAAGTACGCCGCCACGGTGCGCCAGTGGGAGCGCCTCCCGGAGATGATGCGCGCCGCCTTCCGCGCGGCCATGACCGGCCGCCCGGGCCCGGCCTACATCGCGATCCCCGACGAGCTGCTGCTCGAGCAGGTCGACGCCGACCGCCTGCCGCCGATCCACGAGGCGTCGCGCTACCGCGTCACGAGCCTGGGCGCCGGCGACGCCGCCGCCATCGAGCGCGCCGCGGACCACCTCGCCCAGGCGAAGCGCGTCTTCATCCACGCCGGCAAGGGCGTGCTCTGGGCCGACGGCGCCGCGGAGCTGCGCGCACTGGGCGAGCACCTGGGCGCCTGCCTGGGCGCGAGCCTCGGCGCCCGCGGCGTGGTGCCCGAGGACCATCCCCACTACTTCCATCCCTTCGATCTGGCCGGCGCCGGGCTGGCGCGGGCCGAGGCCGACGTCGTGCTCGTGGTGGGCGGGCGCC
Organism: Myxococcota bacterium; assembly: GCA_028277885.1. Classification (GTDB taxonomy): domain Bacteria; phylum Myxococcota_A; class UBA9160; order UBA9160; family UBA6930; genus JANQFK01. Next base: position 51,007 of record JANQFK010000079.1, read on the forward strand.
TCGGCGAGTACGACGGCTGGGGCGGGCCGCCCATGTGGGGCGACCCGGCCAAGCAGGTCACCATCCAGATCGACTCGGACCCGATGTCGATCGGACTGAACCGCCCGGTGGACCTCGCCATCGTGGCCGACGCCCGCGCCGCCCTGGCGGCTCTCCTCGAGGCGGTGCGAGCCCGGGGCGCGGCGCGCGGCGCGCCGCCGGACCTGGCGCGCTACCGCGAGAAGACCGGCGAGACCATGCAGACGGGCATCGGCTACCTCGGCACGCCGTGCACCTCCGGCGCGAACCCCGGCAAGATGGTGATGGCGGTGCGGCAGCACTTCCCGCCCGACGCCATCACGGTGCTCGACGGCGGCAACACCACGCTCACGGGCGTCGCCTTCCACCCGATCCTCTCCTCGCCGAGCTTCCTGTACTCGGTGAAGATGGGCTACCTGGGAACCGGGCTGCCCTTCGCCATGGGGGCCCAGCTCGCCGCGCCCGAGCGTCCCGTGTGCCTGATCAGCGGCGACGGCGCCTTCGGGTTCCACGTGATGGAGCTCGAGACCGCCGTGCGCGAGGAGCTCCCCATCACCGTGGTGGTGGCGGTGGACGACGCCTGGGGGATGGAGAAGACCGCCTTCGTCGCGCTGGGCTACGGCGCCTCGGACTGGGAGCGGCGCGGCATCGACCTGGCCTCCGTCGCCTACGACGAGCTCGCGCGCAGCCTCGGCTGCCACGGCGAGCGGGTCGAGCGGGACGAGGAGATGGAACCCGCGCTGGCCCGCTGCCGCCGGGCGAACGAGTCCGGCAAGCCCGCGCTGATCCACGTCCAGGTGGACCGCGAGCTCAACACGAAGCCGCCGGGCTGGGAGCAGTTCCGCGCGGCGCGCAGCGCCCAGGGCTACTGAGGCCGGGGTGGCGGACGAGATCCTCGAGGACCGTCCCGGGCCGGGCCTGCACCGCATCACGCTGAACCAGCCCGGGCGCCGCAACCCGCTCTCGTCGACGATGATGGGGCGGCTGTGCGACGCCCTCGATGCGGTGCGCGAGGACGCCGCGGTGCGCTGCGTGATCCTCGCCGCGGCGGGGCCCGCCTTCAGCGCGGGACACGACCTGAAGGAGCTGGCGGGCCACCGCGGCGATCGCGAGCGCACCCGGGCCCTGTTCGATCGCTGCGCGTCGCTCATGGAGCGCATCCTCCACCTGCCCCAGCCGGTGGTCGCCCAGGTGCAGGGGATCGCGTCGGCGGCGGGCTGCCAGCTCGTCGCCACCTGCGACCTCGCCGTGGCGGCGGACACGGCGCGCTTCGTCACGCCCGGCGTCGACATCGGCCTGTTCTGCTCGACCCCCATGGTGGCGGTCTCGCGCAACCTGCCGCGCAAGCGGGTGATGGAGATGCTGCTCACCGGCGAGGCCCTCGACGCCCCCACCGCCGTGGAGCTCGGCCTGGTGAACCGCTGCGTGGCGCCGGCCGACCTCGAGGCCGAGACCCTCGCCCTCGCGGGCCGCATCGCGGCCAAGCCCGCCAGCACGGTGCGCATCGGCAAGCAGGCCTTCTACCGCCAGGTCGAGCTGCCGACCCACGAGGCCTACGCCTACACGGCCGGCGTCATGGCCCTGAACATGCTGGAGGAGGACGCCGGCGAGGGGATCGCGGCCTTCCTCGAGAAGCGCGACCCGGCCTGGCGCCGCGGGGACTGAGGTGCGCTGGCTGCGCGGGGCGGCCCTCGTCGTGGGCCTCCCCCTCGTGCTCGCGATCGGGCTCGGCGCCCTCGCCCTCGGCGCGCGCTGGCTCCAGGTGCGCTGGCTCGCGGGCGACGCCCCGGCGCCGCGCCTCGAGCACAAGCAGCGCTACCTCGAGGCGCTCCCCAGGGTGGACCCCGCCGCCGCGCCGAGCTTCGTGGTGATCTTCTTCGACGACCTCGGCTGGGGCGACCTCTCGGTGCAGGGCAGCCGGCTGATCGACACCCCGCACATCGACCGCGCCGCCGCCGAGGGGCTGCGCCTGACGGACTTCTACGCCGCCTCCCCGGTCTGCAGCCCCTCCCGCGCCGCGCTGCTCACCGGACGCCACCCGCCGCGCACCCGCACGGACCGCCACGTCTTCTTCCCCGACGAGAGCTGGCCCGGGCTCCTGCGCCGCCTGCTCGGCTGGGCCAACGAGCTGCCCCGGGACGAGATCACCCTCGCCGAGGTGCTGGGCCGCGCCGGCTACGCGACGGCCATGGTGGGCAAGTGGCACCTCGGCGGGCGCGACGGCCACCGCCCCGAGCACTTCGGCTTCGACTCCTGGCTCGGCGTGCTGTGGAGCAACGACATGTGGCCGCTCCACCTGTATCGCGACGGCGTCGTGATCGAGGAGGATCGCCGCCCGCCCTCACCCTGGACCGGCGAGCGCGACGAGGCCTCGCCGCTCGGGCCCGGCGGCATCGACCAGTCGCGCCTCACCGAGCGCTACACCGCCGAGGCCGTCGCGTTCCTCGAGGAGAATCGCGAGCGGCCGTTCTTCCTCTACCTGGCCCACACCTTTCCCCACGTCCCCCACTACGCGTCGCCGGAACACGCCGGCCGCTCCGAGGGCGGCCTCTACGGCGACGTGGTCGAGGACCTCGACCGCAGCACCGGCGCCGTCCTCGCCGCCCTCGACCGGCTCGGGCTGGCGGAGCGCACCCCGGTCTTCATCACCAGCGACAACGGCGCCGACTACGGCGGCAGCCCCGGCCCGCTGCGTGGCCGCAAGGGGGAGATCCTCGAGGGCGGCCAGCGGGTGCCGATGGTCGTGCGCTGGCCGGGCCGGGTGACCGCAGGCCGCGTCAGCGCCGAGCCCGCCATGAACACCGACCTGTTCCCCACCCTGCTCGCCCTCGCGGGCCTGCCGCTGCCCACGGACCGCGAGATCGACGGGCGCGACCTCACGCCGCTCCTCGTGGAGGGCGCCGACCTCCCCGACGAGCCGCTCTTCTACTTCCCGGTCCTGGACTCCCGGCCCGGCGCCGTGCGCGTGGGCCGCCTCAAGTACCTGCGCTCCACCGGCGACCTCGGACGCGACGGCGGCCACCTCACGCGGCTGGATGCCGACGCCGAGAGCCACGATCTCTCCGGCCGCCTCCCCGCCGAGGCCGAGCGGCTCGCCGCGACCCTCGAGGCGATGCGCGAGCGCGTCGCCGCGAACCCGCGCGGCTGGCTCGACTAGGAGCCCGACCCGGGATGGGTCGGCCTGCGCCCCGCCTGCCGGCCGTCGCGGCGCAGTCCGGCGAGCACCAGGCCCAGGGCCACGAGCAGCGCGGTTCCCGGCTCCGGGACGGCGCGCGCCGCGAAGGCGTCGCGGATGCCGAACCAGGCCGGCTTGCGCTCGAAGTCCGCGTCCAGCGGGAGCGGCTGCCGGTCGGGGCCGAAGAAGGAGTCGTACCACGTGTAGCGATCCGTGAAGCCCCAGGTGGTGATCCGGTCGCACCCGGCGACGGCCAGGCAGGCGGAGACGACGTCGAAGTACTGCCGGCCCTGGGTCTCGAGGGCGCCCTCCTCCACCCGGATGCCGATGTCGAGCTCCGTGATCTCCACCACCAGCCCCAGGTCCGCGAAGGCCTGGATGCGGGCCTGGAGCACGTCGGCGGGCAGCTCGGCGGGCACGAAGGGGAAGTGGCCCTGGAAGCCGACCCCGTGCACCGGGACGCCGTCGGCAAGCAGCTCCTGGACGTACGCGAGCATGGCGTCGAACTTCGTGGTGGAGAGCGCGATCAGCGTCTCGTTGAGGAAGAGCGTCGCGTCGGGATCGGCCTCGTGGGCGATGTGGAAGGCCTCGGCGACGTACTCCGGACCCAGCTTCTCGAAGAAGACGTTGGCGTAGAGCTCCACGCCGAAGGTCTCGAGGGGCTCGTTCACCACGTCCCAGGCGTCGACCCGACCGCGGTAGCGACCCACCACGGTGCGGATGTGGTCCTCCATGAGCGCGCGCACCTCGGCCGGGTCCTCGGCGGAGGTCAGGTACGCGGGCGAGCTGTCCACCATCTCCTGGTCCCAGAGCAGGGTGTGGCCGCGCACCGTCATGCCGTTGGCCTCGGCGAACTCCACCACCCGGTCGGCACCGGCGAAGTCGTAGCGATCGGGCTCGGGATGCAGCGAGTCCCACTTCATGGCGTTCTCGGCGGTGACCGAGTCGAAGTCCCGGGCCAGGGCGGGAGCGTAGAGCGGGTCGGCGTCCAGCAGGAACGGCTCGATGGCGGCGCCGATCCGGACCCCGGTGAGCGCCGCCACCTCGCGGAGCGCGCAGTCCGCCCCCACCTCGAGGCAGGCGGGCAGCGCCGCCGCGGGAGCGGCGAGCCCCCAGGCGAGGAGCCCGGCGAGGGCCGAGGAGATGCGGACCATCGAGGAGTTGTGGCTCCCCGGGCCGCGATGTCGCGCCCCGCGCCCGCGGGCCCGGAGAGGCGCTACCGTTGCGCCGGGGCACGGGAGGCGGACGCAGAGAAGGGGGAGGTGCGGGTGCTCGAAGGCAGGACCGCCCTCGTCACCGGCGCGGCAGCCGGCATCGGGCGCGCCAGCGCCCTGGCCCTGGCCCGCGCCGGGGCGGACGTGGCCGTGACCGACGTGGACGAGGCGGGCGTCGCCGAGACCGCGCGCGGCATCGAGGAGGCCGGGCGCAAGGCGCTGCCCTTGGTGGCCGACGCCGGCTCCGCCGAGGACGCGCGCCGCAGCGTCGAGGCCACGGTCCGGCAGCTCGGGCGCCTCGACGTGCTCTACAACAACGCCGGCGTCGCCCTCGTGGGCCAGGACGGCTTCACCCCGGACGTCACCCCCGAGGTCTGGGACCGCGTCATCCGCATCAACCTCTCGGGCGTCTTCTACCTGTGCCACTACGCCATCCCCCAGATGGCGAAGAACGGCGGCGGCTCGATCATCAACGCCGCCTCGTCCATGGCGAGCGTTCCCCTCGGCGGCATGGACGCCTACGCGGCCTCGAAGGGAGGCGTGGCCATGCTGACCAAGTCGCTGTGCGCCGGGGCCGGACGCCTCGGCGTGCGCGTCAACGCGATCGGGCCGGGCTACGTCGATACGCCCATGAACAGCGTGATCTGGCAGAGCGAGCCGCTCAAGGAAGGCTTCGCCCGGGGCCACGCCACGGGACTCCAGTCCGCCGAGGAGATCGCCGAGCTGGTGGTGTTCCTGGCGAGCGACGCGTCGCGGAGCCTCACCGGCGCCCTGCTCACCTGCGACCGGGGCTGGACCGCCTTCAAGCAGCCCGAGCTGCTGTCGGCGCCGCCGAGCCGCTAGACTCGGCGCTCCCCGCGCCCCGGAGACCCACCCGATGACGTCCGCCGCGAAGCCCAGCGTCCGCCCCCGCCGCCCCGAGTTCTCCTCCGGCCCCTGCGCGAAGCGGCCGGGCTGGTCCCTCGCGAACCTCGAGAAGGCGGTGCTGGGCCGATCCCACCGCTCGAAGCCCGGCAAGGCGCGGATCAAGGAGGTGATCGACCGCAGCCGCGAGCTCCTCGGCATCCCGGCGGACTACCGCGTCGGCGTGGTTCCCGCCTCGGACACCGGCGCGGTGGAGATGGCGATGTGGTCGCTGCTCGGCGCGCGCGGCGTGGACGTGCTCGCCTGGGAGAGCTTCGGCAAGGCCTGGGTGACCGACGTGCAGAAGCAGCTGAAGCTGGAGGACGCCCGCGCCCTCACCGCCGACTACGGCGCGCTCCCGGACCTCTCCCAGGTCGACTTCGCGCGCGACATCGTGTTCCCGTGGAACGGCACCACCTCGGGCGTGCGCGTGCCCGACGGCGACTGGATCCCCGACGACCGCGCCGGGCTCACGATCTGCGACGCCACCAGCGCGGTGTTCGCCATGGAGATGCCCTGGCCGAAGCTCGACGTGGCGACCTGGTCCTGGCAGAAGGTGATGGGCGGCGAGGCGGCCCACGGCATGCTGGTGCTCTCGCCCCGCGCCGTGGAGCGCCTCGAGAGCCACACGCCGCCCTGGCCGCTGCCGAAGATCTTCCGGATGGCGAAGGGCGGCAAGCTCGACGCCGCGATCTTCGAGGGCTCGACCATCAACACGCCCTCGCTGCTCTGCGTCGAGGACGCCCTCGATGCGCTGGGCTGGATGGAGAGCATCGGCGGGCGCGAGGCCGTCCGCGAGCGGGCCGAAGGCAACCTCGCCGCCGTGGCGGAGTGGGTGGCGCGCACCGACTGGGTGGACTTCCTCGCCCGGGAGCCGGCTCAGCGCTCCTGCACCTCGATCTGCCTCCAGGTGGTCGACCCGTGGTTCACCGGGCTCGACGCCGACGCCCAGGCCAGGGCGGCCAAGAAGCTGGCGGCCCTGCTCGAGGACGAGGGCGTCGCCTACGACGTGGGCGCCTACCGCGACGCGCCCCCGGGCCTGCGCATCTGGGGCGGCGCCACCGTGGAGCGCGCCGACGTCGAGGCCCTGCTGCCCTGGCTCGACTGGGCCTTCGCCGAGATCCGCCAGGGCTGAACCGAGAGGAGAACGGATGCGGCTCCCCAAGCACGGCAAGTCCGAAGCAGAGCTCTTCGGAGCCCTCGAGCGCTACCGCGAGAACGACATGCCGTGGAGGGACGGCCGCACCTGGGCCTACATCTACGATCCCGGCCCCGAGGCCGAGGGCGTGATCAAGCGCGCCTTCTCGATGTACCTCACCGAGAACGGCCTCGACCCCACCGTCTTCCCCAGCGCCATGCACATGGAGAACGACGTGATCGCGATCGCGGTGGACCTGCTCCACGGCGACGACCAGGCGGTGGGGACCTTCACCAGCGGCGGCACCGAGAGCATCTTCTGCGCCGTGAAGGCGGCGCGGGACTGGGCGCGCCAGGAGCGGCCGGAGGTGACGCGGCCCGAGATCCTGCTGGCCGAGACCGGCCACGCCTCCTTCCAGAAGGCCGCCCACTACCTGGGCCTCGAGCCCGTGGTGGTGCCCGTGGACCCGGAGACCTTCCTCGCCCGCCCCGAAGCCATGCGCGAGGCCATCACGCCCGAGACGGTGATGATGGTGGGCTCGGCGATCTCCTACGCCCACGGCGTGGTGGACCCGATCCCCGAGCTCGGCGCCATCGCCGAGGAGACCGGCACGTGGCTCCACGTGGACGGCTGCATGGGGGGCTTCATGCTCCACTTCCTGCAGCGCCTGGGCGTGGACATCCCCGAGTACGACTTCCGGGTGCCCGGGGTGAGCTCGATCTCGATGGACTACCACAAGTACGCCTTCGCGGCGAAGGGCGCGTCGGTGGTGATCTACCGCAGCCGCGACCTGCGCCGGCACCAGATGTACGCCTGCTCCAACTGGACGGGCTACACGGTCATCAACACCTCGGTGCAGAGCACCAAGTCCGCGGGGCCCGTGGCCGCCTCCTGGGCGATCCTCAACCACTTCGGCGACGACGGCTACATGGACATCGCCCGCAAGGTGTGGGCCATGACGGAGAAGATCGTGGCGGGCGTGGACGCGATCCCCGGGCTGCGCATCCTGGGCCGGCCCCAGATGAACATGTGCTCCTTCACCTCCGACGAGGTGAGCGTCTTCCACATCGCCGACGAGATGAAGGAGCTGGGCTGGTACGTGCAGCCCCAGCTCGCCTACGGCAGCTCCCCCGAGAACCTGCACCTCTCCATCAACCCGAACAGCGAGCGCTGGGCCGACGACCTGATCGCCGACCTGGCGAAGTGCGTCGAGCGGGCGCGGGAGCTGCCCTCGGGCGAGCTGGCGGCGAAGATCGAGGCGGCCTTCTCGAACCTCGACCCCGAGGACCTCACGCCCGAGCTGTTCCAGAACCTGCTCGCCATGGCGGGCGTGGACGGCACGGCGCTGCCCGGCCGCATGGCCGAGATCAACGAGGTGCTGAACGCGCTCCCCGTGCCCGTGCGCGAGCGGCTCCTGGTCGAGTACCTGAACGAGCTCTATCAGCCCACGCGCTGAAGGCTCCGCCCCTCCCATGACGCCGCGAAGCCCCGTCCCCCCGGAAGGCTGCGAGGCCGTCGCGGCGCCCCTGGTCGGCACCGTGGTCGAGCTGCGCGCCGCCCCCGGCGAGCGGGTGCGCGGCGGCCAGGCGGTCTGCGTCCTCGAGGCCATGAAGATGGAGCATCTCGTGGCCGCGCCGAAGGCCGGGACCGTGCGCGAGTGGCTCGTCGGCGTCGGCGACGTGGTCGAGGAGGAGGCCCCCCTCGCCTGGCTCGAGGTCTCCGGGGACGAGGCTGCCGCCGAGGCCGCGCCCGACGCCCTCGACCTCGACGCCGTGCGGCCCGACCTCGCCGAGGTGCGCGCGCGCCACGCGCTGCTCCTCGACGAGAGCCGGCCCGAGGCCGTCGCGAGGCGCCGCGCCCGGGGCCAGCGCACCGCCCGCGAGAACCTCACGACCCTGTGCGACCCGGGCAGCTTCGTCGAGTACGGCGCCCTCGCCGTGGCGGCCATGCGCCGCACGCGCCCCATCGAGGAGCTGCGCGAGCGAACGCCCGCCGACGGCATCCTGACCGGCTTCGCCACCGTCAACGCGGACCGCTTCGGCGCCGAGGCGGCGCGCTGCGCCGTGCTGGTCGTGGACGCCACGGTGCTGGCCGGAACCCAGGGCTTCTTCCACCACCAGAAGATCGACCGCGTGCTCGGCCTCGCCGAGCGCCACGGCACGCCGGTGGTGTTCTTCCCCGAGGGCGGGGGCGGGCGCCCCAACGACAGCGACCCCACGGACCTCGTGGTGGCGGGGCTCCAGGTGCCGAGCTTCCACGCCTACGCGCGCCTGAGCGGCAAGGTGCCGCGGGTGAGCGTCGTCTCGGGCTTCTGCTTCGCCGGGAGCGCTGCCCTCGCGGGCTGCTCCGACGTCCTCATCGCCACCCGCGGCTCGAACCTCGGCATGGGCGGCCCCGCCATGATCGAGGGCGGCGGCCTCGGCGCCGTCGCACCCGAGGCGGTGGGCCCCGTCTCCGCCCTCGCGGAGGCCGGCGTGGTGGACCTCGTCGTGGAGGACGAGCGCGAGGGCGCCGAGGCGGCGCGGCGCTACCTCGCCTACTTCCAGGGCGACCTCCCGGAGACGCACTGCGCGGACCAGCGGCGGCTCCGCCACGCCGTCCCGGAGAACCGCCGCAGCGTCTACGACGTACGCCACGTGATCGACACCCTGTGCGACACGGGCTCGGTGCTGGAGCTGCGGCGCGCCTGGGGGCCCGGCATGGTCACGGCGCTGGTGCGCATCCAGGGCCGCGCCTTCGGCCTCGTCGCCAACGAGCCCCGGCACCTGGGCGGCGCCATCGACGACACTGCGGCCGAGAAGGCCGCCCGCTTCCTCCAGCTCTGCGACGCCTTCGGCCTGCCGGTGCTCTCGCTGTGCGACACCCCGGGCTTCATGGTGGGCCCGGAGATCGAGGAGAAGGGCCAGGTGCGGAAGGTCTCGCGCCTGTTCACCGTGGGCGCCAACCTCTCGGTGCCGCTCTTCACCGTGATCCTGCGCAAGGCCTACGGGCTCGGCGCCCAGGCCATGGCGGGCGGCAGCTTCGGCACGCCCGACTTCACCATCGCCTGGCCCACGGGCGAGATCGGCGGCATGGGGCTCGAGGGCGCCGTGCGCCTCGGCTTCCGCCAGCAGCTCGACGCCATCGAGGACGAGGCCGAGCGCCAGCAGCTCTTCGAGAAGCTGGTGGGCTCGCTCTACGAGCGCGGCAAGGTGCTGGATGCGGCCAGCCAGCTCGAGCTGGATGCCGTGATCGACCCCGCCGAGACCCGCGCCTGGATCGCGCGCGGGCTGAACGCCGCGGGCCCGATCGGCGGCGGCTCGCGGCGCTTCGTCGACACGTGGTGAGCGCCGAGCCGAGGCGTCGCTGGAGGCTCTTCGCGCTCTTCTGCGCCCTCGCGCTCGGGCTGCTCGCTCTCGTCCCCCTGCTGAGCGCTCTCTTCGGTCTCTCCATGGACTTCGCCGCCGTGGCGGCCCGCGCGTCGGAGCAGACCGGCGTCGAGTGGACCTCGAGCCTGTGGAACGTGGTCCAGCTGAGCCTCGCAGAGCCGGGACTCTGGCTCCTGGTACTGGGGTCCTTCGTTCCGACCCTGGCGGCCCTCGTCACCCTCTCCCTCGCGCGGGACCGCGGGCTGTGGAGCGACTTGCGCGTACGGCTCCATCCCCTCGGACGACGAGGCGAGCCGGTGGGCAGGGCGCTCCTCACCTACGCGCTCCTGGTCGTGGGCATCGTCGTCTGCCTCGTTGTCGCCTTCGCGCTGCGGAACTGGCTCGACCCGGGTGCCTACGCCCGGTCCGTGGATCCGCTGTCGTCCTCGCTAGTGGGAGCCATCGCCATGGCGGCGCTCCTCGACCAGGGTGCGTTGCTCGAGGAGGGCGGCTGGCGCGGCTTCGCGACGCCGCTCCTCCAGGACCGCGTCGCGACCCCCCTCGGCGCCGCCGTCGTGGTCGGCGTCGCGTGGGGGCTATGGCACGTTCCGCGCGACGTCGTCGGCGGCGTGATCGAGCGCCTCGGCGCGATCGAGTACGCCCTGCTCTTCCTGCCGGCCTTCGTGCTCGGCTGCGTGACCAGCTCGATCCTGGCCAGCTACTTCATGAACCGCATCGGCGGCAGCCTGCTGCCCGCCATCATGGTGCACGGCCTCGCCAACGACGCCATGGGGATCTCCGGCACCGCGGCCATGGAGCGCGTGCTCACGCCCTTCCACCAGCTCACGAAGGTGCTGCCCTTCGTGCTGCTGTGCCTGGTCGTACTGTGGCTTGGCGGTCGCCGGCTGGGCCTCCCTGCGAGCCTGCAGCGCAACGCCTGAATCCGCCGCCCGGGCGGCAGACGCCGCCAGGGACGGCACTCCGCGCAGGCAACACGGCACGCATCCCGTCAGAGATTCGTTTCCCGGCTCGCGACGCGCGACCTTGTTTCATCCGTGGGCAACCTTTGCGGGCCACTGGCACCCGTTGCGGAGGGCTGCGTAGCGGGGGTAGCCGTCGCCTTGGCTAGACGTACCAACCGCGAGAGGAGAAGCCGATGGCAGTACTCCTCAGAGTTCCGCTTGCTTTGCGGACTCGCGCTATCGGCGTCTGTCTCGCCGACAGCCATGGGTGCCCAAGGGGTGCAACGGTGGACCCCCTTCGACCATGCGTGCTCTGGTCGCAACGAGTCTCACTTGCTTATGCGAGCAGTTGGCTGAGAGGGCTGTAGCCCGCTAGACGCGAACGTAGCCGGGTACGTTCTTGGGAAGACGGTCGCCGATTTCCGGCGCGAAGTTGGCCATCGCATCAAAGCAGGTGACGCTGATCCTTCCCATGGACCTGACCTCGTAGCAGTCCGTTCCCGGTGTCTCGTCATACCGGTACGGACCGCCGCCGATCCAGAAGTAGTCTGCGCCACGAGGATCGGTGCGTCGTTCGAGAGCCCGGCCATAGGAGTGGCGTCCGGGCCGTGTGAGTGTCCAATGGCTTCGTTCGGGATTCGCCGGAACGTTGATGTTGAGCACTGCAGCTTCATTCCAACCACAGGTCCCGAGTTCCTTCAGGAAGGAAGCAAGGAAGTGCGCTGCCGCATCGAACGACTTGCCTCCCACCTGGCTGATCGCGATCGCCGGCTTGTCGTGGATTGCCCCTTCGGCCGCCCCTCCGAACGTTCCAGAGTACCGAACGTCATGTGCGAGGTTCGCACCCCAGTTTATCCCCGAGACGACGAAGTCGACGCGACCCTTCGCAATGGACGTCAGACCGACGTAGGAGCAGTCTGCCGGGCTCCCGTCAACCATCCATTCGTCTGGTGCCACAGCAGTCACTCGAAGGGGGGACCCGAGGGAGATTCCGTGGGAGGCTCCGCTCCTGTCTGTCTTGGGTGCGACCACAATGGCATGGCCAATCTCGCGGATCGCGACTGTAGCGCGCTGAAGTCCAGGCGCACCGAAGCCGTCGTCGTTTGTGACCAGAACCAGGCTCATCCTCTTCTCCTCAGTTGATCGACGAACTTGTCGATGCCTTTCACGGGCAGTGCGGTCCTGCTTATCGAGGGATCGATCGACGCGAGCACGAAGCGGCACGCATCCGTGAAGTACTCCGAGCGCCGGAAGCCTTCTCCGACGAGAGCCGACATCCCTTGGTCCAGTTCGTCGTTTCCTTCTACTCCGATCGCCTCGAGCCAGCGTCCAACGGTTCCGCAGGCGCTCAGCTCCTTGATGCTTGCCCCCAACTTGAACCAAGCTGTGGGAGCGATCATTGCGTTACCTCTTCGGGAGACTCCGGCGACGAAGCCGCAGTGAACGAGCTCTTCGCTGAGCTGGAATACACCGCCTTCGATGCCCAATCCGACATCGGATTCGATGTCGATCCTCATCGCAGCCTTTGCACGGTTCCAAGCACCGAGCGCGGTTTCGCCCAGTGACATAGGCTGCTCGCTGACTTCCGACTCGACCGGGATCTGATGAATCTCGATCGGCCGATGGTGTCCATATCCCGCGCGGGCGAGCCCCGCCCGCTTGGCGGAACTGACCGAACCCAGCGAGACGCGCAACGGAGTTCTCATGATCGCAGAGCCCACCCGGACGCGTGCCCCCGTGTCGCGACGTGTTCTTGGAGGCGACGAGCGCAAGCGCTACGGAAATTGGAGAACCTCGTTCCGATGGGGCCCATCGGGAGTTGGGGGGGCCCAGTAGCATCGGGGGCGGTATGCCGGAGAGCGACTTTCACAGGCTACATGCCCAGTCGCAGATCGGATTGCTGATCGTTGCGTGGGATTCGAAGAACAGGAAGCCGCACCGGCATTGGAACTCCCGATGGGGAATGAACGCCTTCCATCCCTTATCCAGGAGAGCGCGGTGACACCGGGGGCAGCGAACGGTTCGGAGAAACGGCCTGAGGACTCCGTTGAAACCGGTTTGATCCTGCCAGAGGCGAAGAGCCTCGTTGCTGATGGTCTGGCCGTTGACAACCAGTACGCCGAACGTTTGGTCCACCAGGCGCGAGCGTCCGTCAGAGTCGTAGCCATGGACGTGCGCACCCGACTCTTCGGGGCGCGAGGCTGTCCACAAGACGGCCGGACTCGTTCCCCAGATGTCGAAGCCGCCTGGGAACGTGTCGGGGGCGATTTCAATGCGGCCGGGCGCCAGCACGCACGACCTGGTCGTCCCGAGCGCAAACTCGGCCTGAAGCGATACTACGGGGTTGGCAAAGGCGATGGGGTCACCGTCCAGCATTCCTGAGCACTTTCGGCATTTTCGCCTGACTCGCTGCGAGAGGAGATCGTCGAAGGCCGTACTATCACCGCACTCTCGACAGCGTTTCGTTTCTTGCGGTATCCCCGCGTCGTGCGCAGCGCGGTAGCTCCAAACCTGCTCGTACGTGAGCGTCCTCCGCTCGTCGGCCCGCACCACGTCGAGCGAGTCGAAGCTCTTGTCAATCGACTTGCGCTCCTCGCCGGCCCGTCGGGCGTGCACGTGGAGTCCGCAGTTGGAGCGGATCTGGACGATCGGGGCTGGATCCGATCGGCGCTTGGACGCGGCCGGGTGGCTTGCGCCCCAGATCGCGACCCCGCCTTCGTAGTCGTCGGGGATGAGGTCCATTCGCCTTCTCCTTTGGTCGGTTGGGCGCCACCCGCCCGAGCGAGACCCCCCCCCGGGGGGGTATGCCCCAGACGTCTAAGAGTAGACGATTTTGGCGTAGTGTCTAGTAGTGGACGGAACGCTAGGTGAAGTCGCTAAACCGGTACATTTTCTGCATTATCCGACCATGGCGAGGGCAAAGACGGAGTTTGGGCGCTGGTTAGACGACCAGCTTGAGGACCGGGCACTGGACATACCGCGACTGGCGGAGAGAATGGGCGTCAGTCCGCACGCCATCTACAAAGCGCGCAGCGGGCATAGGTCCCTAACGGATGCGAACCGGGCCAAGCTGGCGGCCGTGTTCGACATCAGCACGGAGGCGATCCCGCCTTCGATGGCGCCAAGAGGACCGCTGGATGACTCAAGGGCTGGTGCAGTCCACGCGCGTGCTGAGCCCGCACCGACGACGTTCTACTGCGTGCGCGACGGTGTTCCCGACCATTGCATGCTTCAGCTGGCGGAAGCTGACGGGAAGCTCGCGGGTTTCGAACTTCTCGAACCCCCTGGTATCGACCCGCTGCAACGGTACCCAGGGCTGCAACTCTCATGCTTGGAGCTTGCTCTCAGGCATGATGTTCCTGCTCTCTTCGCCTGCGCAGACAAGCATATCGGGGAGCTGGAGGAGTCTTGTGGCTGCGTGCTTCACAAGATTCTTCACACCGATGACTACCACGGCTACGCGCTCGTTACTTTGGCATCGAAGCGGATCACTCCGGCCACCCGAAGTCTTGATGAATCGCCGGCAGAGGGTCCGTCAAGTCACCCGACTCGCAGATTCAACGCCCTCATGAGCGAATTGAGAGGAGCGGGTGTCATTAGCAGCGACGGCAGCAGGGATCGGACCGCATGCCTTACCTCCGAGGAAGACGAGTTCATCAGGCTCCTTTGTCGTCTCCACGATGAGATGGACAGGGGCGTACCGGATTCCGTTGTCGAGACCGACGATCACCTGGAAGACCGTGAAGACATCCTCACTCACCTTGACCTGATCGGTACGGATGCACGCGACGTAGTAGTTGGTGATGCCTACCATCTCGCGCTCGCTCTGGATCCCGCGTCTCGATACAAGGCGCTGTTGACCTTCCGCGATGTCGAGTTCGCTATCCAGTTCGCTAGGTCGGACAAGATGATTCGGAAGAACATTCGGCCCGACTTCGAATCGCATTGGCTCGGCAAGCTCGAGGAGCTCAAGACCAGCGTTTCCTGGTACATGCTCCCTGACAGCGAGCTTTCCGTCGGGGGCGCTGAGTTCGAGGCGACCCTAGAGGCTCTGAGGTCTGCTGGGACGCAGACCATCAAATCACTGCTAGATCCTCACGCCAGAGTCGGCGCCCTGCGGCTGCTCCATAGGTGCATTTTTGAAAGCCCCACTCGAAGGCGTGGAGAGCGCGCGTCAGAGGCGGCTTTCGCAAGAGCTTGGGGTATCTGCTTTGACCTCGCCTTGCCTCGAGACGGACGCGGTGCCGGAAATCCCTGAGGGTTCGCACAAAGCCTCTTTGGACGTATCTCTTGTCGATGTTCACGTTCAGTTTGACTTGAGTCGGGGGCACGAGGTTCGGGCGCTTCGGGGCATAGACCTGGACCTTCAAGGGGCGACGAGAGCAGCTGTCGTAGGAGCTTCAGGATGCGGAAAGACAACGCTCCTTCGAGTCCTCGCTGGGCTGCAGGCACCGACGCGTGGGTCCGTCGCGTTCGGTGGCCACAATGCTTCGCCACCGCGCGGGGCAGTTTCCATGCTATTCCAAGGGGCCTGCCATCTCCCCTGGCTGACGGTGTCGGAGAACCTAGCCTTCAGGGCAGCCCCGGCTCGCCGCATGTTAGAAGAGGAAGCGGCCCGCCTCGACAGCTACCTGCTCGCAGTGGGGCTCGAGCCAGACGAGTACGGGGATCGCTATGTCAATCAGCTGTCGGGTGGCCAAGCCCGGCGCGTCGAACTGGCGATGGCGCTATCGAGCGAGCCGCAACTTCTTCTGCTTGACGAGCCTACGACGGGCCTCGACTACATGGCCAAACGGACCGTTGAATCCCTGATCGAGACTCAAACTACTAGACCAGGGCTCTCCACCGTGCTGGTCACACATGACCTGGAGGAGGCTGTTCGCATTGCTGACGTGGTACACGTCCTGAAGGCTGGAGAGATGGTCGGCAGCGTACGTGTGGACGCACCTCGCCCGAGATGCGGTGGCGAGGGGAGCTGGCCGGTGCCTGCAGAAATAGATGACTTGCTGGTCCTCATGGGGCTCCAGTAGGTGTTTGCACACTTCACACGCTCAGCATCTGCAGCAGCACTCTTCCTGCTGTTGTGGCAGAGCGTATCGTTACTTGCGGCCGACGGTTCGACTCTCCCCGGTCCTTGGGAGACGGTGGCAAACACGTTGCCCCGTTTCGCCGTAGGATACTACGAAGAGCAGTCGATCTCGCGGGGCTTGCATGTCCTTGGCTGGGCGGCGGCCGATAGTGCGGGGAGGGCGCTCTCCGGCCTGATTCTCGGAGTCTCGATCGCGGTTCCCATAGGTTTGGCGATCGGACGAGCCGTCCGAAGCTGTCCAGTCCTTCGCCCGATGTTCCCGGTTGGTACGTTGAAGAACGTCCCGCTATTCGCACTCGTCCCGCTCTTCACCTATTGGTTCTCGGGTCAGCACTTCGCGGTCATTGGATACACGACCTCTTGCGTGGTCATTCTGGTCTTGCCGGCTGCAGTGGTGGCGTCTACTCGCGTCCCTCAGCACTTGGTCGATATGTTCCAGCTTGCCGGGCTCAGCTCACCTCAGGTCCTTCTCCGCCTCTATCTTCCGTCGACAATCCAGTCACTGCTCCCGACAGTCCGCTGGTGTACGGGTTTGGCTTGGGCCTTTGCACTAGGGGCAGAGTACGTGGGAAGCCCAGCCACTGGGCTGGGAGTGCTGGTCTATCACGCATACTCCTGGGCGGACTTTCCACGGCTAGTTGCTCTGTCCGGTGTCTATTTCGCTATTGGGTTGTGCTCGGTCGCAGTTCTGGATCTGCTTCTCCTGGCACTTCCGCTCCGGATGCGTACCGAAGTCAGCCCCCAGGGTGCCTAGGAGGCTATGAGGACAAACGCCATGACGAGGGTTCGATCTCAGCGTACCGGTGCCTTGGTGCTGCTGGTTCTGTTGATGATGGGCTGTAGCGAGAGCCCGATGCCCCGCAAGACCGCGGGGCTTTCTGGGGATCCGGTGGTCGTTAGGCTCGCGAACATGCCCTACGCGGACTGCTCGTACAGCGTGATCGGTGCTGAAAAAGGCTTCTTCGCAGACGTCGGTATCGTCGTCCAGCACGAGCAAGTGCGAATCGAGGACGTCGTTTCGGCGCTGGCGAATGGGCGATTCGACGTTGTCAGTGCTCCTCCCGGCCTTTTCTTTGCCGCCCATGACACTGCACCCGAGCTGCGGTCGTTCGTGTTCGCGGACCTTTTTCAAGGTTTCGCTCTAATGGCGAACCCGGATGCAGGGCACCGTAGCTACTCATACTTCAGGCAGACGGGTATGTCGCACAAGGATGCAGTGTCTGGTGTTGTCCAGCAGCTCCGCGGGCGCACCTTTGCCTATCCAACCGAAGCTGCGATCAAGCCGTTCATTGACTTCCTTCTGGCTTCAGGGGGGGTAGACCGCAGTGAACTTCGATCCCTTGTACTTGATGATGCTTTGACGGTGGCCTCGATGCGCCGCGGCGACGCGGACTTTCAGGTCGGCGGTGCGCCCTCGAGGATAACGTTGCAAAAGGAGGGCTTCGTTCCCCTAATAGCAGCCGTTGATCTTGCGAAGGGCGCGTCGCCCACTAGGCGGTCGCGGGAGCTAGCAACGGTGGGGCTCAACGGCTGGGCCACCACTGAGCGGTACTACGAGGAGCATCACGACACGATACTCCGGCTAGCCTCGGTCAACTACCGAATCATCGACTTTATGAGGGAGCACCGAGCCGAGGCTCTGCGAATTCACATGCGCTACTTGTCCAGGGTCACGGGCCAAGAGTTTGACGCTTCCGATGGCGCAGTGATCTACGACGACTTGGACCCTTTCTTCTCGTTTGAGGAGCAGCGCGAGTGGTACTTCAACGAGGAAAACCCACTCTACTATGCGCACATCAAGGGAGCGATACTTGACTCGTTTGTAGACGATGGTGTCTTCAAGAAGGAGCCTCCTACCGTCGAAGATGTGATCTTCTCTGACGATGTGTACCGCGAACTGGTTGTGCTTCGTGATGCCGCGAAACAGCGCATTGAATCACTGAAGCAAGGCACTCTGGACTCGTCGTCAGCTGAGACGCTGAAGCAGGCGGAACAGCACTACGAGTGGCGAAACTACTACGACGCCGACCGTCTGTCGCGCTTGGTCGCGAGTGGCCGCACCTA
Organism: Myxococcota bacterium; assembly: GCA_028277885.1. Lineage (GTDB taxonomy): Bacteria > Myxococcota_A > UBA9160 > UBA9160 > UBA6930 > JANQFK01. The sequence goes on from JANQFK010000079.1 coordinate 68,917, forward strand.
GACAGCGATTCAGCGGCCCTCTGGGTGGTGTTCGGGGCCGTGTCGTTGCTGCGATCCTGTGGCTTGCCATTTGGTGGGGGTTATCTGCAGCGATCGGGTCGCGCTGGGTTCCAGGCCCTGACGCTATCGGAGCCACGTTCGTTGGGTCCCTGTTCGGTGAGGCGAAGCTAGCTGCCCATGGTTTAGGCAACGGCGGCTTGCCTTCTCATGCTCTCTCGACAGGCGGGGTTGTGCTAGCGGGCGTCTTGATCGGCTCCGCCCTCGCATACACGATCTCTATCTTCGGTGCACTCTCGCATTGGCTAGGGCAGATAGTCCTTTCAGCGACGCTCCCGTTTCGGGTGATCCCGCCTGTTGTTGTTCTCCCATTCGCGGCCCTCTTCGTCGGGGGTTCTGCGTATGGTCGGATCGTCGCGGTAGCTTCGTACGCCATCGTGTCACTCCTACCGTTCTGTCTAGTTTCGCTCCAGCGAACTCCCGCGGCGCTTGTCGATCAAGGTAGACTCATTGGTCTAACAGAGATCCAGCAGATCGTACTGATTCGGCTCCCGTGGGCGGTTGCGGAGATGCGAGGTCCAACGCAGCTGGTTATCGCCTTTGCTCTTGGATTGGAGGTGATCCTTGAGTACATGGCCGCTCCGGATGGCTTGGGGCGAGTCATGAAGGTGGCGATAAGCTACGTCGCTGTAGACCTCCTGATCGTGGCCGTCTTGTGGTGTCTCCTCCTTGGATTCGCGATCGACGCCATCGCGAATATGCTCGGGAGGAAGATTGCGTGATGCCGGCGCGCCTTCCGCCATGGGCGCCGCGATCTTCCTGGCCTACGACGACGGAATGGCCAACTACGCACTCAGCTTCGGAATCGACGGCTCGGGCAACGCCATCGTGAAGGCCCCGACCTCGATCTCGGTCGTGAGCGGCCATCCCATCGGCGTCGGCAACGAGCTCGTCGTGCCCGGCAGCGGATACCACGTCTACTCCCTGGTGTACGACCCCGTGGCGGGATCCGCGGACCTCTTCGTGGATGGCGTCGAGGTGGTCTCGGATTACGCGGGCCTCGCCGCCTCGGCTCCGCGCGTGGGCTTCGGCGCCGCCGACTCCCAGGCGACCGGACAGGGCAACTGGAGCCAGGTGAGCTTCACCGTGCTGCCGGAGCCGGGGACGGCCCTGCTGCTGGCGGCCGGCCTGGCCGGCCTCGCTCTCCGCCGACGCGCGGCCCGCAGCGCGTAGACTCGAAGGCCACGGGGCACGCGTGTGGTGCCCCGGAAGTCCCGGCGCCACCGCCGGCTGGTGTAGACTCGGTCCCCGATGCAGCGGATCGCGGACTACGCCCTGCTGGGCGACTGCCACTCCGCGGCCCTGGTGTCGCGGGACGGCTCCCTCGACTGGGCCTGCTTCCCGCGCTTCGACTCGCCGGCCGCCTTCTGCCGCATCCTCGACGCCGAGCGGGGCGGCTGCTTCCGCGTGGCTCCCGAGGGTCACGCGACGTCCGAGCGGAGCTACCTGCCGGACACCAACGTCCTGGCCACCACGTTCCGGGCCGCGGGCGGCGTGCTCGAGCTCGTGGACTGCATGCCGGTGAGCGCGGATCCCGAGGACCCGGCGCGGCCCCGCGCCTCCCACTCCGTGCTGCGCCGCCTGCGCTGCCTCGACGGCGAGGTGGCGGTGCGCGTCGCCCTGGCGCCGCGCTTCGAGTACGGCTCCTTCGTTCCGCGCTTCACGCTGCTCGGCTCCCAGGAGGCCTCGGTGGTGGGCGGCGCCGACGCGGTATTCGCCACCGCGACCCGCCCGCTCGAGGAGGCCGACGGTCGCATCCGCGGCCGCTGGGCGCTGCGCGCCGGCGAGGAGGCCTGGATCGAGTGCCGCTGGGCGCGGGCCGACCAGGTGCGGCGCCGCGAGCCCTCGGCCGAAGGCTTCGCGGCGGACCTCGAGGCCACGCTCGGGTTCTGGCGCCGCTGGATGGCCTCGTGCCGGGCGGAGGGCGAGCACGCCGCCCTCGTGCGCCGCTCGGCGCTGGTGCTGAAGGCGCTCACCTTCGCGCCGACGGGCGCCGTCGTGGCCGCGCCGACCACGTCCTTGCCCGAGGAGATCGGGGGCGGCCGCAACTGGGACTACCGCTACACCTGGATCCGCGACGCCACCCTCACCCTGACCTCGCTGATGGTGAGCGGCTTCGCGAGCGAGGCCACGGCCTTCAAGGGCTTCGTCGAGCGCACGGGCGCGGGCCGGCCCGACGACCTCCAGATCATGTACGGCATCAAGGGGCGCCGCTCCCTGCCGGAGATCGAGCTTCCGCACCTGGACGGACACCGGGGCTCGCGGCCGGTGCGCATCGGCAACGGCGCCGCCGGCCAGACCCAGCTCGACTGCTACGGCCAGCTGCTCGAGTCCGCCTGGCTCTACGGCCGGATCGGCGGCGAGCTCACCGAGAGCAACTGGCGCGCGCTCGGGGGCTTCGCGGACGTGGTCTGCCGGCGCTGGCGCGAGCCGGACCACGGCATCTGGGAGATGCGCGACGACCCCCGGCACTTCCTGCACTCGAAGCTGCACTGCTGGATGGCCCTCGACCGGGCGGTGCGTCTGGCGAAGAGCCGGGGCGGCGCCAACGCGGCGGGACGCTGGTCGCGGGAGCGCGATGCCATCCGCGACGCACTGCTCGAGGATGCCGACGGCCGCGGCTGGTTCTCCCAGGCCTGGGGCAGCGACGCGCCCGACGCCTCGGCCCTGGTGGTGCCGGCGCTCGGCTTCCTGCCCTCCCGCGACCCTCGCGTGCTGCGCACCCTGGAGGTGGTCGCCAAGGAGCTCGGCGACGGCGCGCTGCTGCACCGCTACCGCTCGGGCGACGGCCTCGAGGGCGGCGAGGGCGCCTTCCTGCTGTGCTCGTTCTGGCTGGTGGACGCCCTCGCCCACGCGGGCCGGGTGGGCGAGGCCGAGGGCGTGCTGGCGCGCCTCCTCGAGCTCGCCAACGACGTCGGGCTCTTCGCCGAGGAGGCGCTGCCCGAGACCGGCGAGCTGCTCGGCAACTTCCCCCAGGCCTTCACCCACATGGCGGTCGTCACCTCGTGCGCCCACGTCGAGGCGGCGCGGCATGGGGAGCTGCCCGAGGGCGCCGTCGACTTCGCGGACTTCCTGATCGGGCGCAGCCGGTCGGCCGCCCTCGCCGACCCGGCGGCGCGGGCCGCGACGTGAGCGTCGCGGAGCAGCCGATGGCGCCCTCCCCCTCCGCGTCCGGGGGCACCCGGCCGCCGGTGCTGAGCGGTGGCTGGCCGTTCCTGGGCCACCTGCTCGAGCTGCGCCGCGACCCCCTCGCGCTGATGCGACGCCTGCGCGCCGAGTGCGGCGAGATCGGCGAGTTCCGCCTCGCCCGCCACCGCATCGTGCTGCTCACGGGGCAGCGGGCCCAGGAGGCGTTCTTCCGCGCGCCCGACGAGCAGCTCGACCAGGCGGCCGCCTACCCGTTCATGAAGCCCATCTTCGGCGAGGGCGTGGTGTTCGACGCCAGCCCCGAGCAGCGCAAGCAGGCCATGCGCAACCAGTCCCTGCGCGACAAGTTCATGCGGGGGCACGCGGAGAAGATCGCCGCCGAGGTCGAGCGCATGACGGCGGGCTGGCCCGAGCGCGGCGAGATCGACCTGCTCGGCTTCTTCGCCGAGCTCACCCTCTACACCTCGACGGCCTGCCTGATCGGCCCCCAGTTCCGCGACGAGCTCGGGCCGGAGTTCGCGCCGATCTTCATGGACCTCGAGCGCGGCACCGACGCCCTCGCCTACGTGAACCCCCACCTCCCGATCCCGGCCCTGCGCGCCCGCGACCGCGCCCGGCGCGAGCTGGTCGCCCGGATCGAGGCGATCTTCGAGCGGCGCGAGCGCAGCGGGGGAAGCTACACGGACCTCTTCCAGATCCTCCACGGCCTGCGCGACGAGAAGGGCGAGCGCCGCTACACCGACGACCAGATCACCGGGATGTTCATCTCCATGATGTTCGCGGGCCACCACACCACCTCCGTGGTCTCGTCCTGGGGGGTGATCGACCTGCTCCGGAACCCGGACTGGCTGCAGAAGGTGACCGGCGAGCTCGACGAGATCTACGCCGACGGCCGCGACGTGAGCTACCAGGCGCTGCGCGAGATCCCGCTGCTCGAGTGCGCCCTCAAGGAGACGCTGCGCCTCCACCCGCCCCTGGTGATCCTGATGCGCAAGGTGATGAGCGACTTCCACTACGAGCACTGGACCGTGCCCGCCGGGCACCTCGTCGCGGCCTCGCCGGCGATCTCGAACCGGATGCCCGAGCACTTCCCGGAGCCCGAGCAGTACCGGCCCGAGCGCTACCTGCCCGGCCGCGAGGAGGACCGCCAGGGCTTCGCGTGGCTGCCCTTCGGCGCCGGTCGCCATCGCTGCGTGGGCGCCGCCTTCGCGATGATGCAGCTGAAGGCGATCTTCTCGATCCTGCTGCGGCGCTTCGAGCTCGAGCTCGCCCAGCCGCGCGAGAGCTACGCCAACGACCTCTCGAAGATGGTGGTCGCCGTGAAGCCGCCCTGCCGGGTGCGCTACCGCCGCCGGGCGCCCGGACGGGCCTCCGCCGCGGTGGGCGGGCCCGTCGCCTCCGAAGCGGCCGCCCCCGGCGCCGCGCTCCGGATCCGCGTCGACCCCGACCTGTGCCAGGGCCACGCCGTCTGCATGGGCGAGGCGCCCGAGATCTTCGAGGTCGAGCGCAACGAGGAGGGCGAGGACAAGGTCGTCCTGCGCATGAGCCAGCCGCCGCCCGAGCTTCGCGCGAAGCTGGAGGCCGCCGTCCGACACTGCCCGACGCGGGCCCCTTCCATCGAGGAGTAGCGAGCATGCCTGCCTTTCCGCGAGAGGAGCTGGAGGAGATGGTCCGGCGCTGGGTGGCCGCCAACGACGAGTGCGGCCGCACCGGGGACTGGTCCCGCATGTCGCGGTTCTACACCGAGGACGCGGTCTACAGCTGGAACACGGGCCCGAACTGGGAGTTCGTCGCGCGCGGCCGGCAGCAGATCCACGACTGGGCCTTCGGGACCGAGATGGCCGGCCTCGAGCACTGGACCTACCCGTACGTGCGCACGCTGATCGACGACCGGAAGGGCGAGTTCATCGGGATCTGGCGCCAGGTGGCCCCGGTGAAGGACCCCGAGGGCCATCCCTACGAGATCCACGGCACCGGCGGCTCCTGGTTCCGCTACGCCGGGGACTTCCAGTGGTGCTGGCAGCGGGACTTCTTCGACCACGCGAACGCCGGCGCCGTGTTCGGCGCCATGGCGAAGAACGGGCAGCTCAGCGAGAAGATGCTCGAACGCATGAAGCAGGGCTCGAACACGCCGGGCTGGACCCGCCGCTCGGAGTTCGACTGGTTCGCCACCCTCGCCGATCCGGAGGGCTGACCCGGAGCCGGCCCTTCAGTCGAGCAGCGCGTCGATCCCGCGCTCGACCAGGGCGCCGCCCGCCCAGGAGCCCAGGGGCAGCAGCAGGTAGAGGCCGAAGCGCTTGAACGCCGAGGCGTCGAGGGGCCACTCGCGCACCTCGCGAATGCGGGCCTCCCAGGCCACCAGCTCCGACAGGCTCGCGGCCTCGTCGCCGGCGCCCGAGGCGAGCCGGGCGCGTCGCTCGCGCATCTGCTCGTGGCACCAGCGCAGCTCGTCGCCCTTGGCCTGGATGATGCGCGCCCGGATGCCGCGCAGTGGAAGCAGGAGCGCGACCACGGCCACGACCAGGGTCGAGGCCAGGACGATGCCGACGAGCGGCAGGTAGCGCAGGTCGACGAGGAAGAGCGCGAAGGCGGCCACCGTCCCGATCACCAGCAGCGCGTAGGTGAGGCCCGCACGGGCGAAGGGCGGGATCGCCTCGTCGCCGAGCAGGTCGAGGTGCCGGATGGCCCGGGCCGCCGCCGAGAGCCGGCGCGACTCGACGACCAGCAGGGTGGAGAGCCGGATCGCGAGGATGCCGATCGCGCAGCCGAGCACCCGATGCCAGGCCTCCTCGGGGGTCCAGTCCGCCGGCCACAGCGAGATCACGCCCGGGGAGATCCGGGTGGTGACGAGGAGGAAGGCCCCGAGCCCGAACGGGATGGCGAGCGCGAGCGCGGCGCGGGCGCCGGGCGAGCGGCCGAGCAGTGCCTCGGTGTGCCCCGGGTCGATGCGCGGCAGGAGCGTGCGGATCGACTGCTGCGTCGTGCGCTCGGCGTACACGTAGGCCGTCAGCAGGTAGGCGGTGATCACGACGTGGGTGACCGCCACCCGCGCGTTGTCGAGCACGTTGGCGTCCCGGGTCGCGAGCCGATGGCGATCGAGGAGCAGCTCCTGGAAGCCGAACAGGAGGGTCCCGACCCCGGCCAGAGCCAGGCCGACGAGCCAGAGCGGGCGACCCGGCGCCTCGAACCAGGCCCGCAGCCAGGCGGGCGGCGGCTCGCGGACCTGCGCGCTTCCTCCCATGGCGGCCGAGCGTATCACGGGCCGCCGGCCGCAGCGCGATCCCTTGCATCGAGGGGCGCGCGCGGCCCGCGCCTCCACGCCCCCCTCGGACGGACCGCCGCAGGCCGCGGGGGAGGAGAGGCGCCTCAGCGGTGGTAGGGGACGGGCTCCGGGGGCAGCGGCGTGTTGCCGAGGATCCGGTCCGCGGCCTTCTCGGCGATCATCACCACAGGGGCGTAGATGTTGGCGTTGGTGATCGAGGGCATCACCGAGGCGTCGACCACGCGTAGCCCCGCGACGCCGTGGACGCCCAGGCCGTCGGGGTCGGTGACGGCTCCCTCGGCGGTCCCCATGCGGCAGGTGCACGAGGGGTGGAGCGCCGTCTCCGCGTCCCGCGCCACCCAGTCGAGGATCGCGGCGTCGTCCTGCACCGCCGGCCCGGGGGAGAGCTCGCCGGCGTCGAGCTCGCGGAAGGCGGGCTGGCCCAGGATGTGGCGCGCGCAGCGCACGGCCTCGACCCAATCGCGCCGGTCCTGGGCGGTGGAGAGGTAGTCGAAGCGCAGCTCCGGCGGGTCGCCGGGATCCGCCGAGCGGATCCGCACCGAGCCGCGCACGTCCGAGAGCATGGGGCCCACGTGCACCTGGTAGCCGTGGCCCCGGGCGGGCCGGGTGCCGTCGTAGCGCACCGCCAGGGGCAGGAAGTGGAACATGACGTTGGGCTGCTCGGCGGCGTCGTTGCTGCGCACGAAGCCGCCGGCCTCGAAGTGGTTGGTGGCGCCCGGCCCCCGCCGCAGCAGCCATTGCAGGCCGATCCACGGCCGCCGCCAGCGCTCGAGGGCCCAGGTCATGGAGACGGGCCGGGTGCAGGCGTGCTGGACGTACACCTCGAGGTGGTCCTGGAGGTTCTCGCCGACGCCCGGCAGATCCACCACCACGGGGATGCCGTGGCGCTCGAGGAGCCCCGCGGAGCCCACGCCCGAGCGCTGGAGCAGCTGGGGCGAGTTGAAGGCTCCGCCGCTGCAGATCACCTCCCCCGCCCGCACGCGCCGCGTGCCGCGGCCGCGACGCGCGAACTCCACGCCCACCGCCCGCCGGCCCTCGAAGAGGATGCGCGAGACCTCGGCGCGGCACAGCACCTCGAGGTTCGGCCGCCCCTTCACCGGGTGCAGGTAGGCGCGCGCGGCGCTCAGGCGCCGGCCCCGGTGAACGTTGCGGTCGAAGGGCGCGAAGCCCTCCTGGCGGTAGCCGTTCACGTCGTCGGTGAGCGTGTGGCCGGCCTGCTGCACCGCCTCGAAGAAGGCCTCGAAGAGCGGCCCCGTCGCGGGGCCCCGCTCGAGCACGAGCGGACCGTCGCCGCCGCGGTAGGCGTCGGCGCCGGCCCCGCAGGTCTCCATGCGCTTGAAGTACGGCAGGCAGTGGGCGTAGCTCCAGGCCTCGAGGCCCGGCTCCCGCGCCCAGCGGTCGAAGTCCGCCGGGTTGCCGCGCTGGAAGATCATCCCGTTGATGCTGCTCGAGCCACCCAGCACCTTGCCGCGCGCGTGGTAGATGCGCCGGCCCTTCATGCGCGGCTCGGGCTGGGACTCGTACTGCCAGTCGTAGTAGGGGCTCCCGATCGGGAACGGGAGCGCAGCGGGCATGTGGATGAAGACGTCCCAGCGGCGGTCGGGCCGGCCCGCCTCCAGCACCAGGACGCGGTTCGCCGGGTCCTCGCTCAGCCGGTGGGCGAGCGCGCAGCCGGCGGATCCGCCGCCCACGATGACGAAGTCGTAGGTGTCGTGCCCCAATCCCGAGCGGCTCTCCTTCCCGTGGGGCGCGCCCGGTGGAGTCGCGCGCCGAGGTCGGAACGTATCACGACCGCGGCCTTGGGGTGGCGCTCAAGCCGGCCTCCGGGCCGGGCGATGCCTCGGGGCGACCCCCGTGGAGCCCGGCCCATGAACGCCTTCCGCGTCCTCGGATCCTCGTTCCCGTACTTCCTGCGTCGGGCGCCCGCGATGATCGGCCTGGGCGTCATCGGCTACGGGATCTTCGTCGTCACCACGTACCTGTTCTGGAACTTCTTCGGGCCCCGGCTGCTGGCCCCCATCGTGCAGGCCGCGATGGGCGGCGATCCGCTCCGGGCGCTGCTCGGCAGCGGTGGGATCCTGGTGGCCACCCTCGCCTTCCTCTGGGCCTTCACCCACTCCTTCGTGGCCGGCACCATCGTCTCCCACGTGATCGGCGAGAAGGTCGGGGAGCCCGTGGGCTTCGGGGGCTCGATCGGCCACTACTTCGGCTTCTGGGGCCGGGCGACCTTCGGCGTCCTCACGGCGGGCCTGCTGATCGTGCTGCTGCTGATCCCGTGCACGTGGGCCTACTCGTGGGCGGCGGACGCGCTCTTCGAAGGGCCCGGGATCGCCGCGCTGCTCTTCGGCATGGGGGGCGCCGAGGCCCTGCCCGGGCTCGGCCTGTTCCTGCTCTTCAACCTGCCGGTGATCCTGCTGGTGCTGGGCACCACCCTGGTGGTGCAGTGCGCGGTGATCGAGGGGCGCGACGCGTTCGAGTGCATCGGGCGCTCCTGGAGCCTGGTGAAGGGCAACCGCGTGAGCACGTTCCTGCTGGTGCTCGCCATGGCGGTCTGGGTGTGGGCTCTCACCTGGGCCGCCGGCTGGATGGTCGAACGGGTCTGGGGCCCGTTCCCGTCCCTCACCGTGGGCGCCGCCAGCAATCTGGTGGTCCAGGCGGTCGGGCAGAGCTTCGCCGCGGTGGTCTGGGCGACGTTCTACTGGACGCTGCGCGCGCCCGAGGTCGAGGAGATGCAGGCCGAGGAAGACGCGGCCGTCGAGGGGAACGTCAGCGCCGCCTGACGCCGGCCTGGAGCGGCCCGGCCTCCCGGGGCCCGGTCACCGCGATGCTGATGGAGCCGGGCGCCGCTGCCTCACCCTCGCCCGCCGGCTGGGCCGCGCCGGACGCGCGCTGGGTGGACCACTTCGTCCTCGACCCCCTCGCCGCGGTGAGGCTGCGCGCGGGGAGCTTCCGCGAGCACCCCTACGACGCCGATCCGGCCCTCGTCGAGGTGCGCTCGGACCACTGCCCGATCGCGGTGGAGCTGGCCCCGCGCCAGGACTCGAGCCCGCCGGCTACTGCCAGCTCACCACGTCGAGTGCGCTGCGCCAGGGCCGCGGCATCGCCAGACGTGAGCCCCCCGTCGCCGCCCGGGAGAGCAGCTCGAGCTCGGCCAGGGCATGCAGGGTGCCGACGAGCTTGTGGAGGCTCGGGAACCGGCGCGCGACCGAGCCCGGGGCGTTCAGGTGGCGGTCGACGGCGCGGACGTAGCGGTCGAGCGCGCGTGCGAGCGGCGCGCGGAGCGCCTCGCGCCGGCCCGGCGGCAGCTCGGGCCAGGCGGCGCGCAGCCCGCGCAGCGCGTCGAAGTCGAGCCCGTGGGGGTAGGCGCCGCCGAAGAGCCGGTTGCCCCACAGGCCGCTGCGGCGCTGGAGGCCGAGGATGCTCTCGACGGCGCGCTCCGGGTGGGGGATCGCGCGACCGAGCCGCTCGTAGAGCCACCAGAAGTGGGCCGCTCCGCCGAGGTCGATCGCGGTGGGCCGGCGCCAGAGGCGGTCGAGGGGGCCGTTCTTCCAGAGGCCCGTGCGCGGATCCACGCGCGCGTCGAGGGCCTCGAGCAGCCCGTCCGACCAGTCCGCGGGCAGCGCCACTCCGGCGGGAGCGTCGATCAGCGCGGCCGCGGCGCCGGCGGCGTGGGAGCCCGTCCAGATCTGCGACCAGCGGAAGCCCGCCAGCCAGGCCTCGGTGGAGGCGCGGCTCCGGAAGTGCGCGGCGGCCGCGCGCAGGGGGTGACGGGGCGCCGCCCCGAGGAGCGCGAGGGCCGCCGTCGCGAAGGCGGTCGCGTGGGGGCGGTCGTGCCCGTGGAGCGATCCGCGATCGAACCAGCCGGTCCCCGGGTCCTGGAAGGCCTGGAGCCGCTCCACCCACGCGCGCCGGCCGTCGGCGCGGGTGCGCGCGTCGAGCTCGTCCAGGATCCAGAGCACGTAGACCGCGTCGGCGCAGCCGTAGAGGTCCGGCGGCGCACCCGGCCGCGCCGCGAAGCGTCCGCGCAGGTCCTTCGCATCCAAGTGCGCCCCGGGCTCGTGACAGCGCGCGAGGAAGCCCTCGAGCTGGGCGGCGAAGGGCGCGAGGTCGAGGGGCGGAGCCTCGGGCGGCGGGCTCATCGGGCCTCGGCTCGATCGCGAAGACGGGGAAGCGATCGACCAGCCGCTCCGTGTCCGCGAGGGTGGGCGGACGGGTCGAGCCACCCCAGGTCGTCGGCGGTCGGCAGCACGACGCTGGGGGGACCCGCGCGAGGCTCGGGTGTCGGGTCGGCGCAGGCCAGCGGGCCCACCCGGAGACCCGCGAGAGCCGGCGCCAGCCCCAGGCGATTCGGGCGCGTGGCAGGCAGGGGTGGGTCCGCCCCTAGTGGCCCATGTCCCCCGGCTGGCACACGCAGTTGCCGTCGGTGCAGACGCGCGCGCACTTCTCGCAGCAGTAGGTGCGGCCGTCGAGCTCGAAGCGGTCGTCTCCCACCGAACAGCTGCAGCCCGCTCTTGCACATTGCATAACGATCACCTCCCAGCCGGAGGATCGCTTCGGAATCGCTTCCTCGCCAGCCGCGGGCCCTCCGTTCGCCTCGGCCCGGGCGAAGTGGCAAGCTGTTCTGCCATGCCCGCCCGAGCCGTGCTTCCCGCCTCCGAGATCCGGCACTGGGACCGCGAGGCGGACGTGCTGGTGGTGGGGCTCGGTGCCGCAGGGGCCGCCGCGGCCCTGGAGGCGGCCCGGGCCGGCGCCGAGACCCTGGTGCTCGAGCGCGCCGGCGCGGGGGGTGGAACCTCGGCGATGTCCGGCGGAGTCCTCTACCTGGGCGGGGGCACCGCGCTCCAGAAGGCCTGCGGCTTCGACGACACGCCGGAGGCCATGCGCGCCTACCTGGGCGCCTCCTGCGGCGAGGGTCCCGACGAGGCGAAGCTGGCCCTCTACTGCGAGGGGAGCGTCGAGCACTACGAGTGGCTCGTCGCCCGGGGCGTCCCCTTCAAGCCCGTCTTCCATCCCGGCGTGAGCGGCGAGCCGCCCAACGACGACGGCCTGGTCTGGTCGGGCTCGGAGCGCGCCCACCCGTACCGGGAGCTCGCGCCACCCGCGCCGCGCGGCCACGTGCCGCAGCAGGACCACCAGGCAGGGCCGCTGCTGATGCAGAAGCTCGTGGCGGCCGTGGAGGCGAGCCCGGCGCGGGTCGCCGCGAACCACCGCTGCGTCGCGCTCGTGCAGCAGGACGACGGCCGCGTGGTCGGGGTGCGGACCGCGCACTTCGGCGAGGAGGTCGCGATCCGCGCCCGGCGCGGCGTCGTGCTCACAACCGGCGGCTTCGTCCACGACGACGCCATGCTGGAGGCCCATGCTCCCGCCGCGCGCCGCTGCAGGATCCGCGTGGGGGCCGAGGGGGACGACGGCAGCGGCATCCGCCTCGGCGTCGCCGCCGGCGGCGCCACGCTGCACATGGACGCCCTCTCGATCTCGCTGCCCGCCACCCAGCCCTGGGGCCTCAAGCGGGGCCTGCTGGTGAACGCCCGGGGCGAGCGCTTCATCAACGAGGACGCCTACTACGGTCGCCTGGGAGAGCACGCGCTGCTGCACCACGACGGGCGCGCCTGGCTGGTCGTGGACGACGACGTGTTCGAGAAGCCCGACTACCCGCGCGAGGTGGCCGCCGTGGGCGAGACGCCGTCGGAGCTCGAGCGCGAGCTCGGGCTGCCCGATGGCAGCCTGGCCCGCACCCTGGAGACCTACAACGCCCACGCCGCCCGGGGCGAGGACCCGCGCTTCCACAAGGCGGCCGAGTGGGTGCGCCCCCTCGCGAGCCCGCCCTTCGGCGCCTTCGACTGCACCGTGGAGCGCTCCATCTACGCGGCCTTCACCCTGGGCGGGCTTCGCACCGACGTCGACGGCCGCGTGCTCGACGCCCGCGGCGACGCGATCCCGGGCCTGCTCGCCGCCGGGCGCTCCACCTCGGGCCTCGCCGTCGGCGGCTACAGCAGCGGTCTCTCCCTCGGCGACGGGACGTTCTTCGGACGGCGCGCGGGACGCGCGGCCGCGGCGCGCTAGCGCCCCTCGGACCAGCGGCCCTCGCAGCCGCGGAACAACGCCTCGGACTCGGCGGGCCCCCAGCTGCCGGCGGGGTACTCGAGCAGCGGAGGCGCCTCGGGGCCCCGCCAGGCGGCGAGCACCTCGTCGGCGAAGCGCCAGCTCGCCTCGATCTCGTCGGCTCGCAAGAAGAGCGTCTGGTCGCCGAGGATCGCATCCAGCAGCAGGCGCTCGTAGGCGTCGGGCGGCGCCTCGCCGAAGTGCTCGCGGTAGTCGAACTCGAGCGCGGCCGGCGCCATCGACATGGAGGGCCCCGGCCGCTTCACGCCGAAGGAGAGCCGGATCGCCTCGCGCGGCTGCACCGCGAGGGTCAGCACGTTGGGGCGGATCTCGCACAGGGACCCGTCGCGCTGGAGACGCCGCAGATCGGCCTCGCTCACGCCCGCGGGACGGTCGAAGAGCTGGAGGGGCGGCGTGCGGAAGTGCACCTGCACCTCGGTGAAGCGGCGCGGCAGCCGCTTGCCGTGGCGCAGCAGGAAGGGGACGCCGTTCCAGCGCCAGTTCGCGATCTCGGCCCGCAGCGCCACGTAGGTCTCGGTCCCGGAGCCCGGCGCCACGCCCTCCTCCTCGCGGTAGCCGGGCACGGGCTTCCCGCCCGCGACCCCGGCGGCGTAGCGGGCGCGCACGCCGAACTCGTGGGGCGTGCTCGGGTCCGGGAAGCGCAGCGCGCGCAGCAGCTCGACCTTCTGGTTGCGGATGGCCTCGGGATCGAGGGACGGAGGCGGCTCCATTCCCACCAGCGCGAGCACCTGGAGCATGTGGTTCTGGAGCATGTCGCGCAGTGCGCCGGTGGCGTCGTAGTAGGCGCCGCGCCCCGGCTCGACGCCGATCTCCTCGGCGACGGTGACCTGCACCAGCTCGACGTGGTGGCGGTTCCAGAGGGGCTCGAAGATGGCGTTGTGGAAGCGGAAGCCCAGCAGGTTCTGGACCGTCTCCTTCCCCAGGTAGTGATCGATGCGGTAGATCTGCTCCTCGCGCAGCACCGTGTGCAGGTCGCGGCTCAGCCGCCGCGCGCTGGGGAGGTCGGTCCCGAAGGGCTTCTCGATCACGACCCGGCGCCAGGCCTCGCGCTCGCCCTCGGCCATGACGAGGAGCCCCGCCTCGGCGAGGCTCACAGCGGCCACGGCGAAGAGCTCGGGCTTGAGCGAGAGGTAGAAGAGCCGGCCCGCGCCGCGCCCGCCGGGGAGTGCGTCCAGGCGGTCCGAGAGCGCGGCCAGGGCCTCGGCGTCGGACACGTCGCCGGCCAGGTAGTGGAGCCGCGGGGCGAGCCGGTCGAAGTCGGCGCGCTGCTCCTCGGGGAGGAAGGCCCGCAGCTCGCGGCGGAAGTCCTCGTCGGTCTTGGGCCGGCGGGAGACCCCCACGACGGAGAAGTCGCCGCCCGCCTGCCGCGCGGCGATGCGCGCGAGGGCGGGGACCAGCTTGCGCCGGGTCAGGTCGCCGCTGGCGCCGAAGATCACCACCTGGGGGGTCTGGGGCATCGCCGCCTCTCCGATGCTTCCGCGAGACTCCAGGTACGCTAGCTGGGTGGGGCGGGGGTCGCCGCGGTCCCACGTAACCGCTGGCGGGCCCGCGAATCCGAGCGATGGTTCCTGAATGGACCCCACAGAAGGACGACTCGCCATGACCTCCCTCAAGACGCTCCACGACCACGGCCAGAGCATCTGGCTCGACAGCATCAGCCGCGAGCTGCTCGAGACCGGCACCCTCGCGCGCTACATCGCCGAACTCTCGGTCACCGGCCTCACCTCGAACCCCACCATCTTCGAGAAGGCGATCTCGGCCTCCAGCCGCTACGACGCCTCGATCCAGGAGCGCCTGTCCCGCGAGCTGCCCCCGGAGCGGCTGTTCTTCGAGCTGGCGCTCGAGGACATCGTCGCCGCCGCCGACCTCCTCGCGCCGGCCTGGGAGGCCAGCGGCGGGCTCGACGGCTTCGCCTCGATCGAGGTCTCCCCCACCCTGGCCGACGACTCCGAGGCCACCATCGCCGAGGGCAAGGCGCTCTTCGCCGAGGCGGGCCGTCCCAACGTGCTGATCAAGGTCCCGGGCACCGAGGCCGGGGTGGTGGCCATCGAGGAGCTGATCGCCGCGGGCGTGCCCGTGAACGTCACCCTGCTCTTCTCGCGCACCCACTACCGCGCCGCCGCCGAGGCCTACCTGCGCGGGGTCGAGCGGCGCGTCCAGGCCGGGCAGGATCCCCACGTCGCCTCGGTGGCGTCGCTGTTCGTCTCGCGGTGGGACGGCCACACGGCGTCGGTCCTGCCGACCGGGCTCGCCAACCGCCTGGGCCTCGCCGTGGCCCAGCGCACCTTCCAGGTCTACCGCGGGCTGTTCGACTCCGAGCGCTGGAGCGCCCTCGCCGCGGCGGGCGCCCACCCCCAGCGGCTGCTGTGGGCGAGCACCGGCACCAAGGACGCGAGCCTGCCCGAGGGCTACTACGTGACCGCCCTGGCGGCCGAGGGCACCGTGAACACCATGCCCGAGAAGACCCTGCTCGCCTTCGCCGAGCGGGGCGAGGTGGGCGAGACCCTCGGCCGCGACGCCAGCGAGGCGGACCGGACGCTGGCGGCCATCGTCGAGGCCGGCGTCGACGTCGACGCCCTGGCGGCGCGCCTCCAGGCGGAGGGCCGCGACTCGTTCGTCGGGTCCTGGAACGACCTGCTGGCCTGTCTCGAGTCGAAGCGCAACGCGTTGCGGGCCGCCTGAGGGCGGCGGGAGGAGCCGCCATGCAGCTCGGAATGATCGGCCTCGGCCGCATGGGGGCGAACATGGTCCGCCGCCTCATGGGCAGGGGCCACGACCTCGTCGTCTACGACGTGAGCGCCGAGGCGGTGAAGCGCCTGGCCGAGGAGGGAGCCACGGGCGGCGCCTCCCTCGCCCACCTCGTCGAGAAGCTCGACCGACCCCGGGCCATCTGGCTGATGGTGCCCGCGGCCTTCGTGGACGACACGATCCGCGCCCTCGTGCCCCTGCTCGGCGCCGACGACGTCATCGTGGACGGCGGCAACACCCACTACCCCGAGGACATCCGGCGGGCGCGGGAGCTCGAGGCCGACGGCATCCACTACGTCGACGTCGGCACCAGCGGCGGCGTCTGGGGCCTCGAGCGGGGCTACTGCCAGATGATCGGCGGCGAGACCGCGATCGTGGCGCGCCTCGAGCCCGTGTTCGCCGACCTCGCCCCCTCGGTGGAGGCGGCGCCGCGCTCGCCGGGGCGCGAGGGCACGCCGAGCCCCGCCGAGCAGGGCTGGCTGCACTGCGGCCCCCACGGCGCGGGCCACTTCGTCAAGATGGTCCACAACGGCATCGAGTACGGCCTGATGGCCGCCTACGCCGAGGGGCTCGACATCCTGCGCCACGCAGACGTGGGGCTGCGCGAGCGCCACGCCGACGCCGAGACCAGCCCCCTCGAGCGCCCGGAGCACTACCGCTACGAGTTCGACCTGGCCGAGATCGCCGAGCTGTGGCGGCGCGGCAGCGTGGTGGGGTCCTGGCTGCTCGACCTCACCGCCAAGGCGCTGGGCGAGGACCCGCAGCTCGCGCGCTTCGGCGGACGCGTCTCCGACTCGGGAGAGGGGCGCTGGACCATCCAGGCCGCCGTCGAGGAGGGCGTCCCCGCCCACGTCCTGACCGCCGCGCTCTACGACCGCTTCGCCTCGCGGGGCGAGAACGAGTTCGCCCACAAGGTGCTCTCGGCGATGCGCTTCGAGTTCGGCGGCCACTCCGAGAAGGGCTGAGCCGGGCGCCGACGCCGTGGAGATCGAGGTGCTTCCCGATGCCACCGCCGTCGCGCAACGCGCGGCCGGCCGGGTGGCGCGGCGGGCGCGCGAGGCCGTGGCCCGGCGCGGCGCCTTCCATCTCGCGGTGAGCGGAGGCTCGACTCCGTGGCGGATGCTCGAGGCCCTGGCCGGGGAGGAGGTGCCCTGGCGGGCCGTGCACCTCTTCCAGGTGGACGAGCGCATCGCACCCCGCGGCGATCCGGACCGCAACTGGACCCGCGTCGAGGAGGTCCTGCTGGACCGGGTCCCGCTGCCGGAGTCGCACCGGCATCCGATGCCCGTGGAGGGCCCGGACCTCGAGGCCGGTGCGGCCGCCTACGCGCGCGAGCTCGCCGGGGTGGCGGGAGAGCCGCCCGTGCTCGACCTCGTCCACCTCGGGCTCGGCGAGGACGGCCACACGGCGTCGCTGCTGCCCGGCGACGCGGTGCTCTCGGTGTCGGACGCCGACGTCGCGCTCACCACCGGCGCCCGCGAGGGGCGGCGGCGCATGACGCTCACCTACCCCGCCATCGCGCGGGCGCGCGAGGTCCTGTGGCTGGTGACCGGCGCCTCGAAGGCCCCGATGCTCCGGCGCCTCGAGGCGGGCGACGCCTCCATCCCGGCCGGGCGGATCCGGCGGGAGGCGGCCCGGGTGCTGGCGGACGCCGCGGCCGCGACGCCCGACGCAGACGCGGGCGCGACCTAGTGCCGGCGGTGGATCCGGTGGCGGTGGACATGGTGGCCGCGGCCGAGGTGCCGGCGATCGAAGTGTCCGAAGCGCCCGTGGCGAAGCTTCCAGGCCAGGTACTTGTTCGTGCGGAGGTCGTGGCCGTGGCGGTAGGCGCGGCCACGGTGGTGCCGGCTCGAGTGCCCGTGGTGGTGCTCGAGGGTGTCGCCCCGGTACGAAGGGTGGTGGGCGTGGTGGCGCCCGTGGCTCGCCTGGGCGGCGCTCGCGCCCAGGAGCACGAGGCCGGCGGCGAGGACGAGGCTGCGGGTCAGGCTCTGCATGGTTCGCTTCTCCCGTTTCTTGGTTGGTTCCTTCGATGCCGGAGCCCCCGCGCGGTTCTGTGACCCCCGGGTCGGCGCCGTGCGCGCCCCCCTCCACCCCGATGTGACCCCCCGGTCGACCGGGCATCCGACGGGCAGGAGGAACCACCCCATGCCTCTTCGCGCCCTCTCGCTCGTGCTCCTGACCCTGCCCTTCCTGCTGGCCGCCAAGGCCGAGGAGGCCGGCGTCCCGGACCACGCCGAGCATCGCCACGCCTTCGTCCGCATCACCGACGGCTCGATCCGTCCCGGCTCCCTGCGCGTCGACTCCGAGGACGCCCTCGGCTGGCTCAACTACTCGCGCAAGATCGCGCGGGTCTCCTTCGACAAGGACGTCGCCGAGCGCATGTTCTGCACCGCCAAGGGCGGCTTCCGCATCGCCGGCGACCGCCTCGTCTCCCAGCCCATCCAGGCCTTCCAGTTCGCGTCGCTGTGCCGGCTGGAGCCCGGCGAGTACACCTACCGGGTGGAGCTGGTGGGCGGCGCCGGCTCGGCCCAGAACCTGACCCCGGTCTCGTCGCGCGAGGGCAAGATCGTCGTCACCGCCGCGGCCGGCTAGATCCGCTGCTGGCGCGCACCCTGGAGTCGCTCGCGCACCCGCTGCGCGAGCGCCTCCGGCTCCTCGGCCTCCACGTCCCGGACGGGGATCGGCTCGAGGATCGCGATGCGGATCGCGTGGCGGCCCTGCACCACCAGGGTGCCCGGACGCCAGGCCCGGCCCGTGCCCTCGAGCAGGACCGGAACCAGCGGCACCTGCGCGCGGCGCGCCAGCACGAAGGCGCCGGCCCGGAAGGGCGCCAGGCCGTCGGGCGAGAGGCGGCCCTCGGGAAAGATCGCGACGGGGCTGCCCTCGGCGAGCGCCCCCTCGGCTCGCTCGAGGGCGCGGCGCCCGCTCTCGCGGTCTCCGATCCGCACCGGGATGTGGCGGCAGGCACGGAACAGCCAGCCCGCCAGGGGGATGCGGAACAGCCAGGACTCCGCCAGGAAGCGCGCCGGCGTGCGCAGCGGCAGGAGCGCCAGCACGTCGAGGCCCGACTCGTGGTTGGCGACGAGCACGTAGGGCCCGTCCCGGGGCATGCGCTCGCGGACCTCGACGCGGAGGCGGTAGAGCGGCGTGAGCCACCCGTAGAGTGAGATCCAGCTCGCCGTGAAGCGACGCAGGTGATCGCGCCGCGGGTCCCGCCACCCCGTGAGCCGCTCCACCAGGAAGGCGACCGGGAAGAGCGGCAGCATGATGAGCGAGAGCAGCAGCCAGGCGTAGACTGAGCGGATGAGCGACACGCGTCCTCACGGAGTGCCGGTCGGAATCTCGGCCGGCCGGCTCTCGAACGGCCGGGTTGGATGCCGCTTCGCCCGATGCGTCGCGCTCGCCCTGGGCCTCGCGGGCGGGGCCTGGCTCCTCGCGCCCGGGGGCGCCGCGGGCCAGCCCACGGAGGCGCAGTCCGTGGTGGCGGTGGTCGGCACCCTCGACGCTCCCTTCGCCACCGTACGCGAGGTGCTCCTCGACCTCGAGGGCTTCTCGCGCTGGTTCCCGCCCCTGGGAGCCTGGCGCGTCCTCGCTCGCGACGAGGAGGGAGCCCGGGTCCACGGCGTCCAGGCGCTGCCCTGGCCCGTGCGCGACCGGGACTACGTGGTCCGCTACCGCGGGTGGGAGGACTGGGAGGGCGCCTTCTTCCTCGAGGCCACGGGGCTTCCCGGAGCCGCGCCGCCCCCCGCCGAGGGCGTGGTGCGGCTCGAGGACCTGCGCAGCGAGTGGCGCCTGCGGGCGACGCCCGCCGGAACCGAGGCGCGCGACCGCTACGCGGGGTCGCCGGGCGGTGCGCTTCCCGAGTGGGTCTCCCGGATCGGCTGGCAGTCGCGGACCCGCGCCGTCGTCGACGGCCTGCGGCGCGAGGTGGAGCGGCGCCTCGGACGCTGAGCCCCGGCGAGCAGCCCGAGCGCGACCAGCATCCCGGTCGTGGGCTCGGGCACCGGGTACAGCACGGCGCGCCCTCCGAGCTCGTCGGGCCCCAGGCTCGTGAAGAAGGCCGCCGGGCAGGGCGCGGTGGGGTTCGGGCCGCAGGGCTCGTTGGACATGACCGTGGTGACGTCGATGTTCGGCGACACGATCAGCCCCGCGAAGGGATCGGCGGGGTCGATCGGCATCGCGTTGAAGGGATCGAGGTCCGTGTCGTAGCTCGTCGTCTCGTTTGGGTGGCCGAGCCCGAGGGCGTGCCCGAGCTCGTGGATCACGACGCGCGTCAGGACCTGGAGCCGCGAGGCGCCGAGGGGCGCCAGGAACTCGAAGTTGTCGATGTTGAGGTAGAGGTCGGCGCCGGTGATCCCGTAGCCCGACGAGGCCTGCCCGTTGGTGAGCGGCCGGCTGGCGAAGAAGTCCACCGCGGGAACCGCCAGACCGGTGAAGGCCTGGGGATTGGCGACGAAGAGCGGGTGGCTGTCGGAGACGGCGAACAGGTCGATCTCGAAGCCGAGCTCGGGCCCCTCGACGGTGCCCGCCGCGTCGAGCTGGACGTCGAACTGGAGGACGGGACTCGCCCAGGCCTCGATCCCGTCCAGGATCGCCTGCTCGACGTCGGCGAGGGCGTCCCCATCCACTTGCAACGCGGCCGCGACGCCGGGCGCGATCCCCACCTGGATGCCGCCGTCGAGGCCCGTCACCGACGACCAACGCGCCGCCTGGGCCAGCACGGCCTGCGGCGATCCGCTGGAGAGCTCGGGAAACAGCGAGAAGGCCCGGGTGGAAGCGGGTGCCAGGAGCAGCGCCACCAGGACGGAGCCCAGGAGCGGGAGCGAACGAGGCGTCACGCCTGGAGAGTGGACGTCGGGAGCGATGCGTGGCGCGGACCCGGGGCCGGGGCCCCGGGCCGCCGCCGCCACACCGACCGCTACCTCCTCAGCGCGACCAGCAGGGCGATCGCCAGCACGAGTAGCAGCAGGATCAGGAGGATCAACAGGTTTCGTGAGATCTCGATCGTGGCGCCCGTCTCCGGTGGCTCCAGCGTCTGCGACGGCAGCTCGAAGCCGGCCACCTCGACCTTCACCTCGGCCGGCCCCGTTCCGACGTCGAATCGCTGGAGGTAGCCGCCCTTCAGGTCGTCCTCGACTTCTCCCAGGGGACGTCCGTTGCTGGTGAAGACGATCTCGCCGCCGTAGCCGGGTCCGATCCGGTTCCCGAACGCGTCACTCGGCTCGACGTACGCCTGGAGCACACCGTCGTCGATCCAGGTCAGGACCAGCCCCGATGGGTCGACCTCGCCCGCCCCGACGAGCTTCTGCGCCGTGCGCTCTCGCCGGAACGGCCTGCCGTTCGGAGTGTCTCCGCTCGCGAGCACGCGGAACGTATAGGTGCCCAGCTCGGTGGTGACGCCCTGGAGCAGGGCGGTGTAGCGCCCGTCTCCGGCGCGGGTGTCCGGGCCCATCCCGTCGTCGCGCATCAGAACCCCTTCACCGTACAGCGAGACCAGCGAAGGGACGGCCACGTTCTGCACCTGCGTGAGGTAGTAGTGCTTCAGGGCCGCCGGGTTCTGCTCGTCGAGCGACTCACCGAACGCCTCGCCCGCTGCGGCCTCGATCCTCTCGAGGGGAACGTCGTGCTCCGCGTACCAGTTCCCCAGGGATTCGCCGGGTCGGGCGACCTGGAGCCGCACGAGCCGATCCGTGAGGGGAACGCCGTTGGCGTGCAGCTCCGCCTCGACCCGGATCGGGTCTCCGGTGGCATAGGCACGCTTGTCGAAGGCGAGGCGCAGGTTGAGGTTGGACTGCACCACCGTGTCCCAGACGTAGCGCTCGATGGTCGGACCCCTCATGACGCGATACGCCGCCCGCGCGCGCGCCGGCTCGTAGATGGACTCGAACGGGTAGCGGACCTCCATCTGCCAACGGCCCAGGAGCTCGGGCTCGAGCTCGGCAACGTCGATCGCGTACATCCGGTGCTTGCGGCCCTGGCTGTAGCGGGCCTCCGAAGACCTCGGGCCCACGCGCCTTCCGTCCGGCGCGATCAGCTCGAACTCCAGCAGGTTGGGGGCCGGCGTCGTCCAGACCAACGAGAACGTCACGAGATCGTCGTAGGCCGTGACGAACGCCTCGTGTCTCGCGAGGGTGCCCTTCGCGATCTGGATGCCGGGATCGCCCTCGATGTCGAGGGAGAGCCGGTCGACGAGGATGTTGTTGAAGAACTTGCTCAGGTCCTCCTCGAGGCCGGCTGCGGCGGGATCGTAGTGCTGGAAGACGAGGTCCGACGCCACTCCGAGGGTCGCCGCGATCTCGGCCGAGAGCGTGCTGAGGGTCTCGGGGTCCACGGAGGACGTTTGACCGAAGGCCAGGGAGTACACCGCGATTCCCTTGTCGACGAGGGCCGGGCGGGCTGCGTTCAGGAACTGGGTGCGCGTCTCGTCCGGGACGTTGAAGGCTCCGTCGCTGAGCAGCACCAGGGCTCGGGACGCGGATCCGCTCCCGGCGCCGAACAGGTCCGCCGCGGTCTCGAGCCCCTTCCTCATCGGCGTGCCGTGGTTGAACGCGTACTCCGTGGCCTGCTGGATGGCGCTGGCCACCGTCCCCGCCGGATCGAAGGTTGCGAGCCCCGGCGCTCCGCTGGCGTCCGCCGTATCGACCTTGCTCCAGGTGGACTCGGCGCTGGCCCGCGAGTCGCTGAGGGAGCTCCCGCAGGAGAGATCGTCGCCGGGGAAGCGCACCACCCCCACCGAGACCTGCCCCGCGGCGTACTCCGTGAGCTTGAGCTGGAGCGTCTCGAGAGCGGTGCGGACCTGTCGGATGCGGCTCTCGTCCGCGAACGTGGCGTCGCGGTTGGCTGGATCCCCCGGAGGACAGCCGGCGAGACGGAGCCCGCCGCTCGACCGGTTCATGCTCCCGGAGGCGTCGATCACGAGAGCGAGCTCGCGCAGCCTCGCCCAGCCCTCGAGGCCGACCGGTACCTCGGCCACGCCGGCGGTGCTGCTCGTCACGTGGAGGGTGCCGACGTTGGCCGCGGGGGCGGGAGTGGTGGCCTGGTAGGCGACCTCGATCGGGTGCTCGCCGTTCGGTGGGATGACGGTGCCCGCCGGGTCGGCCACGATCGAGAAGAACCCGCTCGTGTTCGGATCGATCGTCGCCGTGTCGAGGGTGAGCGGCCCCGTGCCCTGGTTGAGCGCGACGGCGGTGAGGATCACCTCGGTCCCGACCGTCGGGATCCCGAAGTCGAGCTGGGGGCTGGCCGGGATCACGCCACCCACGACGACGGCGAGTCGCGGAACCGCGGTCGCGGCCTCCGTGTGGGCCGCCACCACGAAGTAGTCGACCGCTCCACTCGCGGTGTGCTGGATGTCGAGCGCCCACTGCTCCGGTGCATCCGGATCCGCGGGCTGGGGGGTGTGCTGGATCTCGATGACGGCGAGCCCGTCGGAGCCCGGCGCCGTCGTGAAGCGCACGCTGCCGACCGACGCCTCGCCGGCGGTGGTCGGATCGTCCAGGGCCGTGGCGGTCGCGGAGACGGTGGCCTGCTGGTTCGCATCCGTGTTGCGGATCACGTAGCTGGCCGTGAAGCCGGCCGGGGGCCGGATGGGGAGCACCGCCAGGTAGGTGGAGGGCTGCGAGCCGATCGCCGAGCTGAGCGGGAGCTCGAAGGGCGTCGACGTCGCCACCGCGGGCGGCGCGTTGAGCTCGAACTGCCGCTGGGCCTCCGCCGCCTGGGGACGGAGCACGGCGGCGAGGACGAAGAACGTGGCCAGGAACCTCCCGCAGACTCTCATCTCGATCCTCCTTCGCCCGTGATGGCGGGCGCAGACTGTCAGACCTGGGTGACCAGTCTCTTGTGGTAGGTCACGCGGGGGGAGCCCTGGGCCCAGAACACCCAGATCGCTCCACTGGCGTCGCGCGTTGCGGGCCCCATGGTGAAGTTCCCGGACACCGGGGCCAGGAGTCGATCGTCTCCCCAGAGGCCCGTCGTCGGGTCCAGCGCGCGGACCCTGACTCCCCCGGTGCTCCCACTGCGCCAGCGCCAGAACACCCAGATCTTGCCCTGGGCATCCTCCACCACCCGCGGGTCGTAGTTGTTGCCGGCGGGCGTGGAGACCTGCTGGACGTCGACCCAGGTGTCACTGGCTCGGTCGAAGCGCGCCGACTGGATCTGATAGGGGGAGCCCCCCGTCGCTCGGGAACGCCAGAACAGCCGGACCGTGTCGTCGCTCGCCACCATCACCTCGGGTGTCCGAGACTCGGTGGTGCTTGTCGGGATGACGAGCTCTCCAGGCCCCACGAGCGTCCCGCCGCCTCGGATGACCGTGCCGAGCTCGTCGAGCCCATTCCAGACGATGATGGCCCCGGAGCTACCCGAGACTCGCTTCTCCCACACGACGAAGACCTCGCCGGCCGAGTCGACGGCCGCGCTGGGAGCCCCGTCCTCCACGGGCGCCGGGGTCGCCAGCACCTGGCTCTCTCCATCCCAGGCATCGGCCGAGAGATCGAAGCGCCTCAGGAAGATGCTCGCCGTGTTGGCGTCACGCAGCGACGTGAAGTAGACCAGCAGCGAGTTGTTCGGGTGCTTGACGACGCGGTGCTGGAAGTCGTCCTGTACCGAGGTGCTCACCGCGACCGGAGCATCCCAGGCGCCCGTCCCGACCCGGTAGCGCCGGGACCAGACGTTCTGGGCAGCCGCCCCGGCGTCGCTGTTCCAGAACACCCAGACGTCACCGCTCGCGTCGTCCACGATGGCGAGAGGGTTGGCCTCCGCCGCCGCGTCCGTCGTGATTCGCTCGTCGGCCCCCCAGGCCTGGCTTCCGGCCAGGTAGCGCCGCACGTAGATGTCTCCGTTCCCGGTGCGGTCGCTCTCGAAGAACGCCCACAGGTTTCCCTGGAGATCCTCCACGACGCCGCGGCCGGCCTCGCTGCTGCCTGGCCCGCTGCTGAGCTGCTGGGGGGCCGTGGCGGGAAGGTTGCCCAGGAGCAGTGCGTTGATGGCCTCGCG
This sequence comes from Myxococcota bacterium, assembly GCA_028277885.1. Classification (GTDB taxonomy): domain Bacteria; phylum Myxococcota_A; class UBA9160; order UBA9160; family UBA6930; genus JANQFK01. Next base: position 93,266 of record JANQFK010000079.1, read on the forward strand.
CAGGCTCACCGCCGGACGGTTGAGACCCCGCCGGTAGTCCTCGGGCTCCATGCCCAGCAGGTCCCGGATCAGCGTGGCGGGAGGCACGAGCAGGTTGCGCTCCCGGCGGTCCGTCACGTCCTGGGCCTCGATGGCGGGCACTCCCCCGCGTCGGTCGATCCAGGCGAGCACGTAGTAGCTGTGCGCGGGGTCGTGATCGGGATCGCCGGGCTGGGGTGCGTCCGGCCCGGGGCGCACGCGGACGACCCACTCCCGCTTCGTGCGCGCGCAGCTCTCCGTCCCGAGCGGCGTCAGCACCAGGGTTGGATCCTCGGTGGGGCTGACGATGCGCTCCCAGACGTCGAGGTACACCGCGAATCTCCCGTCGGCGCCCGGTGGAGAGAACTCCGGAATCTCGGGCACGCCGAGCGCGGCACTCAGGGCGGCGGACCCGGGCTGGCTGGCGTGGAGCGGCTGCCCGCGAAAGGTCGCGTCCGCCTCGATCATGACGTCGACGCCGTCCACGATGCAGCGGCCGATGTGGTCGAGGGCATCGGGGGCGGCCGTGACCCCCGAGCGGACGGTGAAGTCGTTGTCGACTCCCGTGGCCTCGATTCGGAAGCTCTCCTCGTTGCCTTCGGCGACGCCGTCGCCGACGAACCATTTCAGGAAGGCCCGGACCTCGAACTTGCGAACGTCCTCGAGCTCGTTCCAGTCCGCGTCGACGATGGGCACGCCCTGCTGGAGGCGAACTCCCACGTACCGGCGCAGCGGGTCGAAGGTATCGGGCGTGATCACGGCCATGGCGTTTCTCCTCGGTCAGAAGACCAGCCAGATGGTTCTCTGCAGCGTGCTGGCGGGATCCTTGGCGATCGCCGGGTGGATGACGTAGTTGAGCAGGACGTCGGCGCCGTCGAGGCGACCGACCAGCCCGAACTCGCGTAGCGTCGCGCTCGCGTGGTTCGGATCGGGCCAGGGAGGCACGTTGGGGCCGAGGCTGGCCACGATCTGGAGACGGTTCGTCGGCGCGGCCGAGGCGGCGCCTCCCACCAGGTACTCGAAGGTCAGGTCGGAGCGCGGCACCGTGTGGGGGTTGGCGTCCACCAGCGATGTGGTGCCGGGCGGCGGCGAGGGCGGCGGCGCGGCGTCCCAGGTGTCGCTCCCCGCGCCGACGCGCAGGCCGACGATTCCCTCCGTCGAGGTCGGCGTGCCGCGAACGAACCCGGCCAACAGCCGACGGAAGTCGCCCACGATCGTGTTCGCGCGCCAGTCGCGCTCCCAGACCACCCGGCCCCGGTCGTCCCGCAGCACGTCGCGGTACAGGCCGTGGAGGGTCCCGGCAGGCTTCTCGTGCTCCGTCATCGCGTCCCCTCCGTGCCGAGCCCTAGCTCGGCGGCAGGAAGAACGTCCTCCGGCGCAGCGTGAGCAGATCCGTCGGATCGGCCGACACGTCGGTCGGGGAGTTGGACACCAGCACCGACCAGTCCGGCAGCACCGCCGCGGAGCTGTCCGCCAGACCGGCGTAGTACTCGATGTCGGGATGCTCGTCCCGGTAGGCGTCGGTGAGATCCGCCGTCGCGGTGTAGACGTACTCGATGTCGACCCGCGGCGCGAAGACCACGGCGGGCCGGACGTGGATCGGCTTGAAGCGATCCAGCACCCGGCGCAGGCGCGCGACCTTGTGCTCGGGGAGGGCGGCCTCGCTCACCCGGCTCAGGAAGAGGCCGACCGCTCCCCGCGTGTACTCGATCCCGCCCGGCTGCGGACCGGCCGGCTGCTGGGGCGTGTAGCAGAGCAGATCGTCCCAGCGGGCACGTCGCCCCAGCCGAGCGGCGTCGCCGAGCGCGACGCTCGTCGCTCCCGCGAGCCGTCGCAGCGTCCCGGTGTCGGGCATGCGAACGCTTCGGGAGGGCCCCACCGGGAGCTCCGGCCGCGCCGGAGGGCTCGTGACCCGCTTGTCCACCTCGGGGAGGTTTCGCGTGGCGATCCGGCTGAGCGAGACGCTGCGATCACTCCGGAACAACAGCCACTGGGAGCCGTCAGCGGTGAGCACGGGAGCGGGAGCGTGATCCGAAGCACCGCCGCTCGTCACGGGAGTCGGCGCGGTGACGGCCCCGCTCGACGGCGTGATGCGCACGTCCCAGAGGTCCCGGCCGCCGTTGCGGGTGCTCTGGAAGAAGACGCGCAGGTCGCCCCCGCCGAGCGGAACGACCCCCGGCTCGCGGTCGGCGTGGGATTGACCCGCCAGGGGCGTCGTCACGTCCGCGGGAGCGAGCCAGCTCCCGGCCACCGGGTCGAACACGCGCTGGCGCAGCCGCCACCCATCGACCGAGCTGGCGAGGGGCTCGCTCTGGGACCAGATCAGCCAGACCCGTCCGGCTGCATCGAGTGCGGCGCAGGGCTCCCGGTGGTGGCGTCCCGCCGGATCCGACGGCGTCTCCACCGCCGACCAGCTCGTGCCGTCCCAGCGTGCCGTCTGCACCTGCCAGGTGAAGCCCTCGTGACGCGACCAGAAGAGCCTCACCGCGCCGCCGGGCTCGGCCAGCGCGAAGAGATCGGTGTGGCGGCCGAGGGACACGCCCGGAACGTCGGCGGCGGGCGACCAGTCGATCTCGTCGTCCCACTCACCGCGGGCGCCTCGGTTGCCTTCGGCGAAGCCGAGCGCGGCCGCGGCCGACGAGTGGCGAAGGTCGACCTCTAGCAGCGCGTCCCCACCCGCCCCAGGGGTCTCGATCGCGATGGTTCCGTTCGGGAGCGCGGACACCGTCACCCGCGCGAGCCGGGCGCTCAGGGCCGCAGCCACCTCGGCGGCCGTGGCGGCGGACGGGTTCGCGAAGTCGCCCGCCGCGAACTCGAAGCCCTCGTCTCCCGTCCAGGCGCCCCGAAGCACCAGGTGGCTGCCCGGGGCGATCCGGAAGGGCTCGCTGCGCTCACCCACCAGCCTCGCGGGCCTCGGCCCGCGCCGCCGCCCCAGCCGGAACCGCAGTCGCGTCGTGGCGGCTCCGGGGCTCTCGGCCCAGGCCAGGAAGATGCTGCGGTCCGCGCGCTCGGCCGCCGCCGGGTCCCCTTCGGCGGCCTCGGGCGCAGGGCTCACGGGGTGGGACTCGCCCCAGGCACCCGCGCGGAGCGTCTTGTAGCGGAGCCGGCCCAGCGACGACGGCGGCAGGGTCTCGGGCGACGGCCCGGGCTGCGTCGGCACGTACTGCTCCACCCGCAGCGAGTCGATGAGCTCCTTGCCCGCCGCCGCCAGGCGCAGCCGCCCGTCCGGGAGTGCGCTCGCCTCGATCCCGACGAGCTGCCCGTCGAGATAGCGGGCGAGCTCCGCGGCCGGGATCCGATCGGGATCGACGAAGTCCCGCAGGCGGAAGCGCACCGTCTGGGCGAAGCGGCCGTTGGTGGTCACCAACAGGGCCATCTCCCCGGAGAGCGCGAAGGGCTCCCGCGCCGTGCCGACCAGCGTGGGTGCGGCGTCCTTCGTGCGCGTCGCCGAGGCGTGCTCCGGCCCGAACCCCAGCAGCGGGGCGGCGCTCACCCGCACCGGCGGCATCTCGCCCGGCCCGAGGCCCTTCGCGGAGGGAAGACCCTGCCGCACCCGTGCCGCCTCGCGCTCGAGGGCCGGGAAATCCGGATCGTGCTGGGTGTAGAAGACCCGAAGCCGATCGTCCCCGTCGCGGAACGCGGCCAGCCGGCCACGCGGGGCGCTCTCCAGCGTCACGAGGCTGGCCGCGTGGGTCTCGACGCGGATCGCCGACGTGGGCCCCGTGGTGTGTGACGTCAGCTCGATGCTTCCAGCGCTCTCCTTCGCCGTGAGCTCGGAGAATGCGGCGTCGAGAACGGCCGCGACCTCGGCGGCCGTGGCGTTGGCGAGGTCGTCGAAGTCTCCGGGGCGGAAGCGCACCGCCGTGGGAATCCGGTCGTCGACGGTGACGGCCAGCTCCATGTCGGGACGCAGCGAGAACGGCTCCGAGGAGCCGCCCACGAGGACCGCGGGGGTGCCCCCGGCTCCGTTGGCCTCGCGACTGGCTCCCGTGAAGCCGAGGACGGGCGCAGCGTCGTCGCTGCCGCGCCAGCTGCCGCCCTCCTCGACGATTGCGTGGATCGCGAGGGCGGGCGGACGATTCGACCGCGCGATCTGCTGCTCGAGCTCGGCGACCTGGGTGTACCAGCCCGTGTACCGGTTCACGATGCTCCGCAGGCTGGGGACCGTCCCGACCTCCCGGTAGAGATGGGGGGCGAACTTGATCTCGTTGCGACGGGCGAAGACGTCGAGGGAGCGGTCCGACTGCCAGTCGAGCCAGCCCGCCAGGGGCACGAGAAAGTCGGGAGGGGCCCGGTCCGAATCGTGGAGGCTGGGCAGGCCCTCGGCGAAGCTGCGCATGGCGTCGAGCGGCGCTCCGATCGCCTGGAAGTACCGCCGGAGCTGCCCGCGCCCGCGGATCTCCGCCGGCAGCTCGCGCAGCCTCGCCCGGGCGCCGGGGTCCAGCTCGTCCAGATCGGGCTGGGACAGTGGCGTGTCGAGGCGCTGGTGGACGGCGGGCAGGAGCCCGTAGGTCCGCTCGGCGAGCCCGTAGTGCTCCGTCGAGAAGCCCGTGGCTCGGGAGTGCATCGGGTCGAAGTGCCGGTCCCCCACGGCGTCGGTGCTGTAGACCGCGTAGTAGTAGGTGACGAGCGGCTCGAGGTCGCGATCGCTGAAGTGCGAGACGACGCCCCCGTCGTAAACGACGTCTCCGTCGTCCGGATCCGCGGGGAAGCTCCGGGCGCGCCGAACGATCCGGATCCCGGTGAGCGCGGGGCCCCCGTCGAAGGCCGCGGCTGCGGGGAGATTCCAGTCCAGGTCGATGCGTCGCCCGCTGAAGTGGGGCATGGCGCGCAGCTTGCGGATGGCCTTCATCCCTCCACGCCTCCCTGGATCTCCAGCACGATGGGGGGCCGCTGGGTGGGATCACCCGGCACCGGAGGGTGGTTGGGATTGTCGCGATAGCCGGGGCGCGGCAGCTCGTTCGTGCCGACCTCGATGACCCCGCTCGCGACGACGCCGCCGCCCGGCGTCCGACTGAACTCACCGACGTTCACCGAGGCGACCTGGTCCAGGCTCTGGATGGCGTCGTAGATCCGGCTCAGGTAGATCGGCTGACCGAAGTCGATCGCGTCGAAGTCGAGGTAGGCGGCGACGGCCGCCTCGGCGGCCGCGCGGACGTCGCTCTGCCGGTAGTAGGCCTCGGCCTGGATCCGGGCTCGCAGGTAGACGTCCGCGGGCGTGGGCGCGACGACCTTCACGCTCGTCGTGGTCATCCGCCTCGCCTCGAAGTGCGCCAGGAGGTCGCGCACGAGGAGCTCCGAGGGCTCCGCCACCCGGCCGGAGGGCGCGACGTAGAGCAGAACCTGGTTCCATCCCAGGGAGACGGCGCGTGCCTTCCCCACCCCGGGAACCTCGAGGGCCAGGTCCGTGTAGTCGCCGGCCGTGACGGCCCGATCCTGGGTGCGGTAGAGGCGAGGCGCGAAGAGGCGCGCCGCGCGGATGTCCTCGCCTTCGGTTCCTCCGGACGCGGCCTCGACCGCGCGCGCATCCCGGACGTTCGCGAGGGAGGGGCGAAACGCCGTATCCGCCGGCAGGTTCCCGCGGCTGCCGCCGCCCACGCGGTACGTGGTCTGGACGTAGACGGGGGCGACCGCGGTGCCGGCGGGCGGTCTCAGGCCGTTCACGCCGTCGCCGAACAACACCGTCGCGCCGCCGCTGGCATCCCGCTGCACCGCGAAGTGACGGTCGGCGGGGCCGCTCTGCGCCAGCGTCCGCACCTCCGTCCAGGTGGTCAGGCCGCCGGGCTCCTGCACCCGGATGCGGATCGAGCCGGGGCTCACGGGACGCTCGCGCAGCGTGTAGAGCTGATTGGGGCTGCCGTCGGAGATCGCCCGGGGCTCGTTCGTGACGGTCTTCCCCTCGACCACCGGCAGCGGGAAGAACGCTCGGGTGCCGGCCGCATCGGGCGGCGTGAGCTGGTTGGCCTGGATCTCGAAGTCGCGTTCCGTCTCGAAGGACAGTCTCTCGCCGGCTCGCGTCTCGGCGACGAACCCGGTCCCGGCGGGAATCAGGATCGGCGTGGGCTCCGTGGCGTCGAAGGCCAGCCGCAGGTTCGCCGTCGCCGGTGCCGGCGGCCGGATCTCGTAGCCGATGTGCCGCAGGAGCTGGACGAGGGCGTCCGGCTCGTCGGAGGTGCCCGGGAAGAGATTCTGGGCGATCCGCGACTGGTAGTAGAGGGTCAGATCACAGGCCCACGCGAAGGCGTCGAGCAGCAGGGCGCCGAGATCGTTGTCGTCGGGCGCCCACTCGGGCAGGCTCTCGCGGGCGAGGGCGTGCATCGCCTCGCGGAGCGAGTCGTAGTCGAGCCCGGTGTAGTCGATCGCGGGCTGGTCCACCCGGATCCTCCCGATCTAGGGGATTCGAAGCTCCAGCCGCCGAGCCCCCTCGGCCGAGCGCAGTACGTACTCGACGACCACTCTGAGCTCCGAGCCGGACGAATCGACGCGGATCGGACCGACGGTCCGGACCTCCGGCATGTAGCGGCGGAGGGCTTCGGTCACCTCGTGCTTCACCAGCGCCCGGAGCGTGGCGTCATTGGGGTCCTGAAGCCGCCGGTGAACGCCGCCGCCGTAGTCGCGGAGCATCACGCGTTCCCCGAGGCGGACGCTGAGGACGTGCCGGACGCCGGCCTCGATCCGCTCGACACCCCGCGCCGTGCGAACGCTCCCGCCGCGGATTCGGAAGGGGAACCCGAGCCCCAGGGAGACGCTCATCGGATCCTCCCGAGCAGCTCGGCCGGGAGCCCCGCCGGCGGCGGCCCCGGTGCCGCGAGGGCGAGAACGGACGCCTTGAGCGCCTGCTCCGTTGGCGTGACGGGCGCCCACGCCTGGAAGGCGGCCGCGAGACCGGTCTGCCAGGCCGAGAGGGATTGGAGCCAGGCATCCAGATCGCCCAGCCACTGCCAGAAAGCCGGGTCCGTGGTGGCATCGGACAGGGTCTCGGCATACACGGTGGCGATCTGCTGAACGGCCGTTCCCAGGGCGCCCAGGTTCTTCTGCACCTCCACCTCGTCGACGTTCTTCCCCAGCTCGGGATCCTTCTCGACGAGCCGCTGGCGCATGGCCTCGACGAACTCGCGCTTGCAGATGGTGTTGTCGGCTCCGAGGGCCATGCCGAGGCTCCTACGCCAGCACCGAGGTGTTGCCGGTCATGGCGATCACCACGGGCGCGCCGAGGTTCCCGACCCCCTGGTCGGTGAGGCGCGCCACGGGAAGCGCTGCCGAGCTGCTGAGCTTGATCACCGAGCCCTTCACCTCCACGACGCCCGCGCCGCCGTCGACGGCGATGCCGGCCTGCGTCAGCTCGACCTTCGCTCCGAGGCCGCTCTCGACCTGGATCCCGCCGGAGCTCATCGCCACGACGTGACCGTTCGCGCCGTCCTGGATGGTGATCCCCTGGGCGTCGAGCGTGATCACGTGACCGTGGCTGCTCTCGTGGATCTCGATGGCCTCTTCGCCGGACGTGTCGTTGAACACCATCACGCTGCCGGCCGCGCTCTTGATGACGCGCCTGGTCGGCGGATTCGCCTCGGCCTCGGACGCCCACTCGCCCGGCACGTACTGCAGTCCCGTCCACAGACACAGCCCGGGCAGGCCGCCTTCGAACTCGGCCCACACTTTCGCCCCGGGCTCGGGTACGAAGAAGAACCCGTAGGGAAGAGCCGGTCGAGCGAGGACGCGCTCCTCCGGCGGGAAGATCGCGGGGACCGAGAGCTGGAGATGGCCCAGGTTCTGGTCGTCCTGGTTGTCCTTGACGATTCCCGTGTACTTGCCGAAGTACTTGCCCGTCATCCGTTCTCCTCCCGGGTCAGCGCACGCACTTGAAGTCCGACTTGAAGCCGCTGCGGTCGATCTTGTGGGTGGCACTCGTGACGTACCAGTCGCCGTTGAAGCGCTCGCCGACGCCCTGGATCTCGACCCGGGACTTCGCCCGCAGCCAGACGTTCCCGAAGGTCGAGCCGTTGGCGCTCATCCCGAGACGAAGCGCCTCGAGGGAGTCGACCGTCGCATCCAGGTCGGCCTGGTCGGCCGCCACCTCCCCCACCGTCGGACGCTGGCTCGCGAACATCTCCTGCAGCTCGCGCTTGCGCGATGCACCCACGTCGTAGAGCGCGCGGATCGTGTCGCGGTCCTTGGGGCTGGCCTCCGCCAGGCGGTCCTGGGATAGCCCCCAGATCACGACTTCCACCGGGGGCGCCTCCGCGCTCTCGATGGCCTCGCCCTCCACGTCGACGTCGTTCACCTCCTTGAGGCGGTCGATATAGTTGCTGTCGAAGCTCGGCGAGAAGCTCACCAGATTGCTGTCCGGACCCATGCGGTAGCGCAGGACGATCTCGTCGGGCCGCCTCAGGCTCGTGACGGAACGCTCGGGCATGAAGTAGAGGATCTCGTCGCCGCCCTCGTCGAGCTCCACGAAGCACTTGGCGTGGTACTCCTTGGCGAGGTCCTGCAGGAAGCCCAGGTCGGTCTTCCCGTCCTGGTGGATCGGGCGCCTCGCCACGGGCGGATCGGGGTCGAGCCGGGCCTCGACGCCGGCCAGGAAGTCGTACTCGTCGGCGATCTCCCGGACGATGTCCGTCACCGACAGGTTGCGCCAGAGACGGTTCTTCTCCACGAGGCCCATCAGGATCGACTGGTCCTCACCCTTGAGCGTGACGGCCGAGACTCCGTTGGCGGGGTAGGAGACGTCGACCTTCGTGATCACGGCGCGAAGCATCAGCGCGTGCTGGTTCGCCTCCGCGTAGCCCATGTCGACCTCGACGAGGCTGCCCTCGAAGAGTGCGTCCGCATAGATCATCCTCGGGTCCGAGATGGCGATGCTGACGCCGTCGGCCATCCGGTCGTCCTCGACCACCGATACGGAGTCGACCCAGGCACTGACGTCCTGGTCCTCGAGGATCACCTGGAAGTACGGGGTTCGGCTGGACACCTAGAACCTCCGGGCCCGGGTGACGCGGGTGGCGGGCCCGGGAGCCGGCACGTCGACCCCGTCCCCGCTCTCGAGGTCGAGGGGATGGACGACGGGATTCGCGTCGAGGATCCGCCACCACAGGCGCTCCTCGCCGTAGACCCGCCGTGCGAGCAGGTCCAGGGCGTCGCCCGGGCGCAGGCGATGCCGGGTGCTGGGTCCCGACGCCGTCGGTCGCCGGAGGCGAAGGGCGACGACGTCTCGCTGGCTCCCGTCGGGCGCGGCCACCCTCAGGATGGGGCGGTCGGCGTAGCGCGAGTCGGGCTTCACGGGCACGTCAAGAGCCTCCCACTCCGACCGCTCCGCGCTCCCCGTAGGGCGGCCGCTCTGCGAGGGAGACCGACACCTCGGCTCGGATCGGCTCCAGCTCGGAGTTGAAGAGCGTCTCGGTGATGCTCACGTCCGTCACGACGCAGGGGATCACGCGCTCGCCGAGCCCGAGACGACAGGTGGGCGGACTTCGGAAGTGCTGGAGATCGGTATAGATCGGTACGAAGCTGGCTTGGGCCTCCTCCCAATCCTCGGTCTCGGGATACAGAAACGCCCGGTACTTGTTGAGTTCGGGGACGATGCTGCCGTCGTCTCCCCGGGCGATGGGGACCGATTCCTCGGCGGGCCCGCTGAACAGCCCGTCGATCCGCACGTTGAAGCTCAGGGTGCGCTCGCCGCCCTGGGTGTAGTGGAGCTGGGGCATGAGCCCGCCCGGCGCGTTCACCGTCGCGTAGCTCACGGCCCGGCGGTCGGTGATCTGACCCGGGTTGAACTGGAACCGCACCAGGATCTCGGGATCGAGCCCGACGCTGCACAGGAATCCCCGGACCGGTTGTCTCTGGCTCAGCATGATCGCTGCCTCTCGCGTCAGCCGGCGCCGGCCGCGCGTGTCCCGCTGCGGAAGTCGCTCTCCGTCCTGAGCGCGTCGAGACGTTGCTTCAACGCCTGGACGATCTCCTCACTCAGGACCTCGGCCTTGTCGAGCTCGAGTCGCTCCGCGTTGATGTGCACGGTGATGCCGCCCTGGACGCTCACCGACTGGTCGACCTGCTCCGGAGCCGCGGCACCGGCCGCGGCGGGAAGCGCGGGCGGCGCCGCGGCGGCCTCGGCCGCGGGCGCCACGGCCGGCGCCTGGGCGGCCGCCTCCTGCTCGGCCTCGCGCTGGCGACGCAGGCGGTCCTCTTCCTGGGCGGCGGCCACCGCCGCCTCCTGCTCCGCGATCGCCGACTCCAGCCCCCCCGTGATGGGACCGGCGCTCGCGAACGCGGCCTCGACGCTGATCTCCGGGACCTCGCGCGGCGGGATGAGACGCGCCTCGACGTCGGCGCGTGGAATGAGCTCGGCCGCCTCGAGCCCGGCCAGCTCGCCCAGCGTGCTGGTGGCCGCCTCGTTGTAGAGCGAGAGGATCCCGTTGATCACGTCGATGAAGAAGTTCTGGATGCTGGTGCCGATGCGGATGAAGGCGTTCAGGATCGCGATTCCCGCGTTCGCGGCCTTGGCGACGACGAAGTCCCAGACCTGGCCGATCAGCCGGCCCACGCCCTGGAAGAACTCGCCGATCCGCTGCACCTGGATGCTGATGAAGTTGGCCGCTCGCAGCGTCGCGAGCTTGATCTCGTCCCAGTAGGCGATGATGACCACCACGAGGCCGATGATCCCGGTGAAGGCGGCGATCACCGCGAGCCACGGGTTGTCCCGCAGGGCGGCCTTCACCTCGTCCCAGTAGATGATCAGCGCGGCGATGGCCGCGATCAGGGCCACGACGGCGACCACGACGAGGACCACGGGGTTCATCAACATGACGGCGTTCAAGGCGCTGTGGGCCGCAGTGGCGATCTGGGTGATCCCGCTCAGGGATTGGAGTGCCTGGCCGCCCTGGGTCAGTACGTCTCCGATGTTCCCGGCGGCCGTGAGGTAGTCGTCCAGGCTCCGGTTGGGCTTGTCCCAGATCTCGCCGAGCTCCCGTGCCGAGCCCACCACTCCCTGGATGTTTCCCGCGAGATCGCTGATCGCGCTTCCCGTGTCCGCGAGGCGGGTACCCACGGCGGTGACGGCGTTCGTCCGCACGTTGGCCGCGGCCTGCTCGACGGTCTCCTCGACGCTCTCCTCGATGCTGTCGCCGAGCTGGCTGAAGTCCGGATCCAGCGCCGCCACGGCGTCCGTCTCGAGCTTCCGCTCGACGTGTTGCATGGCGGGAACGAAGTCGGGGCTCCCGCTCGCCTGGGCTTCCGCCTCCCTCGCCAGCTTCCCCTGGGGCCCGAGCAACACCTCCATGGCCGTTCTGAAGACCTCTTCCCCCGAATCGTCGAGGGCACCGCGAAAGCGGAAGGTGAGGTTCTCGAAGGCGCGGCCGATCTCCTCCTCGCTGAAGCCGAACTCCCGGAGCTGCTGCTCGGCCCTCACGAGGTGCGTGGCCAACAGCCTCTCGTTCTGCTCGCTGAGCTGGACCCTGCTGAAGTGCCAAAGGTTCTGGACGTCGTCCCGGATCCCGAAGACCAGGTCCCGGACCAGCTGGGTCACCTCCCCGGGTTCGGGGCCGCCTCCGCGCCGCAGCGCCTGGCCGAGGTCCGCCCCGGTCTTGACCTCGGTGCGGATGGTCTGGCCGAGCCGCTCGCTAACGACGTCGACGATGCGGCTGAAGAAGATCTCCTGACCCGACTTCGTCGCCAGCGTGCCTTCGAGTCGGTGCTCGAGTCGGAAGTTCTCCTGCTGCACGGCCACCCGCAGCTGCTCGACCGTGTGCGTGATCGAGCCCGGCGTCACGCCGCGCTCGTCCAGCATCCGGTTCAGCTCGCTGAGGCAGGCGACCAGATCATCCATCGGAAACTACGACTTCATCGCTCGTCGGCTCGCAGCGCCGCCTCGCGGCGCGTCCGATATTCGGTGCGGTCGAAGAAGCGGTTCTGCTGCATGTCGAGGATCACGCCCTGCGTCTTCTCTGCGAGCACGTCCAGGAGGTGCCCGACGTAGCGCTCGAGGCGCGGATCGAAGCTCATCGGAAGCGCCACGCTGTACTCGAGCGTCGCGGCCTCCACGGCGGCCCGGTGCGGACCGCTCAGGCCGTACGACGAGACCAGCGCGTCCCTGGCGAGGTCGTCCAGTGCGGACACCGACAGGTCCATCCAGTCCGACTCGCCCCCCTCTCCTTCCGGCCGGAGCTCGCCGGGCAGCCGCTCGACGCCACTCGGACTGCGCGGCGTCCAGGAGAGCGCCGCCCCCCGCGCGCGCATCGCCTCGCGGATCTCCGAGACCGGGATCCTCTCCTCCGCTCGCGCGTAGACGGCGAAATCCAGACTCATCTGCCTCTCCTGGCCCTCCTCAACGCCGGCGGGCAGCGTCGAGTGCACTCTTCTCCCGCTCGAGCTGCTGCGACAGCATCCTCACGTAGGCCCAGCGCTCATCCGTGGGCATCTGCATCAACGACTCGTGACCCCAGTGCAGGTGGTAGGCGAGGAAGAAGATCTCCTGGCGGAGCCGGTCCTCCCCGACTACGAAGGTCTTAAAAAATTCGAGAGGTCCAGCGCCGCCGTGTAGGTCCGCCCACAGCCCGAGCAGCTCACCTCGCGGCGCATCCGCACGCCCGGCCCCCCTTCGTTCAACGCCTTGTCCACCTCGGCACGATCGCTGAGCGTCAGGCTGTCGAAGATCGAGGTCCCGAGTGTCTGCAGACGCTCCTCGGTGATGGTCCCGAGCCCGCGGAGGCAGCGCGCCATGAGCGCGTTGCGGCCGCGCGTCGGGTTCTCCCTGGCCGCGGACGCGATCTTCTCCTCGTCCGTGCCCGTCGGATACCGAAACACGATGCGCTCGTGGACCTCGCCCTCGGGGCCCACGTAGCCGTCCGCGAGCTCCACGGCGACGTCCTCGGGGACCTGGCCGTCGTGAAGGCGCGTGACGGACAGGCTGGCCAGGTCCTCCACCATCGGAGTCGCCTCGCGGCAGGTCGGGCAGGTGTACGTGGCCTCCATCTCGCCGCCGAAGGTGATCTCGCGGAGCTTGACCAGCAGGTAGTGACGGTCCGCCGAGTAGAGGTCCCGAGCCACCTTGGGGCCCGGCTTCTCCAGCGCCCCGAGACGCACGAGGCAGTTCCCCAGCAGCTCCGTGACCATGCGCGCACCGTTGTTCCGGTAGCGCTTGTCGGACATCACGGCCTCGTCCCGGCCCGTCATCTTCCTGAGCACCGCCGTGCGCTGCACGGCGCCGTCTTCGTCCAGGAAGCCCACCGGCAGCTCGCATTCGAACTCGCGTCGAGAAGTCGCCATGTCTTCCTCCGTGTCAGACGATGCGCTCGAGTCCGTTGTGCGCCAGCTCCACCGTCTGCTTGAACAGGTTCGCCGATCCCGCTTCGAGGTCCGAGAACTTCGACGACATCACCCAGCCCTCGTAGAAGGCGAAGCGGAGCACCTCCTGGCCGTTCTCCAGCTTGATGACCGCGCCGTTCCGGCGCACCGAGGACCCCTGGCTGGTTCCGTTGAGCTGGAACATCTCGCTGAACCACTCGCGGAACGTCTCGTCGGCCTCGCTGCCGTCCATGTTCCGCTCGATCACCAGCGGGTCGAACTTGACGACTCCGCTGGCGATCTTGCGGACGACCGTGGAGCCGCCGTCGATCTGCTCGATCGCCTCGGTCATCCCCTCGTTCAGACCGGTTACCTTGCTGCATTCGACCCGGCTGCCCTCGATCTCCAGGGCGAAGCCGTGGGTCCGATACGACTCGTTGAACGTCAACTCTGCCATGGCATACCTCCCGATTCGCCGGGCTCACGCCTCTGCGGACGTCGCCCCGCTGTCCTGCTGACCCACGATGATGATGATCGTCTCCGCCGGGCTGGTCGGATGGAAGTAGACCTCGAGCCGGAAATTCCCGAGCTGCACCTCCGACGGTGGATTGTTCTCGGCATCGCACTTCACGGTGATCACGTCTTCCGGTGCGTCGGAGCCGAAGGCGCCCTGGCGCCAGAGCCCCAGGAGGAAGGGCGTGACCACGTTCAGACGCACACGACGACGAAGCTCCTCGGTGTTCGGCTCCTGCTGAACGAAGCGCAGCCCTTCGCGAAGCGAGACCTTCACGAAGTTGAAGAGACGCCTCACGTTGACGAAGAGCCAGCGACTGTCCGTACTCAGGGTTCGCGACGCGTCGATCACGATGCCCGACCCGGGGATGGCCCGGATTCCGTTCACGCTCCCGTTCTTGACGAGGTCGGTGTGGTCCGTGTCGGTCATGTCGAACTCGACGCCCAGGGCGTTGCGCAGGCGGGCTTCGTCACCCGCCGGCGCCTTCCACACCCCGCGTGAGTCGCTGATGCGGGCGAGGGCGCCGGCGACGTGACCCACCGGCGGAATCCAGACCATGGGGTTCGAGGCGAGGTCGTCCAGTGGGTTGACGACGCGGATCCAGGGCGCATAGAGCGCGCCGTAGACCTTGCGGGCGCGGAAGGCGCTCGCGTAGTCCATCGTCCCCTGTCGGTCGTAGCCTCGCGGCGCGGTGCCGATGAACATCGCGTCGCCCCGCGACTCGCAGTAGGCGAGGCACGCGGCGGTGACCGCAGGAGCCGTCGAATCCGGACACACGAGGAGCTGGATGTCGACGGGATCGAAGGCGTACAGCCCGGACCGGCGGCTCGGGTCGCCGATGTAGTCCGTCGGGACGGGGGTCGAACCGTCGTCGCCGCCGGTCGTCGATCCGAGGCCGAAACGACCCTCGACGGGCACGTCGAGTCCGGGGCCCGCGGCGCTCGCCTGGTCGCTGGCCACCACGAAGCGAGAGCCGCTTCGGGGGTCGTTCAGCACGGCCTCCACGTAGTGGTCGAGGCCGGACTCCATGGTGAGGGACTCGAATCGCTCGAGCTCGACGCCCTCCCGGAGGACGGCGAGATCGAACTCGGCGGATACGACCCGGGCCGCCATGGGCGCGATGGCCGCTACGGTGCCGCCGGTCCAGGTGACGATCCTCTCGGCCTCGAAGACGGAGTCGAGGGCCCGGCTCTCGCGCGCCCCGGCCACCGGCGTGGTGCCGGCCAGACCCAGGTCCCCCGTGGCGTCGGGCCCGGCGGCCGCGGGTGCCGCGACGGCGATGGAGGAGCCCGCGCCATGGCGGTTCGAGAGAAGAACGAGGCGCTCGTCGTCGTCGACGGCCGCCGTGAAGCCCTGCGCCTGCCGGTTGATCGCCGCGACCACCTCGCCGGGTGTCGCTGCGCCGATTCCGCCGACGAAATCGGCGTCTGCGAACAGGATCGGCACCGGTCCGGCCCCATCGGGATCCACGTCGATCCCCGAGCCGTCGGTGAAGGCCGCCGCCATGGCGCTGCCGGCCACGACGTGTCCCCGCGTTTCCAGGGCGATCGCCGAGCCGGGTACCAGACCGCCGACGTTGCTCAGCACCGCCTGGGTCGCGCCCGCGACCAGACCGGCGTCGCTGCTGCTCCCGCCGAGACCGAGGCCCGCGGCCGCGGAACCCGCCGTCTCCAGTCGGGAGCCGGCTCCGGAGACGCTGCGGACCAGCATCAGGGTCCGGCTGGCCGTCACCACCGCACGAAGCTCCGCGGTGGATCGGTTGACGACGTCGGCCACCTCGCTCGCCGAGGCCTCGCCGATGTCGGCGAAGTCGCCCGCCGAGAAGGCGATGCTGACGGTGGTCGGCGTCGAGCCTCGAGCGATGGTCACGTCGAGCTGATCGCCGTCCGCGAGGCCGTAGGGCTCGGCGGTCGAGCTCTCCACCGAGGCGGGGAGCGCGGCGGCAGCCCGCGGGTGGCTCTCCACCACCACGTCCAGCTCGTCGGCCCACTCGCCCGGCTCTTCGCGCCCCTGGCGGCCCGCGGTCAGCTCGAGGGTGTTCGCCCCGGTGCCGTCCACGAGCATCACGGCGGCGGCGCTCGCGTCGGCGGCGGCGACGCGGACGACCCAGGCCTCGCTGCCGCCGTTGCCGAAGAAGCCCCGTACCGCATGGGCACCGAAGGCATCGTCCGCGTAGCCGCCGAAGTGCTCGCGGAAGCCCCCGAAATCCCGGACGAGGACGGGTCGGTTGGGCACGCCGCGTCGGCTGCGCAGAAGGAACCCGGTCACCGACGTGGGAGCGGCAACGATCGAAGGGGACGCAAGCCCGTCGACCTCGACCACGTTGAGCCCGATGTTGAACGCCATGGACGCCTCCTCCTCAGCCTTCGCTCGCGGTCGCGCCGCTGGGTTGCTGCCCGACGGTGATCAAGATCGTCTCCGCGGGCCGGGCGGGGTAGAAGTAGACCTCGATCTTGAACCTGCCCAGGGAGACCTGGTCCGGAGGATTGTTCTCGGGACCGCACACGATGGTGAAGACGTCGTCGGCCGGGTCGGAACCGAACGCACCCTGGCGCCAGAGGCCGAGCAGGAAGGGGCGCACGACGTTCAGTCGCACGGCCTTCCGGAGATCCTCGGTGTGGGGTTCCTGTCGGACGAACCGCAGCCCGTCACGGAGAGAGCTCTTCACGAAATTGAAGAGGAGGCGCACGTTGACGAACCACCAGCGCGTGTCGGAGCTGAGGGTTCGGGAGGCCGCCACGATGATCCCCGCGCCCGGCGAGCGCCGGACTCCGTTGACCAGGCCGTTGCGGACCAGGTCGGTGTGCTGGGCGTCGGTGAAGTCCGCCGCGACGCCGAGGGACCCGCGCACCCGCGCCGCGGTGCCCGCCGGAGCCTTGTGGATGCCGCGTGCCCTTTCGGTCCTCGCGTAGACGCCCATCACGTGGCCCTCGACCGGCACGAACCGGACGGGTGCGGGCCCGGTCCCCGCCGGGTCCCCCACCCGGATCCAGGGCGCGTAGAGTGCGCCGAAGACCTTCCTGCCGTGGAACGTCGCCGCGTAGCCCTTCACGGTGTTCACGTAGTCGCTCTCGAGCTCGCTGTAGTCACCCGCCGAAGTCGGCGTCACGCCCGCCGGCGCACCGCGGTCCGGAGCGGAGCCGACGAACATGCAGTCTCCCCGCACGCTGCTCTCGCAGTAGTCGAGGGCGTGCCTGACGATCTGCTCTCGCGCCCCGGGGACCGTGGGGAATGCGTGGGCGTCGGGAACCCCGAGGAGCTGGACGCGGTGGGTGTCGAAGCCGTGGAGGCCCTGCTGGAAGTTGGCCGGCGTAGGCGCGACTTCGGTCCCGGATTGCAGGGGTACGCTCGAGGCCACCACCGGCAGGCGAACGCCGATGGGCGCCGCTCCCCCCAGGACCGTCGCGGTGACGTAGCGCGACCCGGTCTGCTCGTGATTGATCCGGGAGACGGCGTAGTCGGGCGACTCCGACTCCATCGCCAGGTGGCGCCACTCCTCCACGGTCTCGAAGTCGGCCGAGGCTCGCGGCTGGTAGCGGACGACGATCCGGAACTCGGCGGTCGTGACCTGCGTGGTAGCGCCGAGGCCGGGGACGATCGGGGCCGCGGAGTCCCACTCGATGCGCCCCGGGCCGGCGTGGACGCGGGTCACGAGGCGGTAGAACGTCGTCCCGCCGTCCACGAAGCGGACCACGGAGCCTTCGCGGATCCCGTCCAGGGAGGACAGCCGAGCCTCGGTGGCGTTGGGAGGCGCCGCGACCGACAGGCCGGTTCGCGCCCGCGGATCGTCGCGCACGTCGAGTCGGAGCCTCGTTCCCCAGGGCCCCGGATCCGGCTCGCCACGTTGACCCGCCTCGATCCTCAGGGTGGGAGCAGCCGTCGGCTGGCGGTCGTCGAGGTCCGCCCGGGCGGAGGTGCTCCCGGCGCCGACCACTCGCACCACGTAGGCTTCGCGCCCACCGTTCCGGAAGAAGCCGTCGATCGCGTAGCCCAGGAAGCCGTCGGCCCGGATGCGCCCGAAGCGTGCGAGGAACTGCGCCGTACTGGAGACGCGCTGGGCGCGTCCCGGGACGCCGCGCTCCGTGAGGCCCGCGAACGCCCCCACGGACGTCGGAGCCCGTTCGAGTGCGGGGCTGGCGAGGCCGTCGACCTCGAGGACGTTCACACCAACGTTCAGTGCCATGATCGGTACTCCTCGTCCTGCACGCAGTTCACGTGGTCGTCCCGCGCACGAGGCGCACGGCGCCCCGCTCCTTGAGCCGCTGGAGCGACGAGGCACCCGCCTCGCCCGCCGAGAGTGGGACGGATCCCCGGCTCGCGAGGGTCACCGTGCGGAGCCCGAGGTCGACCTGGATGGGACCACCGGAGGCGTTCACGAGCAGCAGTGCCGGTGAGCCCGCACCGCACACGACCCTTGCCGGCTGCTCGGAGTACGGATCGTCGAGGGCCGCAGAGCCCAGGAAGCCCAGGACGCGTGCGGCGTCCCGCCTGCCATTGCCCTCGCGGCCCGGCTGGACCTCGATCCGGGATCCCGGACCGGCCTTCTTCGAGGCCAGCACGACCCGGCCGTCACGGGTCACCGCAGCGACACCCTTCGCCTTGGCATCGAAGGAGTGCGCCACGTCGCGAGCGCTCAGGCTCCCCTTCGGGAAACGGATCCGACGCTTGGTCTTGTCCACGACGACCACCAGCTCGGCACCGGGGGGCATGGCGAACGGCTCGGCATGGGAGCCGACGACCCGCGCGGCGCGCATCCCCGACCCCGGGAACCGCCGGGACGACCCGGAGATGCCGAGGGCGCGGGCAGCACTCGAGGCAGGCGCGATCGTGAGGGACGCGTTCCCACCGCGGACCGAGGACTCGATCACGAGACGGCCGTCCTCCTCCGAGGCCTCGAGACCATCCGTGCGCTCGATCACCGCGGCGAGCTCGGCGGTCGTCGCCCGTCGGATGTCCTTGAAGTCGGACGCCACGAACACGATGGTCCTCCAGGGACCGTCGTTCACGCTGATCTCGAGGGTGTCTCCGTGGTCGAGGGCGTAGGTGCTCATAGGTCCAGGACGATCGCCTCCCGATCGGTAGGCTGGTCGAGGTGGCCGGCCTCGATATCGGCCCGATCCGGAAAGTTCACCTGGCGACGGGGCTCGGTCTCGATCCGCGTGCCGATGCGCACGTAGACGGGGGCGTTCACTCCCGGGGCCCGGTCCTCCAGGACCGGCGGAGGCAGGATCCAGACCGGTGACGGCGATCCGCAGATGCGGATCGAGCGCTCCAGGGAGAGCTCCCGGAGGATCGCCTCGTGAAGCACGAGCTGCTGGCTGCGCTCGGGCGCTCGCGTGAGGATCTGGTAGTCCGACGCGAGCGCGCGCGCCGCGGCGCGAACGCTGCAAACGGTCGTCGGCCCGACCCGGCGGAAGCTGTCCCGCTGGGTGATTCCCGAAGAGCGCCCGAGATCCTCCCGGGCATCGAGATGGGTGGCCACGATGGCGGGCGTCACCGTCGGCAGCGGCGTCGGTGGGGAATCCACGAGGACGGGAACCAGAACACTGAGCGTTGCGGTCCCGGGCGTGAGCGGCCCGGGAAGCGGCGTCGCGAGCTGGAGGGTGGTGCGGCCGGCGCCCGCGTCGTGGCTGACGCCGACGACGTCGATCTCGTCGCCGCCGGGGTGGATGCGGATGCGGTTGCCGGGGTGGAACCCGAGGTTGATCGCCACGGTCACCGAGGAGCCACTCGACGGCTGGGCGACCGCCACGTCGGTGAGACCCGGGATCGTGGCCAGCCGTTCGAGCTGCCGGACCAGGGCCGCCTCGGCATCGGCGAGGGGCTCGTCTCGCACGGCCAGCAGCTCGTCGATGTGGCAGGAGAAGGGGGAGTCGGTGAGGCTGCGGAAGTCGAAGCTCTGCACCTGGCTCCTGGCCTCGGCGACGATCCCAACCCGCCGGTGTTCCCATCGCCCGGATCGGTTCACGGGGACGAGCCAGCGATGCTCCACCGCCGACCCGCTGGTCTGGTCCACGAAGCCGAAGTCCAGGAAGAAGGGACTCCGAGCGGTCCCCGCCGCGGCCCGGTCGGCGCGGATCCAGAAGCGGAGCTCGTCGTACGGGCTCAGGTCGACGGGGCTGGCCGGGACGTGGGCGACGGCGACTCCCGTCGTGCCGTCCTGCCCCACCAGCTGGTTGCTGGTTCCGCCGGGCTCCGCCGCGACGCTGGCATCCGCGGCGACCTGGATCAGCGTTGCGTCCGACGAGCTCCAGACCGAATCCATGTCGTGCAGCAGCAGGTGACCCATCGAATCACTTCCGTTCCGGGAGACCCCGGGGACTCACTCCTCGTCCGTGTCGGGAATGGGACCGAAGAACCGCTCGTACTCGCCGATGGACTCCTGAAGGACGGTCAGGATCGCCCTCGCGTAGCCCGGCCCCGTGATGATGCGGGTGTGGAAGTCCACGTCGTCTCCGTCGGGCTCCGCCCGTCCGAAGTCCACGACGAACTCGAAACGCGTGTGTCCCACCTTGCAGCAGTTGGCGTACCTCCCGGGAGTTCCCCGGCTCGCCGCGCTGCTCATCGAGCAGCGACCCGTCCCGCAGGGAATCGTCCGAGGACCCCGATGAGGCATGCCGTGCGACGCCCGGCGAGCATGTCGGTCCCGAGAGCAACCTTCGTGCCATGGCGTCGGCGTCGGTACCGGGCTGGCGCAAGTCGTCGCGCTTGCTCGACTCCGTGGCTTCGGGCACCTCCCGCCAGGTCCGCGCCGGCGTGGCTGTGACACGACGGGTTACGGAATGCGCGCGCCCGGGACGTCACCGGGCGTGTCACCCGGGTGTCACAGGAGACGGGAGCCGTTACACGCCCGGCTCTCCGGGAGTCTCCCTCCGCGGCTTGCCCTCCCGGACGATGTGGTACTTCGCCACCTTTCGATAGACCGTCATCCGGGAGCAGTTCAGCCTGCGGGCCGCCCGGGTCATGTTCCAGTTGGTCTCGACGAGGGCCGCGAGAAGCTGGCTACGATCCACGCTCCCCGCGGCTCGACCGGGCGGTCGCGCGCTTCCCATGTCCCTCTGCAGGTCCGCGAGCTGGATCCGACCGCGCTCCACGTTGGCGAAGGCGGCCTCGATCGTGTTCTTGAGCTCGCGCACGTTCCCGGCCCACGGGCGTTGGAGGAGGCTCTCGAGCGCCTCGGGCGAGATCCCGTCGACCTCCCGCTGGAAGCGACGGTTGAACGTCCGGATGAAGTGCCTGCACAGGTCCGGGATGTCGTCCTTGCGCTCGCGCAGCGGAGGAAGCTCGAGGCGGATCACGTTCAGCCGGTAGTAGAGATCGGGGCGGAAGCTACCCGCGTCGAGAGCGACCTGGAGATCGCGGTTGGTGGCGGCGATCAGTCGCAGGTCGAGGTCGATCGTGGCACTGCCACCGACCCGCTGGATCTGCCGGCTCTCCAGCGCCCGTAGGATCTTGGCCTGGGCGTCGAGCTTCATGTCCCCGACCTCGTCGAGGAAGAGGGTCCCGCCGGAGGCGAGCGAGAGCTTCCCCGCCCGGGAGCTCGTCGCACCGGTGAAGGCCCCCCGCTCGTGCCCGAAGAACTCGCTCTCGACGAGCTGATCTGGGACGGCGGCACAGTTGACGCACACGAACGCCTTCCCCCTTCGACGACTCGCTTCGTGGATCAGGCGGGCGAGCAACTCCTTGCCGGTGCCGGTCTCGCCGACGATGAGAACGCTGCTGTCCGTCGCGGCTACGCGACGCGCGTAGTCGATGAGGGAGCGCACCCGACGGCTCGAACCGATCATCCGATCGGTGCCGGAGCCGACCGGGGCGACGTCCGAGGCCGAGTGCCGGGGGACACAGCGGCGCAAGGCGTCGAGAATCGTCTGCGCCTGAAGATCCCCCTTCAGGTAGTCGTTCGCGCCGGCTCTGACGGCCGCGATGGCCAGGGCCTCGGAGCTGCGCTCGGGCACGACGATCAGGGGGAGCTCCGGACGGGACGCTCGCAGGTCGGAGACCGCCGACAGGTCGCTCACCTGGCACGGCGCCGCGACGACGGCAGCGAAGGTGTCCACGTCACGGCCGGTTCGGGCATCGGCCACGCTTCGCTCGACGACGGCGAACTCGTCGCTGGCGAGCATGCGGGCGACACGCTCCCGGCCACGCATGGAGCCGACGACGAGGATCCGCTGTACACCGGTTCCGCCAGCCAAACGCCCAGTCCGCGCGGATGCCGAAGAAGCGACCGCTTAGAGCCCCGGGTCCGCTTGTAACACGACGACTGTCGTCGCCGTATGAAGCGCTTCACACGAGCGGCTCGCTCTGCCCCGCTCGTGTGAACGGTGTCTGGGTCACGGCGGTACACTCACGAGTCGCCCGTCCCGAACCCTCTGGATGGGGCGGATTCGCCGTACCTTCGACCACTCTCCCCACGCGGAGCCGGCCGAAGGCCCTTTGGGACTCGCCCAGCTCTCCGAGGCTGTGAAGGCGTTCACTGCGAGCGCGGACTGCGGCCGCCACCCTTCTCTGCGTTGGCGCAGAACGCCACAGGAGGTCGCAGCATGCAGCCCACCATCCGCCTCCCGATCGGTGTGAGACCCGCGCTGGATGGACCTGGACGAGCGCAGCTGCCTCCGCGAGGTCGACTGCCGGATCCGCTGAAGGCGGGGCCGGCACCTGGAGTAGACTGGGCCGGGCCAGCCACGGAGGTCCCATGACCGCCCCCACCCTGAGCGTGACGCGGATCGCCGGCGCCCTCGGCGCCGAGGTGAGCGGGGTCGACCTCGGCGATCTCGACGACACGACCTTCGCCCAGATCCACGCCGCCTGGCTCGAGCACCAGGTGCTGTTCTTCCGCGACCAGGACCTGTCGCCGGAGCGGCACAAGGCCTTCGGCCGCCGCTTCGGGCCGCTCCAGATCCATCCCTTCCTGCACTCGCGCAAGGACGAGGGGCACCCGGAGATCGTGATCCTCGAGAGCGACGCGGATCGCCCCGCCGTGGCGGCGGGCTGGCACACCGACGTGACCTTCGTGGAGAGCCCGCCCATGGGCTCGATCCTGCGCGCCGTGGAGGCGCCGCCCTTCGGCGGGGACACGATGTGGTCGAGCATGGTCGCGGTCTACGAGTCCCTCTCGGATACGATGCAGCGGCTGCTGTCGGGCCTGGTGGCGATCCACGACACGGCGCGCACGTTCTCACGCTCCGCCTACCCCGCGGAGAAGCACCCGGACCGCGACGCCATGCCGAGCGTCGAGCACCCCGTGGTGCGCACCCACCCCGAGACCGGCCGCAAGGCGCTGTTCGTGAACCCCGCCTTCACGAGCCGCATCAAGGGCATGCGGCGGCGCGAGTCCGAGACGCTGCTGGGCTTCCTGTACGGCCTCACGGGAACGCCGGAGTTCACCTGCCGGTTCCACTGGCAGAAGAACTCCATCGCGCTCTGGGACAACCGCTGCACCCAGCACCGAGCCGTCGCCGACAACCTCGCTGCCCACCGCCGCATGGAGCGGGTGACGATCGAGGGCGACCGGCCCCGTTGAGCGCGGCTGGGAGGCCGACCCGGGACAGGTCGGCCTCCGCCGCAGAGCGGGCCCGAAGGGCTCGCTCTGCTAGCGGGTCAGGCCCGCCAGCAGGCGGTCGATCACGGGCTGGGGCGCCAGGCGCTTCACCACGCCGAGGGCCTTCGCCCGGTCCATGGGGACGCGCAGGGGCTTGCGCTCCCGGGTGATCACCTCGTGGATCTTCCGCGCCACGGTCTCCGGCGTGAGCTTGCTCGCCGCGGTGTCGCGGGTCATGCGCTCGAGCATCTTGTGGCTGCGGGAGTCCGGGCCGACGCCGGCGGCGAGCCGCAGGTGGGCGCCCGTCGCCGGGCGGTCCATCGCCATGGCGACGGGCTGCATGATGACCACGTCGATGCCCTGGGACCTCACCTCGTGGTAGAGCGCCTCGCTCATGGCCTCGAGGGCGGACTTGGCCGACGTGTAGGCGCTCATGTAGGGCACGGCGAGGAGCCCGCCCAGGGAGCTCATGTTGACGATGGTGCCCCGGCCCTGCTCGCGCATGACGGGCAGCACGGCCTGGCAGACCCGGAGCACGCCGAAGACGTTGGTGTCGTAGAGCGCCTGGACCTCCTCGGCGCTCTGCTCCTCCACCGAGCCGATCATCATCTGGTTGACGCAGTTGACGACGGCGTCGATGCGCCCCTCGCGCCGGCGCACCTCCTCGATGCAGCGCTCCACCGAGGCCGGGTCCGTGACCTCCATGGGCAGCATGGGGAAGGAGGGCTTCCCCGCGTGCGCGGCGGGGTCCCGCATGGTCCCGTAGACCGTCATGCCGCGCTCGACCAGGAGCTCGCCGAGCACGCTGCCCAGCCCGCCCGACGCACCCGTCACCAGGACCACCATGGCTCTCCTCCCGGGGCTCTCAGCGAGCCCGAATCACCCCTTGACTATACAGTTGATCAATTTTATTGTCCAGTTGGATAATCGAGGCCAGGAGGAGCGCGAGGATGGCCACGGCAGCGCAGCAGGCGGCCTCCGAGGGGACCCGGGAGGGGATCCTGCGGGCCGCCCTGCGGGCCTTCGGCGAGAAGGGGTTCGACGGGGCCTCCACCCGGGGGATCGCGAGCGCCGCGGGGGTGAACCACGGCCTGATCCGCCACCACTTCGGGTCGAAGCAGAAGCTGTGGCAGGCCGCCGTGGACCTCGCCTTCGGCGACCTGGCGGTGGACCTCGAGGCTCTGCTCGACGACGCGTCCGTCGCCGACGAGCGGGAGCGGGCGGCGCGCCTGATCCGCGCCTACGTGCGCCACGTGGCGAGCCACCCGGAGTTCGTGCGCCTGATGAACGAGGAGGGCAAGCGCCGGGGCCCGCGCATGCGCTGGATCGTCGATCGCCACGCGCGCCCGCTCTACGAGGCGCTCGGCGCCCTGCTCGAGCGGGGCCGCGCCCGGGGCGCACTGCGCGTCGCGATGCCGCCCGTCCACTTCTTCTACGTGCTCGCGGGAGCCTCGGGCCTGCTGTTCCATCAGGCCGAGGAATGCCGCCGGCTCTCGGGCGTCGACCCCTTCGACCCGGAGGTGGTGGAGAGACACGCACACCTCGTCGAGCAGCTGCTCCTCGGCCCTCCGGGGCCCGCGGGCAAGGAGGAATCGCCGTGACCGAAGAGACCCGCACCGACGTCGTCATCGTGGGCCTCGGCCCGGTGGGTGCCCTCACGGCCCTGCTCCTCGCCGAGTCCGGCCTCCGCGTCGTCGTGCTCGAGCGCTCCGCGGAGCCCGTGGTGCTGCCCCGCGCCGTGGGGCTCGACGGCGAGAGCCTGCGCGCCTTCCAGCGCATCGGCCTGGGCGACACCGTCCAGGCGATCGTGCAGCCGCCGCGGGAGAGGGACGAGGTCTGCTTCACCGACTCCCGGCGCCGGCGGCTGTTCGGCCTCGAGATCCCCCGGCACGGCCACAACGGCTGGCGGGACGTGGTCTTCTTCGACCAGCCGGAGCTCGAGGCACTGCTGCGCGAGCAGGTCGCGCGCCACCCCGGGATCGAGGTGCGGCTCGGGGAGGAGGTGGTGGATCTCGACGCGCGCCCGGACGCGGTGGTGCTCGAGAGCCGGGGCCGGGCGGGAGCCCGCCGCACTCGCGCCGACTGGGCGATCGGCTGCGACGGCGCCTCGAGCTTCGTGCGCGGCGCCGTCGGGATCGACTGGCTGAGCCTGGGCTACGACCAGGACTGGCTGGTGGTCGACATCGTCCAGGGCCCCGAGGCGGACCTCCCCCTCGCCACCATGCAGGTGTGCGACCCCGAGCGCCTCACCACCTACGTGTGCGTGAAGGACCCGAACCGGCGCTGGGAGTTCCAGCTGCGCGAGGGCGAGAGCCGCGAGGAGATGCTGCGGCCGGAGCGGATCGAGTCGCTGCTGCGGCCCTGGCTGCCGCCGGAGCACTACGAGATCCGCCGCGCCGCGGTCTACCAGTTCCACGCCGCCACGGCGTCGCGCTGGCAGGAGGGGCGCGTCTTCCTGGCCGGCGACGCCGCCCACCAGACCCCGCCCTTCCTCGGCCAGGGGCTGAACGCGGGCTTCCGGGACGCCGTGAACCTGGGCTGGAAGATCCCCCTGGTTCACGCGGGGCTGTGCGACGCGCGCCTCCTCGAGAGCTACGCCGAGGAGCGCGACGCCCACGCGCGCGACCTCGTCGAGTGGGCGGTGGCGGTGGGCAAGCTGATGGAGAGCCTGGCCGCGCGCGAGGCGGGCCTGCCGGACCCCCACCCGGCCGTCGATCAGAGCGCGGGCTACGGACAGGGCCGCAACGCACCGCCCCTGCGCGGCGGCGTGCTGGTGGCCGAGCAGTTCCGCGACGACTCGCCGGTGGGCAGCCTGCTGCGTCAGCCCACGGTGCGGCGCGCGGCGGGCGGCGGGGACGAGGCGTTCCGCCTCGACGAGCTTCTCGGGCGCGGCTTCGCGGTGCTCGGCCGCAAGGAGGGCGACCTCCACGTCGGGGCCGAGGCGCGCCGGGTGCTCGAGGGTCTCGGAGGCCGTATGGCGAGCCTCGAGGGCCTCGAGGTCGTCGAGGGTCAGCTCGACCCGCTCTTCGACACCCACGCCGCCGTCGTGCTCCGGCCGGACCGCTACGTCTTCGGCGTGGTGGACGAGGAGTGGGACCTCGACCGGCTCCTGCTCGAGCTGGGCCGGCGTCTCTCCCTCGCCTGAGGCGCTACCCTCGGCGGCGAGCGGAGGACCGACGATGACGGAAGCGGCCCGCGGACCGGTCGGATGGAACCCGGACGCGCTCAGGCAGAAGTACCGCGAGGAGCGCGACAAGCGTCTCCGCGAGGACGGCAACGACCAGTACGTCGAGGTGAAGGGCCGCTTCGCCCACTTCCTCGACGACCCCTACGTGGAGCCCGGCTTCGAGCGCGAGCCCCTCACCGACGAGGTCGAGGTGCTGGTGATCGGCGGCGGCTTCGGCGGGCTGCTGGCCGGCGCGCGGCTGCGCCAGCAGGGCGTCGAGGGCATCCGCATCGTCGATCCCGCCGCCGACTTCGGGGGCACCTGGTACTGGAACCGCTACCCCGGGATCGCCTGCGACATCGAGTCCTACACCTACCTCCCCCTCCTCGAGGAGGTCGGCTACGTCCCGAAGGAGAAGTACTCCGCCGGCAAGGAGATCCTCGAGCACAGCCAGGCCATCGCCCGTCACTTCGACCTCTACCGCGACGCCTGCTTCCGGACCCGCGTCGAGGAGCTGCGCTGGGACGAGGATGCGGCGCGCTGGGTCGTCTCCACCAACCGCGGCGACCGCATGCGGGCCCGCTGGGTCTGCCTCGCGACGGGCCCCCTCAACCGGCCGAAGCTGCCGGGCATCCCCGGCATCGGGGACTTCGAGGGCCACTCCTTCCACGCCAGCCGCTGGGACTACCGCTACACGGGCGGCGACTCCGAGGGGAACCTCACCGGGCTGCGCGGCAAGCGCGTCGGCATCCTCGGCACGGGCGCCACGGCGGTCCAGTGCGTGCCCCACGTGGGCGAGTGGGCCGAGCACCTCTACGTCTTCCAGCGCACCCCCTCTTCCATCGACGTGAAGAAGAACCCGCCCACGGACCCCGAGTGGGCGGCGAGCCTCGAGCCCGGCTGGCACCAGCACCGCATGGACAACTTCAACGCACTGGTCTCGGGCGTGCCCCAGGCCGAGGACCTCGTCGACGACGGCTGGACCGACATCATCGGCAAGCTGCTGGTCTCGATGCGAGAGGGCCGGTCGAAGGACTTCTCCTCCGACGGGATCCAGCGCGCGGTCGAGCTGGCGGACTTCGAGAAGATGGAGGAGATCCGGGCACGGGTGAACGCCGTCGTCGAGGACCCCGAGACCGCCGAGGCCCTCAAGCCCTACTACCGGCAGTTCTGCAAGCGCCCCTGCTTCCACAACGAGTACCTGGAGGCCTTCAACCGCCCGAACGTCACCCTCGTCGACACCCGGGGGAAGGGGGTGGAGCGCATCACGAAGAAGGGCGTGGTGGTGGACGGCCGGGAGTACGAGCTCGACTGCCTGATCTACGCCAGCGGCTTCGAGGTGGGCACGGACTACTCGCGGCGCGCCGGCCTCCAGATGCTCGGCCGCGGCGGGGAGAGCCTGACGGAGAGGTGGGCGGACGGCATCCGCACGCTCCACGGCATGCACGTCCACGGCTTCCCGAACTGCTTCATCATGAGCAACCCCCAGGCGGGCTTCACGGCGAGCTTCCCCCACCTGTTGAACGAGCAGGCCAAGCACCTCGCCTACGTCATCAAGACGGGGGTCGACCGGGGCGCGCGGCGGATCGAGGTGACCGAGGAGGGCGAGGAGGGCTGGGTCGCCCAGTGCCTCGCCAAGGCACGCCAGATCGGCGACTTCTTCGAGAACTGCACGCCGGGCTACTACAACAACGAGGGCAAGACCTCGGAGATGAGCGCCCAGAACGGCTTCTACGGCGGCGGCTCCATCGAGTTCTTCGGGATCCTGGAGAGCTGGCGCCGGGACGGTCGGCTCGAGGGGATGGAGATCGAGTAGCGCCCGAGCCCTCCGGGCCGGGCACGGCTTCGGCTACCGTCGGCGCCATGACGGACTTCGCCGAGCGCTACGGACCGTGGGCGGTGGTGACCGGGGCGGCCCAGGGGGTCGGCCTCGCCTACGCCGAGGAGCTGGTGGAGCGCGGGCTCGGCGTCCTGCTCGTGGACCGCGACCCGAAGGTCGAGGGGGTGGCGAGCGACCTCCCGGGCGAGGCTCGCGGGCTGGTGGCGGACCTCGCCGACCCGGGCTGGCTCGAGCGCGTCGAGGGCGCGGCGGCGGACCTCGAGGTCGGGCTGGCCGTCGCCAACGCCGGGGTCGGTTACGTGGGCCGGTTCCTCGAGATGCCGGCGGCGAGCCGCGAGACCATCCTGCGGGTCAACTGCGACGCCACCGTGCGCATGGCCGAGTGGGCGCTGCCCCCGATGGTGGAGCGCGGGCGCGGCGCCTTCGTGGTCACGAGCTCCGGCTCGGCGCTGGTCGGGACCGCGGGGGTGGCGCTCTACAGCGCCACCAAGGCCTTCGTGCTGAACCTCGCCGAGGCGATCGGCTGGGAGCTGCGCGGGACGGGGGTCGTGACCCAGGCGGTGGTCGCCCCGAGCATGAGCACGCCGGCCTTCGACCAGAGCGGCGTCGACCGCGAGCGCATGCTCACGCCCGCCGCCGATCCCCGCGACGTCGTGCGCCGGGCGCTCGACGCCCTCGGCGAGGCCCCCTGCTGGTACGGCGACGCCGGCCTCGAGATGCTGGCGGGCCTCGACCGCCGCCAGGCCGTGGACGTCATCTCGGCCGCGACCACGCGGATGTACCCGGGGGTCTTCGAGCCGGGGGGGGATGCCTAGCCCTTCCGAGAGCTTGGCCGGTCGCGCCGCCCCCCCCATGGAGCCTGCATCGGGCCCGAGAAGATCGAGGAGGAGCTCCAGGCCTTCGACGCGTTCCATCCCATCGGCCGCGTCGGCCAGACGGCCGAGGGCGGGGTGGATCACCGGCACCGTGATGGACGTCGACGGCGGCGTGGTGGCCGGGCGGAACCAGCCGGCCGGCCGAGCGGGCCCGGGCGGAGCCAGCCGCCCGGCCGAGCGAGTCCGGGCGGAGCTGACCCGTCGGGCGAAGAGCCCGAGGGGGCCGGCCTCGAAGCCGGGGAAGACCCCGGGCCGCGGAGCCTCGCCGAGGTGCGCGTGCCGAGCCGGCGCGGCTAGTCGAAGAGCACCGCGCAGCGCACCTCGATGCTCCAGCGATCGGGGGCGTCGGGAGGGGTCTCCGGGTCCCGGAAGGCGCTGTGGAAGCTGAAGGTGCAGGGCCGCTACGGTTGGAGGCCGTCGCCCTCGGCGCCCTCCGTGCGGGCGAGGGTGCCGGCGGAGTCCCACTGCTTGATGAGCAGCGCCTCCTCGCCCCGGATGCCCGGGTAGAAGAGCCAGCGGTGGCGCGGCGCGTGGCGGGCGAAGTAGTTCTCGCCCACCCGGTCGGCGTAGTGGATCTCGAAGACGGTGAGGTCCGCGGGCTCCACGGTCCGCGCGTCGCACAGCGCGATGGGATGGGTGGCGACGGGCTCCTCGGCGATGTTGCGCCAGACGTTCACGATCGCGAAGCGGCCCTCGCCGCCGAGGGCGCGCTCCACCCGCGCCCCGTCGAGGAGCGACTCCCCGGCCGTCAGGAACGGACGCAGGGTGTCGTTGCCGCTCGGCGGGAGCGCGAGGTCGCGGAGCCGCTGGGGCGCGCTGGTGAGCGTGTAGTCGCCGTGCACCATGTGGGCCGGCGCCTGTACCTCCTGGCCGCCGGCGATCCGCGTGCGGCTCCGCTTGCCTCCCGCCGAGCGCACGTTGTGGTCGAAGGCGAAGACGTGCTCCGCACCCGTGGCCTCGCGAACGATCTTGGCGCAGTCGCCGTAGTAGCCCTGCACGACCTGCTCGTGGCGGAGGAAGTCGATGGCCGCGCCCGGAGGCCAGGCGACCAGCTCGAAGCCGTTGGCGGCGAGGGTGCAGCGCGCCTCGCCGGCGAGCCGGCGGGCGTCGTGGACCGGGACCTCCACCTTCTCGATGGCCAGCCCCTCCACGTCGGAGTCGCTGCCGTCGCGGTTGCGGCGCATCTTCACAGCGCCGTTGCGATGCAGCGAGTGGGGAACCGAGGGGGCGAGGTAGTTGAAGGTGCCGATGCGAGCCGCGTCGGTCATCGGCCGGTGGGGATCTCGCAGGCGGCTCCCTCGCGATCCGCCAGGGCGCGCTCGATGGCGGCGAGGATCTCGGGCTGGGGCGGGGCGCCGTGGGTGAAGGTCCGCTTCCAGAAGCCTCCCTTCGACGCGACGAGCTCGCCGTCGAGCAGCACGTCGAACTGCCCGAGCTTGCCCTCCTCCACGCTCACCGCGGCGCCGAGCCGCTCACGCAGCTCGGTGGCGAGCTCCTCGGCCTGGGCGAGATAGCCGCAGGGGCCGCAGTAGAGGATCCGGAAGTTCATCCTTCGAGGGTATCCCGTGCCGCCCGAGGCCTGCAATCGGCCCCGAGGGTCCGAGTGCGTCTACACTCCCGCCATGAGCCAGAACACCGCGATCGTGATCGGAGTGGGCCCCGACCGGGGCCTGGGTGCCCAGCTCTGCCGCCGGTTCGCCGGCGAGAGCCTGCACGTGCTCGTCGCGGGCCGCACCCGCGAGAAGCTCGATGCCGTGGTGCGGTCCATCGAGGCGGACGGCGGGAGCGCCGAGTCCGTCGTCGCCGACGCGACGAGCGAGGCGGACACGCGGGCGCTCTTCGACCGCGCCGGAGAGCAGCTCTCCCTGGCGATCTACAACGCCGGCAACAACACGCCGGGCCGCATCGAGGACATGGAGGCCGACTACTTCGAGCGGAGCTGGCGGGTCTGCTGCTTCGGCGGCTTCCTGTTCGGCCGGGAGGCGGTGCGGCGGATGAAGCCCCGGGGCGGCGGCACCCTGCTCTTCACCGGCGCGAGCGCGTCCCTCCGTGGTCGCGCCAGCTTCGGCGCCTTCAACTCCTCGAAGGCGGCCCTGCGCACCCTCGCCCAGGCCATGGCGAAGGAGTACGCCGAGGACGGCATCCACGTGGGACACGTGGTGGTGGACGGCGCCATCGCGGGAGAGAAGATCCGGACCCTCCTGCCCCAGTACGCCGAGCAGCTGGGCGAGGAGGGCATGATCGGGATCGAGGGCATCGTCGACGGCTACGTGTTCCTCCACCGCCAGCCGCGAACGGCCTGGAGCTTCGAGCTCGACGTGCGCACCTCGAAGGAGAAGTGGTAGGAGGCCGGCCCTAGGGGATGTCGAGCAGCACCTCGTTGCTCAGCAGCCCGCCGGCCGTCTGCACCTGGAGCAGGTGGAAGCCCGAGGACGGCGGGGTGGCGAAGGTGACCGTCAGGAAGTCGTCGCCCATCACGTCGGGGCAGACCTTCACCGCGCCACCGACCACGACGGACACCGAGGCGCCGCCGTTCGCGAGGGTGTCGAGCACCACCCCGTTGAGCACCACCACGTCGCCGTCGGCCACGTACTTGCTGTGGAGCTGGAAGGGGTGCGAGGAGGGCAGGCGGGGATCGCTCGGGGCGGTGCTGAAGCAGTTCGAGCCGATCGGGACCACCAGGGGCTGGGGCGAGTCCTCGGAGATTCCACCGCGCAGGTGGGCCGTCAGGGTCGCGACCGTGACGCCGGCACCGCCGTCGGCGACGTCGGCGACCAGCGCGCTGCGGGCGAGCTTCTTCGCGCCGGGCGTGAACCGGTAGAGAGCCGTGGCCGTGTCGTAGGCCACGGTGCGCGGGTTGCCCTGGAGGAGCGCCGAGCCGCGCAGGTTGACGAGGCCCGCCTCGGCGGCCTGCTCGAGCTCGACGAGCCTCTGCTCGGCGTCGCAGGCGGGGCAGCCCGCCACCGTCGTCGGGTTCAGCGTCACCTGGCGCCCGATGGCTCCGGGGTGGCCGGTGCTCGCCTCCTCGAACATCTGGAAGATGTCCACCGAGAGATCCGGTCCGGGCACGGTGAGCAGGACGCGGCTGTAGATCGGCTCGAATACCGCGAAGGCCGAGCTGAAGGTCGTGCTCTCCTCGTAGCCCCCGGCGCCGCCGTTCCAGGGGAAGGCGTTGGGCGGCCCGATCACCGTGGCCCCGACCCCGCCCAGGCCCACCACCCGCACGCCGGTGTCCGAGGCGTCGAGGATCTCCTCGGTGCCCGTGATGCCCATGGAGAACTGGATGAAGCGGTCCGTCATGCCGCGCATGGTGGGCGAGTCGAAGCCGCCGAGGGTCGACGAGTTGGTGCCCGCGCCGAAGGGGAACTCGTGGCACCCGGCGCTCGAGTCCGCGCAGGTGTCGGGGTCGTCCACGAGCCCGCCCACGTCGGTGAAGAAGTTCAAGAAGCCCTGCTCGGCGGCGGGGGTGAGGTCGTCGTCCACGGGGCGCGAGCGCGGCGGCGGGTAGGAGACGCGCTCGAGGAAGGTCGCCATGTGGTCGATCTCCGTCGCCGAGAGCTGGTTCCCGCCGGGCGGACACGAGCCGCCCTGGTCGCACATGACGCCGGAGAGGCTCTCCTCGGCGAGGTCCACGAAGCAGTCGTGGGAGCCGTTCGGGCTCGACAGGTCGCAGTCGCTGCCCCCAGCGCCGCCGAACCCCACGGCCCCGTTGCCACCGCCGAAGGGGTCGCCCAGGGTGCCGTCCCAGTGCAGGGGAAGGGTGTCGCGCAGGCCGCGGATCGGCATGGTGGTGCGCGCCTCGTCCTCGAAGGGCGCGCAGCCGATCGCCGCGCAGCCGCCGCCGATCCGCCACAGCAGCTGGTCGGTGTGCCCGTCCGGGTGGCAGCTCGCGCAGGAGAAGGTACCCGAATCCGATGCGAAGGCGTCGTTGAAGGCGATCCGACCCAGGCGCACGGCGTCCGGGGTCGGGTCCGCGCCGACGGGGATCACCGTCGGCGCGGGATTGCTTCCGGGAAGGTCCGTCGGATCGCTCACGTCGAGCACCGTGACCGTATTGTCCAGGGTGTTCAGCACGTAGGCGGTCTCCGGCGCGCCCGTCCCGTCGGAGATCAGCGCGATCCCCCGCGGAATGGACCCGACGTCGATCTGGCTCAGCACGCCGCCGGAGGCGTTCGTGGTGAACACGCGGCTCACGCCGGCCGCCGTCGCCACCACGGTGCCGTCGTCGTCGCTCACCGCGATGCCGAAGGGCGTGGCCAGGGCCGTCGCGTGGGTGGGGGAGGCCGGCTCGAGATCCACCTGGCTCGGCGCGGCGCAGCCGCCGTCGCAGTCCACGAGGGTGAGCTCGTTCTCGAACATCCGGTTGTCGAGGTCGGCGAGGTTCACGGACCCGTCGCCGTTGGTGTCGCCGTCCGGCGCGGTTCCGTCGACCCGGCCGTTCACCGCGTTGCGCGCGTCGGTCTGGGCGACCCAGACGCGATGGTTCGAGTCCACCGCGATCCCGTAGAGGAGCGTACCGACCCCCGAGACCGTCTCGATCAGGGTCGGGGGGTCGGCGGTGAGGTCGTACACGAACAGGTCGCGGTCCGGCAGGTGGTCGTCCACGACGATGTTCTTGGTCTCGCCGGGCAGGTTCGGGTCGACCGCGAAGGTGGCGAGGTCCGCGCCGTCCAGGGTGCACTGGCCGGGCCGCGCGTCGTCGGTCAGCTCCTCGCAGGCGGAGAGCTCGCTCTGGTTCATCGACTCGAAGGCCACCACGTAGAGGCGGTCGCCCCGGACCGCGATGGCCCGCGGATCCTGGGCCGTGACGTGCAGGCGGGCCGTCACGGCGTAGCTGGCCGTATCCACCACCGCGACGTCGTTGCGCGACGAGAGGGCGACGTAGGCCCGGCTGCCGTCCTCCTTGAAGGCGATGCCGACGGGCTCGTCGAACCGGCTGACGCCGTCCGCGTCGACGTCCTGGATGGTCTCCACGACCACGTAGGTCGAGGGATCGATCACGCTCACCGAGTCCGAGAGGTGGTTCGAGACCCAGAGCTCGCTGCCGTCGGGCTTCCAGGCCACCGCGACCGGCTCCATGCCCACCTCGACGCTGCGGTCCACGAAGTTCCCCGCCGTGGCGATGAGGTCCACGCGGTTGCTGGTGGTGCTGGCCACCGCCACCTTCGAGCCGTCGGGCGACGCGGCGATGGGGTTCGACTGCGGGCTCGCCCAGGTGAGGCGGCCGGTCGCCTCCGGCGGCGGATTGGTCGCCCTGCGGCGCGCGGCGTCGGCCGGGACCGGGGAGAGCACCAGGGCCAGGGTGGCGAGGGCGGGGAGGACCGCGAAATGGGCGCGCATCGGATCTCCTCCGGACTCCGGCGGCCGCACCGCGCCCGCCTCGTTCGAGGACGCCTCGACGGATAGCAGGCCGGGCGGCACCGAAGCGAACGGCGCCCGGAGCACCCCGTTCAGTCGGCGAGACCCAGCGGCTCGCCCGCCAGGTAGCGCTCGGCCAGGTCGCTCGCGAGCGCGATGAGCAGGGGCGTGGCATCCCGGCCCATCTGCATCTCGGGCCGACCGGCCGGCCACCCGAGGTAGCTGAGCCCGCGCGCCATCAGGAGGGAGGGAAGCACGGCGAGCTGCGCCTCGGGGAGCGGGCGCAGGGCGCGGTAGCCCTGGAGGTACGCGTCGCGCGCGGGGGCGGCGTTGCCCTGCACGAGCAGCGGGAAGAGCGCCGTGGCGAGCTCGAACGCCCACCAGCTGTCGCCGCAGTCGTCGAAGTCGATGAGCCGGGGCCCGGCTCCACCGACCAGCACGTTCTCGGGCAGGAAGTCGCCGTGGACGAGGCCCCAGCGATCGGCCCGGGTGCCGAAGTCCGCGAGCACCTCCCGCACCCGGTCGCGCGCGCGGAGCAGCAGCCGTCGCTGGTCGGGGGTGAGCGGGTCGAGCTCCCAGAAGCGCCCGAGGGTGGGGCTCTCGCCCACCAGCTCCTCGAGCCCCCAGCGCGGCCGGGTGAAGCCCTCGGGCCGCTTCCAGTGGATGCCGTGCTCGTGCAGCGTCGCGGCCAGCCGGCCCAGGGTCCGGTAGGCGTCGCGCACCGCCGAGGCGTCGCCCGCGACGCCCGCCTCGATCGTGCCGAGCTGGTCTCCCGCGATCCAGCGGAAGAGGTCGCACTGCCGGGGCTCGGGGACGCCCTCGCCCCGCGCCACCTCGACCAGCTCCCCGGCGCGGGTGGGCAGCATCTCGGCCGTCTGCACGTCCACGTCGGCCAGCGCCCGCATCCATGCCGCCTCGGAGCGGATCTCGTCGTCGCTGCGGTAGCCGGGCCGGTGGATGCGCAGCACGAAGCGCGTTCCGCCCTCCGCGCCGACCGCGAAGACCGTGTTCTCCCGGTACTTGATCAGCGCGAGGGGCGCGTCCTCGAGAGACCAGGCGGCGAGGGCCCGGCGCGCCAGGCCGGCGAGACGCCGCACCTGCTCGTCCTGGGAAGCCGTCGCGAAGGGGCTCACGAGGCGGCGCCGCCCTCGATCTCGGCGAGCGCCGCATCGAGACGGCCGAGCAGCTCGTCGCAGAAGGCCTCGTCCACGAGCAGCCCGGGCTTGAACTGGAGCACCGAGAGGTCGAACCCGGCGAACATCGCCCACACGCCGTTGCGGTAGAGCGCCTGGGAGAGCCGCACGCCGCCCATGGGGTGCGCGGTCTCGAGGCCCATCACCAGCCCGCGGCGGCGCACACCGCGCAGGAAGGGGCGGCGCTCGCGAATCTCCTCGAGCCCCTTGCCGAGGGCGTCGGAGATGCGCCGCACGCTGGCGAGCACCTCCTCCCGCGAGCAGAGGTCGAGGACGCGGCTCGCCAGGTGGCAGCCGAGCTCCGCGCCGCCGAAGGTCGAGACGTAGCCCCAGCCCCGCTCGGCCAGCCAGGCGCCGACCTCGCGGCTCATCACCACCGCGGAGACGGGATACAGGCCGCCCGAGAGGCCCTTGCCCGTGATCAGCACGTCGGGCCGGACGCCGAACGACTCGACGCCCCAGAGCCGGCCCGTGCGACCGAGGCCGGTCTGCACCTCGTCGGCGACGTAGAGCGCCCCGTGGCGCTCGCACAGCGCCTTCACGCCGGGAAGATAGTCCGGCGCGGGCATGGGGAAGCCCTGGGTGGCGGGGATCGTCTCCATCAGCACGCCGGCCACGTCGCCGCCGGCGAGCGCCTTCTCCATGGCCGCGAGGTCGCCGAAGGGGACCCTCGTGAACTCGTCGGGGTAGTCGCTGTGGAAGAAGCGCGCCGTGTCGTCCTTTCCCGCGGCCCCCGAGAGGCCGGAGCAGCCGTGGAAGCCCGCATCCAGGCACACCAGCTTGCGGCGGCCGGTGGCGTGCCGCACGGACTTGATCGCGATGTCGTTGGCCTCGCTGCCGCTCGGGGCGAAGACCGAGTAGTGGAGGTCGCCGGGGGTGAGGGCCGCCAGCTTCTCGGCGAGCTCCGCCCGGACGGGGCTGGGAAAGTGGTGGTTGCCGACGTCGAGGGTCTCGAGCCCCTCGCGCAGGGCCGCCACCAGCTCCGGGTGGCGGTGCCCCAGGTTGTAGGTGCCGCCGTTCAGGTGCAGGTCGAGGAGCTCGCGGCCGTCCACGTCCCAGATGCGGTAGCCCTCGCGGCGACCGATCACGAGGGGGACGCCGGCGCCCAGCCAGGTCTCCACGCGATTGGGCATCAGGTAGTCGTGGCAGCGCAGCAGCACGTCGCGCTTGGCCTCGGACATCCCTTCCAGCCGGGGGGTGAGGTGGGGGGCGAGATCCGTCGCGGATGCGTTCATTCCGAACCTCCTTGCAGCACGTGCTGCAGGCGACGCCGCAGGTCGTCGGCGTCGAGTGGGCGGTGGGCGATGCGCTCGAGCTCGTAGGCGCGGACCAGGGCCGTGACGACGCGGGCCGTCTCGACCGCGCGGGGCACGCCGAGGCGCTCGAGCCGCTCGGCGGCCAGGGACTCGAGGCTCCGCTGCCAGGTCCAGAACTCGCGCGCCAGGCGCTCGTCGCGGGCGGCGTAGAGGATCAGCTCGTACTCGGCGCGCAGCGAGACCTCGTCGGCGAGCTCGCGCTCGGTCCAGGCCACCATGGCCTCCAGGAAGGAGGCGCGGTCCCGGACCTCGACCCCCGCCTCGAGGGCCGACATCCGCTCGGTCTGGCTCGCGATGTGGAAGCGGAAGGCCTCGAGGATCAGCGCGTCCCTCGTGTCGAAGTAGTAGGTGGTCGAGCCCAGGGAGACGCCCGCCGCGGCGGCCACCCGACGGTGCGTGACCGCGTCCACCCCGCCCTCGGCGATCACGCGCAGCACGGCGGCCAGGATCTGGCGGCGGCGCTGCTCGGCCCGGGGCAGGGAGGCCTGGCTCTCGGTCGGGAGGGGCGGGCTGACCATGGATACGGGTGTACAGCAGATCAGAACAGATGTCCAACTCTTTCCTATGGGCTCCTGGGCTATCGAAACGGCCTCGACGATCACCTGGACTGACAACTCGGGCCGGCCCGCGAGCCTTCAGTCGGGGCCGCGCGGCGTCGAAGACGCCGCTGCGTGCCTCGGTCCGCCTCACGTCCGGCCCCCGTCGCCTCGGCGCCCGCGCCGGATCCGGTCCTGCGCGTCCTCTACGTGGGCGCGCTGCGCGAGGGCGAGACCGCCCGCCACCGGATGGGCGCCCTCGAGGCCCTCGGCCACGAGGTGACGGGGCTCGACTCCGAGCCCGAGGCGGCTCGGCGGGCCCAGCGCTCGCTCCACCGGCGCGTGCGTCGCAGGCTCCTCGGCCCCGCCGATCTCGCCGGGCTGAACCGGCGGCTGTGCGAGGAGGTCGAGCGCCGCGCCTTCGACGTGCTCTGGCTCGACAAGGCCGTCACCCTCGCTCCGGCGACCCTGCGCTGGGTCCGGTATCGCAGGCCGGACTGTCGCATCCTGGGCTACTCGCCCGACGACATGCTGAGCCGGCGCAACCGCAGCCGCGGCTTCCTCCGCCAGCTCCCCCACTACGACGTCTTCTTCACCACCAAGTCCTTCGGCGTCTCCGAGCTCCGCGCGCTGGGCGCACCCCGGGTCGAGTTCGTGGAGAACGGCTTCGACCCGGAGACCCATCGTCCGGTGCGGGTGACGCCCGAGGAGCGGGCGGCCCTGGGCGGGCCCGTGGGCTTCGTCGGCTACGCCGAGGCCCAGCGCGCGCGCTCCCTCGAGTCCCTCGGCCGAGCCGGGGTGCCGGTGCGCATCTGGGGGCCCGGCTGGGAGCGCTTCCGACGGGAGGCCCGCGGCCTGCGCGTCGAGGGGCGCGGCGTCTGGAGCCGGGACTACGCCCGGACCCTGTGCTGCTTCGACATCGCGCTGTGCTTCCTGCGCCGCGAGAGCCGGGACCTCCAGACCACGCGCTCGGTCGAGATCCCCGCCTGTGGGGTCTTCATGCTCGCGGAGCGCACCGACGAGCACCAGCGGCTGTTCGAGGAGGGCCGGGAGGCCGAGTTCTTCGGCTCCGACGGCGAGCTCCTGGACAAGCTCCGCCACTACCTTCGGCACCCCGAGGAGCGGCGCGAGATCGCCGCCGCCGGGCGTCGGCGCTGCCTCGAGTCGGGCTACGACAACGCGTCGCGCATGCGCGGGATGCTGGAGAGCGCCCTCACCGACCGCCGCGGGGCCGGCCCGGAGGGGCCGGAATGAGCCCGGGGACGAGCCGACGGGGAGGCGCGACGCTCGCCGTCGTCGCACTGGCCTGGCTGTCGATCTCGGCCCTCCTGATCACCATGGGCTGGCACGCCTGGCCGATGCTGCACAGCGACTCCAGCGCCTTCGTTCCCGCGAGCCTGAGCTACGCGCTCGACGGAGAGCTGCAGAACCCGCTCCTGTGGAAGGACTTCGACCCGGAGGGCCGCCGCCGCTTCGTGCACCACGGTTTCCTCCATCCGGTCGTCGTCGGCCTCCTGGCGTCGGGCCCGAGCTATGCCTCCGCGGCCCGGGCGATGGCGCTCCTCAACTGTGTCGCCCTCGCCCTGTGTGGCGCGCTGCTCTGGACGTGCCAGGCGGGCGGGAAGGGTCTCTCGTGGGGGTGGAAGGCACTCCTCGTCGCGAGCGCCCTGCTCGGCCTCGCCTCGTTCCTGATCGGCTACACGGGCAGGCCCGAGCCCCTGGTGGTCGCGATCCTGGCAGCGGGCGCCTGGGGGCTCCGGGCCCTTCCGCGGCGCTGGGACTGGTGCGTGCTCGGGATCGCGCTCGGCGTCCTCGGCGCCGCGCATCCGGTCGGCGCGACCCTGTCGGCCCTTCTCGCGGGCGCGTACCTGCACGTGCGCCACCGCGCGCCCGGCGCGCTCCTCCGCCTGGCCGGAGCGGGTCTGCTGGCGGCATCGCTGTGCGGCGTCCTCGTCCTCGGCCCGTACCCCTACTCGCTCCTCGACTGGCTGGCCGGCATGCGCGGCCACTCCGGGGACATGCCGCTGCTGCGGCAGGAGTGGCCGCCGCCGGAGCTGTGGACCGCGGAGGGATGGTTCACGAGCCCCGCTTCGCCGCTCTACGGCCTCCTGTTCCTCGCGGGCCTCCTCGCGGCGGCCTGGGCGTCTCGCGCCCATCGCGACCGGATCGCCTCGCCGGCGGGGCTCTGGCTCTTCGTCGCGCTCTTCGGCTTCGTCGTCGCGGCGTTCGCGGTCGTCCGGTTCTACCACCTGCAGCTGTTCGCTCCCCTCGTCTACGCCGCACTGGTCGCGGCGCTGGCGTCCGACGCGCGATCCGTGGGTCCGGCCGGCCGGCGCTGGGCGGCCGCCGCCGCCGTGGCGCTCTTCGTGCTCACCGGCGCCGGCTTCCTGCGGCTGGCGCTGATCCTTCCGGGCGTTCCGGATCACGCCACGTCCCACCCGGCCGCCCGCATCGCCTTGAGCCGGCTCCTCGCCGACGCGGGCGGCAGCGTCGCGATCTCGCGCGACCTCTACACCCTGACGGAGGATCACGCCGAGGTCCGGATCCTGGCGGGAACCCGCGCCGACGACGCCGCGGGCGCGGAGTGGCTGGTCCTGCAGCAGGCTCGAACCCGACTTCGAAGCGCACCCGAGGTCGCCGGCTACGAGCTCGTCCGCGACGACTTCGATCCGGAGATCCCCGCCCTGCTGGGTCTCAAGCTCGGGAACTCGTTCCTCGGGTACAACCACGCGGTCTACCGCCGGATCGGCTCCCGCTGGGCGGCAGCGCCCGACTAGGAGGCCGACCCAGGATGGGTCGGCTTCCGCCGCAACGCGAGCCCGAAGGGCTCGCTCAGCTACCCGGCCGGGTCGTCGGGCGCAGCGGCGCGGAACGCCACGGCGAGCAGGCTCTGGGAGAAGACCGCGTCGCGGGGGCTCTCGCCGGTCTCCGCGC
Organism: Myxococcota bacterium; assembly: GCA_028277885.1. Taxonomy (GTDB): domain Bacteria; phylum Myxococcota_A; class UBA9160; order UBA9160; family UBA6930; genus JANQFK01. The sequence goes on from JANQFK010000079.1 coordinate 133,832, forward strand.
GGAGGTAGAGGCCGAGCAGGCCGCGGATGACCCGCCAGAGCACGGCGCGCGCCGCACTGGCCGGCCCGTGCACCACGGGCCGGTCCTCGAAGCAGGCCACCCCCTCGAAGCCCGACGCGTGCAGCAGCTGGCGCAGGGATCGGCGCGTGAAGGCGAGCCGGTGGGTGAGGTCGCCGTAGCGGATGCGGCCGAACAGCGGCGACTCGCCGTTGGGGACGTGGAGGATCCAGCGCCCGCCGGGAGCGAGCACCCGGCGCACGTGGTCGACGAGGGCGATGAGGCGCTCGCTGTCGAGGTGCTCGACGACGTCGAAGGCCACGACGACGTCCTGGGACGCGTCGGGGAGCGCCGCGACGGATGCGAGCAGATCGCCGTGCTCGACGCCCTCGATGCCGAGGGCGCGAGCCGCCGCCACCTGCTCGGCCGAGGCATCGACCCCGCGGACCCGGTCGTAGCCGGCCTCCCGCGCGAAGTGGACGAGGGCGCCGTGGCCGCAGCCGAGGTCGAGGATGCGGGACGCGCGATCCGCGGGCAGGTGGCGGCGCACGAGGGCGCGAAGGTAGGGCGCGCGGGGCGCGAGGCCCTCGAGGCTCGTCGGCGGCTCCGCGTGGCGCGCGTAGTCGCCGTAGAGCCGGCCCGCCAGCCCGTCACCGCGCCCCGCTGCGCCGGGCCCGCTTCCCCCGACCCCCATGGGCGGGATGCTCGGACCTCCGCGCCCTGCGCGCAACGCGGGGTCCGCTAGCGTGCCCGCCGTGGGGCGCCTCGCACTCCTCACCCTGGGCGGTCTCGCCTCCCTGCTGCTCGCGGAGGGAGTGCTCCGGGCGATCGATCCCTACCGGGGCTTCGGCGCAGCGACGGAGCACACCTGGTACCGGGAGAACGTCGCGGCGGACGGCGGCGGCTTCGTGCTCGACGCCGAGATGGGCTTCCGGCCGCGACTCGGCACCCCGGACTACGGCCGCTTCGGGACGCAGCCCAACGCCTACCCGATCGACAAGCGGCCCGGCGTCACCCGGCTGCTGTTCGTCGGCGACTCCGTCGTGCGGCGTGGACGGATCGTCGAGGCGCTGCGCCAGCTGGCCGGCGAGGAGCGCCACGAGTACTGGAACGCGGGGGTGGAGGCCTTCAGCCCCGTCGAGGAGGTGATCTTCTACGAGCGCTACAACGCCGCCATCGATCCCGACCACGTGATCCTCACGCTCCACAACAACGACCTGCGCTCGTCCCACATCGCCTTCGAGAGCGAGGGCCGGATCGTGCTGTTCTCGCCGCACCTGCCCGTCACCCGGCTGAGCCCGTGGCTCTTCCAGCACAGCCGCCTCTACCGCATCGCCCTCGGGCTGCGCGCCGGCCGGCGCCACGACCTCGAGGCCCTCGCCGTGGAGGTGCGCGCGAGCCTGGCGCGGCTCCAGCAGCTCACCGCGGCCGGCGGCCGCACCCTCACGGTGGTGCTGCTCCCGATCCTGGCGCCGCGGGAGAGCTGGCTCCCGGACGAGCGCCGCTCCTACGAGCTGGAGAAGGAGATGCTCGACTCCCTCGGGATCCGGCACTTCGATCTCCTCGCGCCGTTGGAGCAGGCCCTCGCCGCGGGGGTGGACGTGCAGGAGGTGCCCGGGGACACCTGGCACCCGAGCGACGCCGTCGCACGGCGGTTCGCCCGGCACCTGCTCGACGCCGGGCTGCTCGGCGGGGTCGCGGCCGACTGACACCCGAGCCGATCCGGGCCCTTCAGTGGCCTGCCTGCCGCGTCGAAACGTCGTGTGTGAGGGGCTCCACCGCAGCGACGGGACCCGTCGGGACCTGGGATGCAGCGCCGGGCGCGCCCACGCCGCTCGGCCCCGACCTGGCGGCCGTGGGCCGGCTCGCCGTCGTGCTCGCCGCCGGCGTCGCCGGCTTCCTCGCCATCGAGGCCTTCGGCCTCGAGACGCTTCGCTCCCGGTGGGTCTGGATGTGGCCGATGGTGCTGACCGCGGCCTGCGTCGCCACGGGCCTCCGACTCGTCGCCCGCGACTCCCTCACGGCCTTCACCCCGCTTCCCTGGCTCCTCGCGGCCTGCGCGGCGTACCATGGCCTCGGCCCCCTCGTCCACCACTTCGGCACGGCCGAGACCCTCGCGCGGCTGAGCGTCCCCTTCCCGCTCGGCCCGCACGAGCTCTGGCGTACGGGCCTGCTGGACGCGACGGGCCTGCTCCTCGTGGTGGCGGCGTTCCTCGCGGTCTCCCGCGCCCTCGGGCCCGCGCGCACCGCCGCGCCGACCCGCGTCCTCCCGCTCCGCGAGATCGCCCGGACCGGCGCCTTCTTCCTCGTGGTGGGGCTGCCGATCCTGCACGGGCTCGCGCTCCCCCACGAGGCCGGTCGCCTCGACTTCCTGCCGAGCGGCAGCCTGCTCTGGCTCCAGGAGCTCGTCCCCCTCGGCATCCTGGTGCTGGGCTACCTGGCGTGCGTGCGGCGCGGTCCCTGGATCCCGACCGCCGCCGCGGTGGTGGTCCTGCACTGCGTCGCCGGGCTCCTGAGCCTCAACAAGGCCACCCTCCTCTTCGGCTTCGTCGCGCTGGCACTCGGCGTCTTCCTGGCCCGCCGGCGGGTCGTCGAGCTCGGCGCCCTGGCGGGCGCGGTGGCCCTCGTCTACGTGGCGGTCTGGCCCCTCGTGATCTGGGGGCGGGGCGAGCTCGCACGCGGCGCGACCGCCGAGGCGTCGGAGACCGCGGGCACGGGCGCCGGACCGGGCGAGCGCTGGCGGACGCTGCGCGAGGGCTGGGCCACGGGCGAGCTCGTAGAGGAGGCCTACCGCACCTCCTACCAGGGCTGGTGGTTCCGGCTCAGCTACGCCAACGCCCAGGCGTTCGTGATGCGCGAGCACGACCTCGGCCGACCGGGCACCAGCGTCGCCGGAGCTCCCTGGGTCTACGTGCCGCGCGCCGTCTGGCCGGGCAAGCCCCGCTTCAGCGATGCGGGCGCCGAGCTCACCCGGCTCATGTTCGGGCACGGCGGCAGCTCGACCGGCGCCGGCGTCTTCGCCGAGTCCTACTGGAGCTTCGGCTGGGTCGGGGTGCTGCTCGTCGGCGCCTGGCTGGGCGCCCTGTTCGCACTGCTCACCCGCCCCGCCCTGGAGGCGCTCGCCCGCCTCGATCTCGCGTTCCTGCCCTGTGCCTGGATCGGCATGAAGATGGGCTTCCGGATCGACGGCTGGCTGGTCACGGACTTCGTGGGGCCGCTCGGCTTCTACCTCGCCTGGTGGGCCCTGCTCCGGGTTCGCGCGCTCGCCCTTGGCGGGTCGAATCCCCCTCATGCCAGCGGAGTCCTTCAGAGACTCCTCGGGACTTCCGATCCGGCTACCGGGGCCGGCCCCGGACCCCTGGGTGGAGAGGGGCTGGGAGGAGAGGAAGCGTGAGGATCCTGGTCACCGGCGGGCTCGGGGCGATCGGCCAGCCCCTCGTCGCGGAGCTTCGCCGCCGGGGCTACGACGTCTGGCTCTGCGACCGGGTCCACCACCCGGACCCCCGCTACCGGCGCTGCGACGTCGGCGAGTGGCGCGAGATCGAGGCCCTGTTCGGCGAGACCACCTTCGACCTCGTCTACCACCTCGCCGGCGAGTTCGGTCGCCACAACGGCGAGGAGCACTACGAGGCGGTCTGGAGGACGAACGCCGTCGGGACCAAGAACGTGCTGCGCATGCAGGAGCAGCAGGGCTTCCGGATGGTGTTCGCCAGCAGCTCGGAGGTGTACGGCGAGCAGCCGGTGCGGCTCTCCGAGGACCTTCCCGCGCGCGCCGCGGTGCGGCCGCTCAACGACTACGCGATCAGCAAGTGGGTGAACGAGCAGCAGATCCTGAACTCCGCGGAGCGCCACGGCACCTCGACGGTCCGCTTCCGGCTGTTCAACGTGTACGGACCGGGCGAGCCCTACTCCGTCTACCGCAGCATGGTGTGCCGCTTCGTCTACAGCGCCCTCCACGACCTCCCCTATCGCGTCTACACCGACCACGGTCGCAGCGTGTGCTTCGTGGACGACGCGGTCCGCTCCATCGCCAACATCGCGGAGCGCTTCAAGCCCGGCGAGGTCTACAACATCGGCAGCGAGGAGACGCGACCGGTGAAGGAGATCTCCGACGCGGTCCTGCGCGAGCTCGGCAAGTCGGACCGGCTCGTCGAGTACCGGCGCATCGATGCCCACAACGTCGTCGAGAAGCAGTGCGACGCGCGCAAGGCGGTCCGGGACCTCGAGCACCACAACGCCGTCGGCCTCGAGGAGGGCATCCGGCGGACCATCGCCTGGCAGCTGGCGACCTACGGAGAGCCGTCGGCGACCTGAAGCCCGGCGCGGGGCGCGACGCGCAGCAGCTTGTCCCGCTTCGCGATGTTCGAGGTCGTCAGGTACAGCGCGCCGTCCGGGCCCTGGGTCACGCTGCGTAGCCGCCCGTGCTCGTCGATCAGCGCGCTCACGTGGCCGGCGAGGCGCCCGTCGCGGTCCACGCGGTAGATGCGCAGGTGGCGCGCCTTCAGGTGCGCGACCACGAGCCCGCCCCGCCAGCTCCCCCAGTCGACGGGCCCGCGATCGGCGAGGAAGGTCGCCCCGCCCGGCGCCAGGGTGGGATCGCCCGAGCTCCAGGCCGCCTCGACGGCGTCGGGGAACTTCGCGAGGTCGGTCATGGGGTCCCGGGAGTCGGGCTTCCCGCTCCCCGGATCCCAGCCGTAGTTGCCGCCGGGGACCAGGCGGTTGATCTCGTCGTCGCGGTAGGTGCCGTGCTCGACGGCGAAGACCGCGTCGCCGTCGGGCTGGAACGCCAGGCCCTGCACGTTGCGGTGCCCGAAGCTGTAGACCCGCCGGCGGTTCGCGTCCGGCGAGTCGAAGAAGGGGTTGCCGGACACCCCCTCGCCGGTGCGCCGGTCGACACGCAACACCTTGCCGGCGAGCACCTTGGTGTCCTGGGGGTACGCCGGCTGCGAGGCGTCGCCGGTGCCGATCCAGAGGTGCCCGTCCTCGCCGAGCTCGACGCGACAGCCGACGTGGTGGACGAGGCCGTCGGGTGCGGTTCCCAGCGGGATGCGCACGAGCGGAGGACCGGACGCCGCGAGGCCCGCGTAGCCCGGCGCGACCCGGAAGGCGCCCACGCGGATCTCGGGCTCGCCGCCCGGGTCGAGCGCTGGATCGACCGGGTGGGAGCCGTAGCAGAGGTAGACGCGGCGGTTGCTCGCGAAGTCGGGATCCACCACGACGCTCATCAGCCCGGAGTTCCCGGGCACGAAGAGCCGAGGCGGGCGACCCACGAGGCGCAGCTCGCCCTCCCGGGTCAGCACCGAGAGCGTGCCGACGTCGCGCTCGGTGAAGAGCAGGTCGCCCTCGGGCGTGAAGTCCAGGTCCCAGGGCGTGGAGAGACCGGAGGCGAGCTCCGTCACCTCGAGCATGGGCCCCTGACCCACCGCGGGGAGCGCCGGGGGGGCGTGCACGAGGAGCCACGGCCCCGCCACGGCGCCCGCCAGGGCGACGGCGACGAGTGCGAGCCGGGCCCGCCGATCGCGCGGTCGGCGCGGTCCGGGGGCTCGGGATCCAGGCGCCGTCCCGCTCATGGGACTCCCATCGGCCGCTCGTCGGCGGCTCCGCAGCGATTTGCGCATCGAGGTGCTTCGGCCACGGCGTCCGGCGTCCAGGTGCCCCCGCGTGGGCCGACGGGCGCCTCGCGCGGCGGGTCCCCTCAGCTCGACGGCGCGCTCCACCGAAGGGCGGGGCATGGCGACGCCGCGCGTCCTCGTCACCGGCTTTGCTTCCGAGGCCTCCCACGACGGCATGGGCCGGGTGATGCGGCTGGTGTGCCGCGTGCTGGCCGCGCGGGACGGGATCGCGGCCCGCGGACTCACCCTCGCCAACGCCGAGCCCACCACCGACCTCGGCATCCCCGTCGCGACCGCGCGCGGCTCGCGGCTGCGCTTCGTGCTGGCGGCCCAGCGCGCCGCCTTCGACTGCTCCCACGTCGTGCACACCTCGTGCAACATGGCCCAGGCCCACCCGCGGATCCCGGGCCTGGCGCTCCCGTCGCTCACCTTCCTGCACGGCGTGGAGGTCTGGGAGAGCGCCCGCCCGCGCTGGATCCGCGCCGCGCGACGCGCGACCGTCCGGGTCTGCAACACGCGCTACACCCGCGACCGCGCGGACCGCGTGCACGGCGGCTTCTCCGACGCGCTGACCTGCTGGCTGGGGACCGAGTCGGACGAGCCCCCGTCGCACACGTCCGGTGCGGTGGCGTCGCGACCGCCCGAGCTGGTGATCGCCGGCCGCATCGAGCGCGACGGCTACAAGGGGCACGACGAGCTGGTCGCGTGCTGGCCCCGGGTCGTGGAAGCGGTGCCCGCTGCGCGGCTCCACGTCGTGGGGGCCGGCACCGGGCTCGAGGAGCTGCGCGCCCGGGTGGCGGCGAGCCCCGTCGCGTCCCGGATCCGGGTGCACGGCTTCCTGGGCGACGCGGAGCTCGAGGCGCTCTACGGCCGGGTGCGCGCCTTCGCCATGCCGAGCCGGGCCGAGGGCTTCGGCCTCGTCTACGTCGAGGCCATGCGCCACGGCCTCCCGGTCCTGGCCGCGAGCGAGGGGGCCGCGCCCGAGGTCGTGCGCGACGGGGAGACGGGCTACCTGGTCGAGCCGGGCCGACCGGAGCCGCTGGTGGCGCGCCTCGCCGCCCTGCTCGGCGATGCCGCCCGAGCCGACCGGCTCGGAAGAGCCGGCCAGGCGCGCTGGCGCGAGCACTTCAGGTTCGGCTGCTTCGAAGCGCGCTTCGGCGCGATCCTCGACCGCTTCCTCGAGGAGCCCTCGCGCGCCCGTCGCACGCGACCGGCGCCGCTCGCGGCGCCATGACGGCCCCCATGACGGCCCGGTAGGCCGCCTCGAAGCGCGGCACCAGCGCCTCCCAGACGAAGTGGGAGCGGACCCACTCGCGGCCCGTCGCCCCCAGACGCCGGCGCTGCTCCGGATCGCCGAGGAGCGCGCCCAGGGCGCCGGCCAGGGCCGCCTCCTCGAAGGGAGCCGCCACCCCCGCGCGGGCCTCGACCAGCGCGTCCGCGATCCCCACCCGGTCGGAGACCAGTGCGGGGGTGCCGAGGCCGGCGGCCTCGAGGACGACGCAGCCGAAGCTCTCGTGGCGGCTCGGCAGGCACAGGAGATCGGCGTCGGCGAGCACCGCGTCGCGCTCGCGCCCCGACACGAAGCCGGCGAAGCTCACGCGGTCCCGGATGCCGAGCCGCCGGGCCTGGTCGTGCAGGCGGCGGGCCAGCGCGGGCGGATCCGCGGGCCCGACGAGAGCGAGTCGTGCGTGGGCGGGCAGGTCGCGGCGCGCGAAGGCGCGCAGCAGCAGGTCGAGCCCCTTGGCGGCGTGCAGGCGCCCCAGGAAGACGGCGAGCGGCTCGTCGCCGATGCCGAGCCGGGCGCGGAAGTGCCCCGGCTCGGGTCCCGCCGCGAGCTCGCGCGCGTCGACGCCGATCGGGATCACGTGGGCGGGAAGTCCGGGCCTCGGTGCCCGCGAGCGACGACGCTCGGGCTCGCTCGCGAAGTGCAGCGCCGATCGCGGGCCCAGGTCGCTCCGCCCGCGCAGTGCGAGGAGCAGCGCCTTGCGCACCCGCTTGTGGGCAAGGGCCGCTCCCTCGAGCATGCCGTGTGGAGAGAGGAGACACGGGAGCCCGCTGCGCCGCGCGGCCGCCATCGCGGCGTGGAGGCCGGGGCGCCAGAGGCCGTGCACGTGCACCACGTCGATCTCGTGGGGCCAGCCCGGCACGTGACGCGCCAGGTCTCGTTCGGCCCGCCCGAGCCAGCTCGCGAGAGCACCGGCGTGGAGCAGACGCGGGCGAGGGCCCGCGCCCTGCTCGCGACCGACCTCGACGCCGCCGGGCGGGTCGCCGGTGAGCACGTCGACCTCGTGACCCCGGTGCGCCTGGGCGCGGGCCAGGCCGGCCGCGACCCTCGGCACGCCCCCCTGGCGGGGGTCCAGGCTCGCGACCACGTGCAGGACGCGCACCGGTCCGGCCTCAGCCCGCGGCGTCGCGGGACGGCTCGGAGCGGGCCGCCGCGCGGTCGTCGCGGAGCGGTCCCGCGAGGCCGGCGAGCACGGACTCGTGGGCCGCCACGCCGACCGAGCGGGAGAAGCGCGCCAGGAAGGCCTCGCGGCCGCGGCGTCCCATGGCGAGGCGCTCGGCCTCGGGCGTGGCGCGCAGCTGGAGCACGGCGGCGGCGAGCTTGCGCGGGCTGTCGGCCGGCACGGCCAGGCCGGCGCCGATCTCCTCCACCAGGGAGGAGCCGGGGCCGTCGAGCGCCGCGAGGACGGGACGCTCGCAGGCCAGGTAGGCGTAGAGCTTGCTCGGCTGGCTCACCGAGGCGAGGAAGCCCGCCTTGAGATGCACGAGCAGCAGCTGCGACGCCCCCGCGATGCGGCGCACCTCGGCCGGGGGGATCCGCCCGAGGAAGCGGACGTTGTCGAGGCCGCGGCTTCGCACTTCTGCGTCGAGCCGCTCGCGGTCGGCTCCGTCGCCGATCAGGACGAAACGGACGTCGCGCTCCTTCCGCAGCCGGTCGGCCGCGGCCACGACCGTGTCGAGGCCCTGGGCCAGCCCCAGGTTGCCGGCGAACACCACGTGGAAGCGTCCGTCCAGTCCGTGGCGGTGCGACACCTCGGGGTCCGCGGGCTCGGGCCACCACAGGTCCTCGTCCGCCCAGTCCGTCAGCAGGTGGACCTTCTCCCGGGGCACGCCCTTCGCGAGGAGCGAGTCGACGAAGGCGGGCGACACCACGCCCACGGCCCCGGCCCGGCGATACACGAAGCGCTCGAGGCCCTCGAGGACGCGGATCCAGAAGCCCCGCCGCAGCATCCCCACGGCGACCACGCTCTCGGGCCACAGGTCGTGCACGGCATACAGGAAGCGCGCGCGCCGCAGCAGGCCGATCCACCAGGCTGCCAGCCCGATGCTGAGCGGAGGGTGCCGCACGTAGAGCACGTCCACGGGGCCGGAGAGCAGCGGCCCCAGCAACGCGGCCAGGCACGCGAAGGAGAGGTAGCTCGCGCTGCGCCGCAGCGCGGACCGGCTCTGGTCCGGGAACAGGGCGAGGCGCACGACGCGGACGCCCTCCTCGGTGGTGACGCGAAAGAGCCGTCCACCGTAGCCCGGGTACAGGCGCCCGGTCGGGTAGTTGGGCATTCCGGTCACGACGGTCACCTGGTGGCCGCGGCTCGCCAGCGAGCGCGCCAGCTCCCCGGGCTTGGCGACGGGCTCCGGGTCGTAGTTCTGCGAGAGGACGAGGACCCTCACGACCGCGCCACCACCCGCCGCCCCCGCTCGCCGCTCGCCCAGGCGAAGCAGGAGGCGACGCCCTCCTCGAGCGCGAGACGGGGCGCGTGGCCGAGCTCGCCGCGGAGGCGGCGGACGTCCGCCACCGCGTGGCGCACCTCGCCGGCGCGCTCCGGCTCGCGGCGCACCTCGAGGGGTCGGCCCGCGCAGCGCGTCACGACTCCGGCGAGCGCCGCCACCGAGGTGCCCGCTCCCGTTCCGACGTTGAAGACCCCGCGCGCGCGCCGCGCGAAGGCGAGCCGGTGGGCCTCGGCCACGTCGGCCACGTGGATGAAGTCCCGCGTCTGGTGCCCGTCGCCGTAGACGGTGAGCGGCCCGCCCGAGAGGGCCCGGCGGACGAAGATCGGAACCACGCTCGCGTAGGGGCCCGGGCGCTGGCGGGGCCCGTACACGTTGAAGCAGCGCAGCGCCGCCACCACGAGACCGCGCTCGGCTCCCAGCCGGACGCAGTACCGCTCCGCGGCGAGCTTCGAGATGCCGTAGGGCGAGACGGGATCGAGGGGATGGTCCTCGTCGATGGGCGTGCGGCGGGGCTCGCCGTAGACCGCGCAGGACGAGGTCGCCACGAGCTGCGGGATCCCGAGCTCGGCGCAGGCCTCGATCACCTGCAGGGTGCCGAGGACGTTCACCGCGGCGTCGTACCCGGGCCGCTCCAGGGAGGCCACGTTGCCGACGTGGGCCGCGAGGTGGAAGGCCACGTCGGCCCCGGCGCCGGCGCGGCTCAGCGCGTCGCGGTCCCCGATCGAGCCCTCGACCACGCGCAGCGCGCCGTGCTCGGGCAGGTTCGAGGCGTGGCCGGTGGAGAAGTCGTCCAGCACGACGACCTCGAGGCCGTGCTCCAGCAGGAGCTCGGCCAGGTGGGAGCCGATGAAGCCGGCTCCGCCGAGCACGAGTGCACGCCGCATCCGCAAAGAATCTCCAGGGGTCCTCGGGAGCCCGAGGGGTGCCCCGGGGTCATCGGAGTTTCGGCGGGTCCGGTGAAGGGACGGGGTGCGGAGACGAGCTGCGTGCGAGGGTCTTTGGCCCCAGATCGATCCGCTCGCCCGCCGCGACCTGGGCCGCAGCGACGTCCACGTGGTAGACCGGGCCCGCCGCACCCGTGGCGACCCGGTAGGGCCCCTGCGGCTCGAGGGTGCCGGTCGGCGTGGTCGGGTAGGGGACGACCAGCTCGAAGCTGCCGTCCGCCCCGGCGCGAGCCCGGCGCGCGTAGCGCAGCTCGCGACCCGTGGTCCGGGAGCGCAGCACCAGGGTCGCCTCCACCTCCGCGCCGGGCGCCGCGCTGCCCGGCGCACCCGCGAGCACCCCGCCCGGGACCACCTCGAACACCTTGACCGAGGACGCCAGGGCCCCGTCGTAGACCCAGCCCAGCGGGGTCGAGGTCGGAACGCCGGTGCCCAGCCAGCTCGCGTACAGCGCGGCGTGGTCGGGCGAGTCCACGGGCAGCGCCCTGCGGCGCACCTGGAGCCCGTCTTCGCCCGGGATCCCGACGTAGGCGAGCCAGCTCTGGTGCGGGCTCTCGTAGACGAGCCGGTAGTGGGCGAGCCCGTCCCCGTCGCCGAGGTGCAGACGGAACGCCATGGTCCGCTCGTAGGCGGGCCCGAGGGTGGCGAGCGCGAGCTCGCGTCCGGCGTGGCGGACCGAGCCTCCCGACCCGGTGAAGCGCGCGAGGGAGCCCTCGTGGTGCAGGACCTTGCCGGCGAAGAAGTCGCCGAGGCTGCGCGCGTCGGTGACCACGTAGCGCACCCGCTCGGTCGGGCCGCAGTCGGGACACAGCCGCTCCCGGGAGCTGCGCTCGTCCTCGGCGAGGTAGAAGGCGAAGGAGCCGTCCCCGAAGCCGCCGGCGCGGACCGCCGGACGCTGGCCCAGCGCGGCCACGAGATTCCCGAACTCCCAGGCGGAGAGCACCCCCCAGGAGCCCGGCGGGTGGGCGAGGTCGCCGGCTTCCCAGGCCGGCACGCGCTCGCCCACCGGGAGCGGGGGCTCCGGCGTGCCTTCGCGCAGGAATTTCAACGCCTGCTCCCAGCCCGGGTTCAGCTCGACGAGGTGGGCGACCTCGCCCCGGCCGTGCCAGGGCCGCTTCACCATCCCGAGCGGCCACACGGGCAGGACGAGGACGAGGGCCAGCGCGGCCGCAGCGAGCCGCGGCCGACGCGCCGCGGGCCCGAGACGAGCGAGCTCGGAGACCGAGAAGGTCGCCAGCAGTGCGGCGAAGGCGGGAACCACGTACTCGTAGTCGTGGGTGCGCCACCAGAGCGCGAGCACGAGCGCTCCGAACACGAGGATCGGCAGCGTCCGGGCCGCGTCCCGGCGGCGCCAGGCGGCCGCGAGCCCGAGCGGGAGGGCGGCGAGGGCGAGCAGGCCGGGGGGACCGAGCGTGAAGAGGAACTCGGCGAGATCGACGCGGCGCTGCTCGTCCACGAGGGAGGACTTCGTGCCGAGGACGAGGCCCGAGAGCTGCGCCGCCTCGGGCGACCGCGCCGCCGCGGCGAGGCCCGCCAGGGCGAGCCCGAGGAGTCCGCCCGCCGCGCACCCGGCCGGCGCCACGCCCCGGCGGGCCCCCGCCGCGCAGGCCCGGAGGTAGGCGGGCAGTCCGAGCGCGAGCCCGGCGATGGCGACGAGGAGGGGGGCGAGGAGGCTCTCGTTCAGCACCAGGTCCGGAAGGCAGAGCGCGACGCCGGCGACCCACAGGGCCAGCGCGGTCCCGATGCGGAAGGCCGCCGCCGCGAAGGCGTCGATCGCTCCGCCCCGCGCCAGCTCCCAGCTCGCGGGCAGCAGCAGCGCGAGAGCCGTGATGGCCAGGTAGAGGGGCGCACCGGGCCAGGTGAACAGGAAGAGGGCGAGGGGCGCGGCACCGACGAAGGCCGGCCGCCAGGCCGGAGCCGGTGGGGAGGTTCGCTGGCGCGCCACGACGTCGTGCACGGCGAGGGCGCACAGCAGCGAGAGCGCCATCTCGGCGGCGTGGTGGTCCGCGAAGCCGAGCAGCGTCCGCCCGAGGGAGTGGCCGGGGTAGAGGACGAAGAGGCCGCAGGCGAGCAGGGCGTAGCCGCGCCCTCCCAGCGTGCGGCCGAGCGCGTGGAGCGACGCCAGCACGACGACGAAGAGGGCGAGGGGTGCCCAGGCGAGCACGCGGAGCAGCGTCTCGAGGGAGGCCTGGCCCGCCCCGAGGGCGAGGCCGGCACTCGCGAGCGCGAGGTCGAACAGTCCCGCCGCGTTGGTGCGCTCGCCGCGGGGGAAGCTCACGGCCGCGTCCCAACGCTTCAGGTGGGGAAAGTGCCGGGCCGCGTGGGAGGCGTGACGCAGGTGGAAGTAGGAGTCGACTCCGAGCAGCCTCGGCTCACCGCCGGCGGGGTGGACGTGGCTCCAGGCCGGCGCGATCCGCGCCCCGACGCCGAGCCCGCCGATCGCCAGCAGCAGGAGGAGCGCCACGGCGCGCAGCCGGAGCGGCGTGCCGCCCGCTGCCACGCGAGGCCTCCCGTGCTGCCTGGCCCGTCGTCCCAATCCCCGGAACCCCCATCGTAGGTGGCCGCGGGGGGCGGGGGCGTGTCGCGCGGGAGGCGGCAGGGCCCGCGCAGCGCGCGCGCGGGCGACCGCGCTAGAGCAGCGGATCCACGTCGAGCGTCGGATCCTCGTCGTTCAGGAACGGCAGGATCGCGGCGCGTCCCTGGACCAGCGGGCGACCCCAGGCCGCCGCGTCGGGCGAGACGAAGGCGTTGGGCTGGCCCGCGTGGGGCTGGCCCGGCAGCACCGCGGCTCCGCCCGGCGTCAGGCTCTGGACGAGCCAGCCGTGGACCGGGCGCCGCCGGCTGTCGTTGCCGTCCCCGTAGGCGGCGTCGTGGACGTCGTTGCCGGTGCCCACGGGCTGGGGGACGAGCTGGAGGTGGCCCGAGATGCTGCCCAGGAAGGCCTGCCGGAAGTTCAGGCTGATGTCGTCGAGGGCCACGATGTCGAAGCAGTCGAACTCGTGCTGGAAGTCGAAGGAGTTCTCGTCGTCGTCGAAGGCGAGCCCGCCCACCGCGACCCGCGGCACCGTCGGGTTGCCCGCCGTCCCGTCGAGGGTGAAGAGGATGAGCTCCGCCCGGACGCCGGCCTGCTGGGCCGTCGCCGAGGGCGCGATGAAGTTGGTGGCGAGGACGTTCGGCCAGCGGGCGTACTCGTTCCCGTCGAAGCGATAGATCTTGTTGCCGTCGTTGGCCCCCTGCCCGGCCTGGAACGGGACCGCGCCGAAGCTGTAGGCCTGGCCTCCCACCACGTCGACCACGACGGCGTCGCCGAACATCACGTCCTGGGAGATCGACGCGCCCGAGGACGGGTCCGCGGCCGCCACCCAGAGGATGCCGTTGGCCGCCTTGGCGCCGATGATGCGGTTGTCCGCGAAGGGACCGTCGGTGGCGAAGGGCGTCGAGCACTCGACGTAGATGATGGAGCCCGCGCCGGCCGGGACGATCAGGAAGGTGGTGGTCTCGCGCCCGGTCAGCAGGCAGTCGAAGGAGTCGGACTGCCAGGTGTCGCCGCCGACGAGGGGCGTCGCGGGGTCGCCGCTGATCGCGTCGACCCGCAGCAGCAGCGGGCTGGTGCGGGCGTTGGTCACGGTCGCGAGGGTGATGGCGGTGGGGTTCGGGATCACGACGTCGCCCGTCGTGTTCTTGATCGGGTTCCCGGCCTGGCCACCGGTCACGATGGGGAGCGCCAGGGCCGCGGCGAGCTCGTCGAGATCCAGGTTCTGCGCGGCGGCGGGAGGCGCCAGGCCGGCCAGCAGGACGAGACACAGTGCGAACTCGCTGAACTTCCGCATGAACCGCTGCTCCGCTCGTGCTGGTCCCACTCCGGCGGGAATGCCGGGCCTCCCTTCTACACCGGGCCGAGGCCCGCGGGCAAGACAAAACCTCAATGATTTCAATCATTTAGGTGAGCTTCACCGGCAGGGCGTGCGCAGCTCCGGCACCCAGACCGGCGGAATCTCAAGCCGCCTCGGGGATCCTCCGAGACGCGGGGTGCCATGAAGATCACGCTCGTCAACGCGTACTTCTGGCCCGACATGGCGGCCACCGCCCAGCTGCTCACGGACCTGGCCGAGGACCTGGTGGAGGCGGGCTTCGAGGTGACGGCCCTCGCCGGGCGCGGGAGCTACGCGCGCCCCGGCCCTCCGCCCCCTGCGCGCGAGATCCGGGGCGGCATCCGGATCCGGCGCCTGCCCTGCACGAGCTTCGGCCGGGGCTCGGCGCTCCGCCGCCTGGCCGACTCCCTCTCCTTCCTGGCGGCGGCGACCCTCGCCGTCCTGCTGGGACCGCGGCGCGACCTGGTGGTCTGCCTCTCGACGCCGCCCTTCGCCGGCCTCGTCGGCCTCGCGGCGCGCCTGCGCGGAGCCCGCGTGATCTGCAAGGTCGAGGACGTCCACCCCGACGTCGCCACGGCGCTCGGGCTGCTGCGGCGGGGCTCGGGGATCGAGCGCGCGCTCCGCCTCGCGTCGCGATGGCTGCTGCGCGCCGCCCACGACGTGGTGACCCTCGACGCGGCGATGCGCCGGCGACTCGAGGCGGCCTCCGGCCGGCCGGTCCGGGTGATCCCGAACTGGGCCGACGGCGAGCGGATCCGTCCCGACCCCGAGGCCGGCCGGGACTGGCGAAGACGGCACGGCCTCGGGAAGGAGCTCGTCGTCCTCTACTCGGGGAACTTCGGCCTCGCCCACCGCTTCGACGGGCTCCTGGCGGCGGCGCGCGACCTCGCCCGGCAGGGGGACGACACCCGGTTCCTCCTCGTCGGCGACGGGCCCCGACGGGCCGAGCTGGTCCGGGAGGCCGAGGGCCTGCCCAACGTGCGCTTCCTGCCCTACCAGCCCCGGGAGCGGCTCGCCGCGCTGTATGCGGCCGCCGACCTGCACGTCGTCACCCTGCGCGACGAGCTCGCGGGTCTCCTCGTGCCCTGCAAGTACGCCGCGGCGCTGGCAGCGGGAAGGCCCGTGCTGCTGGTCGGTGGCGCCGGGACCGAGATGCGCGACGAGGTGGTGCGCGAGCGGCTGGGCTTCGCCGTGCGGGACGACGCCCGGGAGATCGCCGCCGCGATCCGCCGGGCCGCCCGCGAGACCGCCCTCAACGAGGCGCGGGGGCGCCGGGCACGCGAGCGCTTCGAGTCCCGGCACGCACGGGAGCTCGCGACGGCGCGCTGGGCGCGCTTGATCCGGGACGGGCTCGCCACATCCGCCGGTAGAGCGGGCACTCCCGAAGCAGCCGCGCGTGGGGCGCACAGGCCACGACGCGGCCCGCTTCGAGCACCAGGATCCGGTCCGCCTGCCGCAGCGCCGGCAGGCGATGGGTCACGATGACGCGCATCGCGGAGCCGCTCGCGGCGAGGGCCTCGTGCAGGCGCGCCTCGGCCCCCGCGTCGAGGCTGGCCGTCGCCTCGTCGAGCAGCAGGATCGGCGCCTCGGCGAGCAGCGCCCGCGCCAGTGCGAGCCGCTGGGCCTGGCCGCGGGAGAGCCCGTGCCCGCCGGCACCGAGGCGGGTCGCGTAGCCGTCGGGCAGCCGGGTGACCTCGTCGTGGAGCCCGGTGCTGCGACAGACCCGCTCGACCTCGGCGTCGCTCGCGCCGGGGCGACCGCAGGCGACGTTGTCCCGGACGCTCGCCGCGAACACGAAGGGATCCTGGGTGACCAGGGACACGCGCCGGCGCAGCTCGTCGGGAGCCAGCCGGCGCAGGTCGACCCCGTCGAGGCGGACCGCTCCGTGCCGGGGGTCGTCGAGCCGGGCGAGGAGGCCCAGGAGCGTCGACTTGCCGGCGCCCGACGGACCCACCACGCCGAGGGTCTCGCCGCTTCGGAGCTCGAAGGCGACGCCTGCGAGGACCGGTGCCTCGCCGTAGGCGTGGCCCACGCCCTCGCAGGTCAGGCGGGCGGGCCGCTCGGCGACGGCGACCGCCTCGCGCGGCGCGGGCAGGCCGGGCTCGGCCAGCAGCGCGGCCACGCGCCGCTCGGCGGCGGCGTGGCGAAGCACGAGGAGCGCGTTCGATGCCATGGCGTGCAGTGGGGCGTGGAGGGCGCGCAGCGCGACCAGGAACGCGAGGAGCTCGGACCAGGCCAGGGCACCGGAGCGCACCCGGAGAGCCCCCCCGATCACCACGGCCACGAGGCTCGCGCCGGCGGCTGCGTCGAGACCGAGCCGGCCCCGCGCGCGGACCCGGACCAGTCCGAGCAGCTCCTCGAAGTACGCGCGAGCGGAGGCGATCACCCGCTCTCCCGCCGCCGCCTCGCCGCGCAGCAGGCGCAGCGGTCGCGCCCCGTGGAGCCGCTCGAGGAGCCCGTCGAGGAGTCCCACGGCGCGCTCGCGCACGCTGCGCGAGCCCTGCGGCGCGCGCCGCGCCGCCCAGGCGACCGGGAAGCCGGCCAGCGCGAGCAGCGGCAGCGCGATCCCCGTCAGGGCGGGGCTCAGCCAGAGCGCCACGCTCGTGAGGCCGAGCACGAGGACGCCGTCGAGCGCCAGGGCCGCCCGTGCGGCCCGCGCCGCCCGCACCTGGGCGACGTCGTCGCGCAGGGTCTGCACCAGGTCGCCGCGGCTGCCGGCCTCGAGGCGCGGCACCGGGAGCCCGTTCAGGCGCTCGAGCAGGCGACCGAGGATGCCGAGCTCGATGCGCGCGGCGAGGCGCTGCTGGGACAGCTCCTGGTCGTAGCCGGCGAGGCTCGCTCCGAGCTGCGCGGCGAGCAGCAGCCCCGCCCAACCGACGAGGACGAGCGCGTCGTCCCCCGGGCCGGTGAGCAGGTTCCGGACCAGGACGACGGCCAGGATGGAGAGCGCCGTGCGCAGCAGCGTCGCGACCGCGAGGCGCAGGCGGAGGGCCGTCACGCCGGCCGCCCCGGGGCCAGCCGCTGCCGCGCGATCCGCAGGCCCACCCGTGCCGCGGCGGCGAGGTGCGCCGCGCGGTCGCGCCCCCCCTCGGCGAGCAGGAGCAGGTGGAGCAGCAGCTGCCCATGGCCCCGCAGCGGCAGCCAGCCGCCCCACTCCACCCCTTCGAGCCAGCGCCGCCTCCAGGGTGAGAGGGGGAAGCAGCGCCGGGCCTCCTCCGGGAGCGCGGGGCCCTCGCCGCGCCGCGCGAAGGCCAGGGCCGCGGCGACGTGCTGGTGGAGCCCGAGGCGGCGCGCCCGCTCCGCGAGCGCATCCCAGTCGATCGCGTCCTGCCAGCGCGACGCGGCGACGCTCAGGTCGAGGGGCAGGAGCGCGTCGGCGAAGCGGTGCTTCACCAGGTTGAGGGCGAGGGCGAGGAGCTCGTCGCCCGGCTGCATGCGCCAGAAGCCGACCCCCTCCTCGCGGCAGGCGCTGGCGCGCTCCCAGACGGCGTCGGGAAGGGCCAGCCCGCGCCCCGCCAGGTAGCCGAGGGAGCGGTGCAGCTCGACCCGAAGGCGGGGACGCTGGGACGACTCGCGGTGGAAGCCCACGTCGTAGCGGCCCAGGTCGGGCTCCGCCCGGTACCCGCAGGCCTCGAGCACCTCCCGCCCGCGCTCCAGGTCCGCCGGGCGCACCAGCAGGTCGAGGTCCGAGATCACCCGCAGGCCGAGGTCGTCGTGGAGGCGGAGCGAGAGCAGGGTGCCCTTGAGGGGGATCACCGGAACCCCGGCGGCCTCGAAGCGGGCGAGCAGGCGCAGCAGCTCCCGATGCAGCAGGAGGTTCCGCTGCAGGTTCGCCGCGTAGGCGCGCCGCTCCCGGAAGGGAGCGAGACGCGCCCGGCTGGGTGCGGCGCGCTGGCGCCGGCGCCGGGCGGCCCCGGCGGCCCGGGCCACGAGCGGGCGCAGGGCACCCAGCGCCCGGGAGCGGAGGCCGTCGATGGCTCGCACGCGGCCGCGCCGCTCGACCCGTGCCACCCGGCCCACCACCTGCGAGCGGCGCACCGGGGCGTCGGCCGTCGTCCAGGAGTCGCCCCGGAGCACGAGCTCGTCGGACCCGTGCAGCGCCACCAGGCGGTGGACGACGAGGCCCGCCCTCCCGCGCACCACCAGGACGTCGCCCGGGCGCGGCTCCGCGTCGGGGACCACGTGCACGCGGTCTCCCGGCCTCAGCACGGGGAACATGCTGAAGCCGCGCACGCGGAGCTCCAGGGCTCGAGGAGGCGTCAGGACTGGATGGGTCCGGGGTCGCACGTCTGGTCGAACTGGACGCAGGTGATGCTCGCCGCCACCTCGAACACCTCCTCTTCCTCCCAGTCGGGCGCCACGTAGGGCTTGCGCTCCTCAGGCTCGCTCATGCTTCGCTCCTTGCGGGTGGACCTCTCGGGTCACCGCGGCCTCCATGCAGAAGAAGGGCTCCGAGGCCGTGACGTCCCCGGTGTTGGTGTAGACGGTTCCCGTGCTGCGCTTGCAGAACGGCCGGTCCGCGCAGCCGCGGCAGTCGGGCAGGTCGTCGAGCCGCAGGCCGCGGATGCGCCTCATCGCGGGCGAGCTCTCCCAGATCTCCGCGAAGGACCGCTCGCGCAGGTTTCCGCAGGGCACGGGGGCGCCGATGCACGGGTACACCTCGCCCGTCGCCGAGATGCCGCAGTTGGTGCGCGCGCAGGCGCACCGGGCGGAGCGCTCGGGCACGTAGCCGCCCTCGGCGACGACGTCCGCCAGCGGTCCCCGATAGAGGTCGAGCAGCGCCTGGCGGTCGACGCGCTTCAGCAGCGAGCTGCGCGTCCCGTCGTAGCGGGCCGAGAGGAACGGATTGAGCGCGAAGCCCGCGCCCAGCTCCGCGGCGAGGGCGCGCATGCCCGCGACCTCGCCGACGTTCTCCTGGACGAGGCAGGCGTTCACCTTCAACGCGATCCCGGCCGCCCGCGCATGGCGGAGCCCGCGCACCGTCCGCTCGAAGGACCCGGGGCGCGCGGTCACGGCGTCGTGGGTGGCGGCCCGGGCCCCGTAGACGCTCACGTCCACGGCGGAGACCCGCGCCTCGGCGAGGGCACGCACCCGCGGCGGGGTCAGCAGCATGCCATTGGTCTTGATGCGGACGACGAAGCGACGCTCCCGCGCCCGCTCCAGGAACGCGGGCAGGCTCGGGTGGAGCAGCGCCTCGCCCCCGGTGAAGGCGAGGTAGAGGCAGCCGGCCTCGGCGAGCTGGTCGATGGCGTCGAGGATCTCGTCGTCGCTCAGCTCGGCCTCGGGCGGCACCGGGGGCCGCGGACGCTCGCGGTCGAAGTTGTAGCAGTGGACGCAGCGCAGGTTGCAGCGCAGCGTGATCTCGATCGCGGCCCGCAGCGGGATGCAGTGCGCATCCGCCCTCTTCCAGAGCCGGGCCCCGAGCTCGCTCATCCCTCGACTCGCAGCAGCGACTTGCGCTCGAAGGCGCGCACCAGCCGCTCGGTGTCGGCGCGGCAGGTGCCCGCATCCACGTCGAACTCGCGGTGCAGGACGTCCGCGATGGCGGAGACGGGCCGGCTGCCGTCGGCCAGCTCCCAGATGCGCGTCGCCGTGGCGTTGAGCCAGTAGAGCCGCGACTCGTCGGGGCTCACCAGCACGGCCGCGCCGGCCACGTTTCGCCAGGCGATCTTCTCGTTCTGGACCGGAACCGGGTCAGGCATCGATGCACCTCCAGAAGTCGGCGCTCCGGCGGAAGCGGAGCTCGAAGCAGGGAGCCGCCGCGACCAGCTCCGCGGCGAGCTGCAGGACGCGCTCGGTCGCGGCCCGGCTGCGGCGGTTGTGGACGACCGAGCGCAGGAGCCTCGGCAGCGCCTCGCGCGCCTCGAGCCGGACCCGCTCGTCGCGCTCGGCCTGGCGGAGCAGGTGGATGGCGACCAGCGGGGCCCCGCCGTCCGTCCCGTGCACCACGGACTTGCCGTAGAAGGGCGTCCCGTGGAGCCGCGGACCGGCATCGGTGCGCTGGACGATGGTGAGGTCGTCGGCCAGCACGGTGCAGGTGTGCCTCGAGAGACGCGCCACCGTGGACTTGCCGGCGCGGGACCGGCCCACGAACAGGTGGCCCCGGCCCGCGCGCACCAGGGCCGCGGAGTGGACGAGGAGCCCGCCCCGCTCGGGAAGGCGGTGGGCGAGGAGCACGCGCAGCAGGGAGTCGCAGGCGGCCTCGCGGTCCTCGGGGGCCTGGACGGCGCGCGCGCGGCGAAGCGCCGGCTGCCAGCTCGCGGTGGCGCGTCCGCGCACCAGGCGAACCGAGCCGTCCTCCTCGACGACGCGCGCCTCCCCCCCGCCCGCGACGAGCTCGCGACGCACGTCGATCTCGACGAGCTCCTCCGGCTCCGCGGCCTCCGCCCGCGCCGCCGGGTCCTCGTCGACGTAGAAGTTCCGGTAGCGGGAGTCGGCGTGCGCGAAGAACGCCGCCTCGGGGCAGCGCAGGCGGATCGGAACGCCCCCGATGCACAGCCGTCGCTCCATCACGCAGCCCCCTGGAGCACGCCGCCCCGCGCGGCGGAGGCCGTGGCAACACGCCTTCGGCTCGAGCCCTCGTGGGCGAGGTACCAGGCGTAGGTGGACGCGATGCCCTCGGTGAGCCCGATCCGCGCGCGCCAGCCGAGACCCCGCAGCAGCGAGACGTCGAGGAGCTTGCGCGGGGCCCCGTCGGGCTTCGTGGCGTCGAACGCGAGCTCCACCTCCGGCGCCACGCAGTCCCGGACCCGCTCGGCGAGCTCCCGGATGCTCAGGTCCTCCCCGGTGCCGACGTTCACGTGGGAGGCGCCTTCGTAGTGGCGCATCAGGAAGAGGGAGGCGTCGGCGAGGTCGTCGACGTGCATCAGCTCCCGCCGCGGCGTCCCCGTTCCCCAGACCGCCACCCGGCGCCGGCCGCTGCGCCGTGCCCGGTGGAGCCGGTGCATCAGCGCGGGGAGCACGTGAGCGCTCTCGGGATCGAAGTCGTCGTTCGGGCCGTAGAGGTTCGTCGGCATGACGGCCACGAAGTCGCAGCCGTACTGCTCGCGGTAGGCGCGGCAGAGCGTCACGCCGGCGATCTTCGCGACGGCGTAGGGGGCGTTGGTGGGCTCGAGGGGCCCGGTCAGCAGGGACTCCTCGCGGATGGGCTGCGGGCACTCGCGCGGGTAGATGCACGAGCTGCCGAAGTAGAGCAGGCGCTCGACCGGGTGCAGGAAGGCCGCGTGCAGCACGCTCGAGTGGATCGCGAGGTTGTCGTGGAGGAACTCGGCCGGGCGGCTCGCGTTGGCCTGGATGCCGCCCACCGTCCCCGCGGCCACGAGCACGTACTCGGGCCGCTCCCGCGCGAACCAGCGCTCGACGTCCGCAGGCCGGCGCAGGTCGAGCTCGGCCCGGGTGGCGGTGAGCAGCCGCGTGAAGCCCTCGCGGCGCAGCCGGCGCACCAGCGCCGAGCCGACCAGGCCCCGATGGCCGGCCACGTAGATGCGCGCGTCGAGAGGGATCTCCCGCATGGGCTCGATTTCGGACGAACCCTTGGCGGGCTTGAGGTTGCGGCGACTTCTAGTCGTCGGCTGCGGGTTCCCGAGGCGCTCCGCGCCCGGGCCCGGTGAGGGCGGAAGCCCACGGCCCGGCGACTCGACGAGCGTCAGGGCCGCCCGATGAGCCCGGGCAGCGCCCGGTGGGCGAGCCCCACCGTGGCGCCCAGGGCGACGAGGCGCGCGAGGACCACGGCGGCGGCGGCGCCGGTCGCCCCGTGGAGCGGAACCAGCGCGAAGGCGCCCAGGGCCAGCGCGGCGAGGCCGAGCCACTCGGACCCCATCACGGCCGTCGGCCGCCCCATCGCCTGGAGGCCCACCTGGAGGAGGTCGGCGACGCCGCGCACGAGCGCGCCGAGCAGCAGGACGCGCGACAGCGCGATGGCCGGTGCGAAGCGGGCGTCGAACACGAGCGGGATCACGACCTCCGCGGCCGCGGCCAGCACCAGCGTGGTCGCGGCTCCGACTCCCGCGGCCGCCAGGGTGCCGCGGCGGATGAACGCCAGCTTGTCCTCGCGCTCCTGGATCCGGACGATCCGCGAGAACGCGACGCTGCGCATCGCGACCGCGGGAAGCAGCGCCAGGGCCGACCACGCGACCGCGACGGTGTAGATGCCGAGCTCGCGGGCCGGCAGCAGGCCCGCCAGGAAGAGCTGGTCGAGCCGCTCGCCCAGGAAGTGGGGCCCCGTGCCGAGCGCCACCGGCACCCCGTAGCGCAGCATGGGCCTCCAGCGCCGCGGCTCGGGGCGCCACGCTCCGCGCAGCTGCGGGCGGACGGCGAGCCACAGGAGCAGCGAGAGGACCGCCAGGGACGCCAGGTGGAGGCGCAGGATCGCGTGGGGGTCGTCGGCTCCGGTCAGGCTGCTGCCGACGGCGATCCCGAGCCAGAGCAGCGGCGCGGCCAGGCGCAGCCGGTTCCAGAGATCGATGCGATGCAGTGCGCGGGCGACGTGGACGGGCACCCCGTGGACGGCGTGGACGAAGAGCAGCCCGAGGTAGAGCTGGGCGCTGCGAACCACCTCCGGGGACTGGGCGTGCAGGAGCCACGGCATGGCGAGGGCCGCGACGAGCACGATGGGCACGCCCGCCAGCACGATCCCGGCCGCCGCGGAGGTGGCGTAGCGACCGACCCGGTCGGGCTCCCGGCCACCGAAGTAGATCACGGCCTCGAACAGGCCGAGCGTGCCGAACAGGCCGACGATCAGCGGATAGACCCGGGCCGAGGCCAGCTCCCCGCGCCCCGTCGGACCCAGCAGGTTCGCGAGGAGGATCGTCGAGATCGTCGTCAGCACGACGATGGCGACGTCCGTGGCGAGGGACCCGGCCACCTCCCGGGAGTAGGAGCCCGGCTTCGGGGCGAGGCCGGCGAGGTGCCCCCTCACGGATCCGCTGATGCCCCGCGTGCTCAACCGCTCCCCCGGGATGGCGGGCCTCGAGCCCGACTCCCTGATCGGAAGCCCGGTGGCGGGGATGAGGAGAAACGACCGTCGCCGGTCAGCGACGTCGCCGCAGGTGTGGGCGGTGGATCAGCGGCGGTGGCGTCGAAGCCCCGCCGCCAGCGCCAGCCAGCCAGCCCCGAACAGCAGCAGCGCACCGGGCTCGGGCACGGCGGTCACGCCGCCCGAGCTGGTGTACACGCGACCGTCGCCGGCATCGATCACCACGGGGACGTCGTCGACTACGACCCCGGGATCCACGACCTCCGGCGGGTCGACCTCGCCGGGGTCCGGCGGAGCCGGCGACGAGCCGAAGTCGAGGGAGAGCCGGGCGTAGACCGGGACGGTCTCAGACCCGGCGACGTTGGTCCGTGCGACGGTGGGCGACACCAGCACGAGGGTGCCGAGGCCGTCGGGGGTGCGCAGGTCGGTCCCCGCCAGCGCGGTGCTGGTGAAGCCGGGGACGAGGGCCGCGCCGGTGGTCCAGCCGCCTCCCGCCGCGGTGATCTCCACGCCGAGGGGGCTGCTCACCGCGGTGAGGGCGCCCTCCACGCCGGCCACGCCGAGCGGCACGGTCAGGAACGCGAAGGCGGGCGGGCCGAACAGGCCGATCCGCGCCACCCCGCCGAGGGCGGCGTCGCCGCCGAAGCCTCCCTGGGGACCGGCGCCCGCGGAGAAGCTCGCGGCCCCGAGCCCGGCTCCCTCGAGCCGCACCTCCACCAGTGGGAAGATGGAGGGGAAGGAGGTGAGGGGCACGATGCGGGTCCCGGTGATGCCGCCCGAGGTGATGCTCACCGAGGTCGGGGTCGAGACGCCCTCCCCCGAGCCCGTGATCGACACCGCCGGCGCGCCGCCCAGCACGACGTCGAGGCGGCCGGTGAAGGGGATGGCGTCGGCCGGGGCGCCGAGCAGGAGCACGAGCAGGCACGGGAAAGCGGTGACGCGTCGCATGGGGGCCCTCCGACGCGATTATGGAGCGTCCCCTCCGTGGGAGGCAACCGCGAATGGCGGATCCGCCGGGGCGGCGGCATGCTTCCGGGAGCCAAGGAGACCCCATGAGCCTCCAGACCCTCGCCCCGGACTGCAAGGCCAGCGAGATCGCAGGCGCCCTCCAGCGGGACGGCGCCTGCATCGTCCGCGACGTCCTCTCCGCGGCAGAGCTCGCCCGTCTCGACGCGGATCTCGCCCCCTGGATCGAGCGCTCCCAGACCGGCGCCGACGACTTCACCGGCCGCCACACCAAGCGCACCGGGGCCCTCGTGGCGCGCTGCGCGGAGGTGCGCCCCCTCGTCACGCACCCGCTGGTGCTCGCGGCGGCGAACGAGTTCCTGGGCCCGTGGTGCGAGCGCATCCAGCTCCACCTCACCCAGACGATCGACATCCTCCCGGGCCAGACCGCGCAGATCCTGCACCGCGACCGGCTCGCCTGGGGCGGCTACATCCCCAAGCCCATCGAGCCGCAGTTCAACACAATCTGGGCCCTCACCGACTTCACGGAGAGCAACGGCGCCACCCACGTGATCCCGGGCAGCCACGACTGGCCGCTGGAGCGCAACCCGAAGTCGCCGGACGAGAGCATCCAGGCCGTGATGAGCCGCGGCTCGGTGCTCTGCTACGGCGGGACGGTGATCCACGGCGGCGGTGCGAACCGCTCGGACGCGGCGCGCATCGGCCTGAACGTCACCTACTGCCTGGGCTGGCTGCGCCAGGAGGAGAACCAGTTCCTCTCGTGTCCGCCGCGCATCGCGAAGGACCTCGACCCCGCCCTCACCGACCTGCTCGGCTACACCATGGGCAACTACGCGCTCGGCTACTACTCGCACCCCGACATGGTGGACGGTCTGCCCGACACGCTGCCGCCGGAGGTCGCGATCGGGCGCCGCCCCGATCAGATCCCGGGCAACACGCTGATCTCCGGCGGACCCCCCGCCGACCGCCTGGACGAGCTCGTCGCGGAGGCCGGGACGCGGAGCGATCGCGGGTGAGGCTGCGCGGCTGCGAGCCGCGCTGGCCGGGATCGCCAGGAGTCCGGGGACGTGTCGCCGGCGCTGCTGAACGGCCTGCTGGTGCTCGTCCCGGCCGCCGTCCTGGCGGTCACGGTCCTCGTCTACGCGTGGACCCGTGCGCGCGGTCGGCCGCTCGTCCTCGCCGGGCTACCCGGGCTCGTCTGCGGGGTGCTCGCGATCCTCGTCTCCCACCGCATCGGAGACGTCCTCAACCCCGTCTCGTCGGAGGGGCCGGGAGCGGTGGGCGAGGCCGCCCTGGCCCTGCATCGCGACACTCCGGTGATCGACCTGCACGCCGACCCGCTCCTGTTCGGGCGGGACCTGCTCGAGCGCTCGGACGCGGGCCACGTCGACGTGCCGCGCCTGCTCGAAGGCGGCGTCGCCCTCCAGGTCTTCAGCCTGGTGACCCGCGCGCCCCTTGGATACAACGAGGAGGCCACGAACCCCGACCGGCCGGACCTCGTCACCTGGATCGCGCTCACCCACTTCTGGCCTCCGCGGACCTGGTTCGACCTCCACCAGCGGGTCCTCCATCACGCCGGCCGCCTGGAGCGGATGGCGGAGGGCTCGGGCGGCCGCCTCGGGCTGGTGCGCGACCGCGACGACCTCGAGGCGCTGCTCGCGGCGAGACGCGCCGGTCGACCGGTGGTCGGCGGCCTGCTCGCCATCGAGGGGGCCCACGTGCTGAGCGGCGACTTCCGGAGCCAGCTCGACGTGCTCTTCGAGCACGGGCTGCGGATGGCGAGCTTCACGCACTTCTTCGACAACGCGTTCGCCGGGTCGGTGCAGGGGCTCGAGAAGGGCGGCCTCACGGCCCGGGGGCGGGAGCTCCTCGCCGAGCTCGAGCGCCGCGGGATCGTGGTCGACCTGGCGCACGCCTCCCACGCCACCATCGAGGACGTGCTCGCCGCCGCGCGCCGGCCGGTCGTCTTCTCCCACACGGGAGTCGCCGGCACCTGCGACCAGCTCCACAACCTGACCGACCGCCACCTCCGGGCGATCGCCGAGAACGGCGGCGGCGTCGGGATCGGGCTCTGGGACACGGCGGTGTGCGGAACCCGGGCGCGCGACACGGTCCGGGCCATGCGCCACGTGATCGACCTGGTGGGCGACGCCCACGTCGGCCTGGGCTCGGACTTCGACGGCGCCGTGCGCGCCCACTTCGACGCGAGCGCCCTGCCCTCCCTCACCCAGGCGATGCTCGACGCGGGTCTGGCGCCGGACACGGTGCGCCGGATCCTCGGCGGCAACGTGCTCCGCGTGCTGCGCGCCGTATTGCCCTGAGCTCAGGCCCGCTGGCGGCGCCGGCCCGCGAGGCCCAGGCAGATCGCGCCCCAGCCGAGCAGCAGCGCCGTGCCCGGCTCGGGCACGTAGGTGAGCTCCAGGGTCCCGAAGCCGCCGAGGATGCCCGTGGTCGCGCTGGACACCGCGATCGGCGAGACCAGCACCAGGTGGCCGGCGCCGTTCGCACCGAGCCCGTTGCTGCCGAGGCGCGTCTGGATGCCGATCCCGGTGAAGGCCGCCGCCGTCCCCGCCGTCCAGCGACCGAAGTCGATGGCGAGGGAGTCGAAGAAGCCGGTGTAGCCGATCAGGGTGGTGAACTCCGCGTTGCCGCCGATCGCGAGGGGCACCGTGCCGATCGTCGCGGCGAGCCCCTGGAGTCGCAGGATGCCCCGGATCGCGGCGGTGCCCCGCAGCGGATCGCCGCCGAAGCTTCCCGGGTCGTTCGCGGTGAGGAACCAGGTGGCGCCGATCCCGGGCAGGAGCTGCCGGGTCGTCGTGGTCGCGAACGCGGTGCCGCCGTCGAGCAGTGCCTGGGAGGGCCCGCTCGCCTCGCCCGTGGCGTCTCCGGTCGCGACCACGATGGGAACGATCGGGCCGAGCTCGAGGGTGAGCTCGGCCGCGACGAGCGGCCCCGCCGCGCCCCGCTGCGGAAGGGCGACGAGTGCGAGCAGCGCGAAGGCGGGGATCCAGGAACGCATCGGCCACCTCCATCCCCCCTTCGGATGTGGTCGCCGGCTGCGCGCAATCGCAGTGGGTGGGAAGTGGGGTGGGAGGTGGGGCGGGATGCCCTAGCCGCGGGTCTCGTGGAGAAATGCCTCGATGGCGCGGGCGAGCTGCTCCGTCGCCTCGATGTGCACGTCGTGCCCGACGCCCTCGAGCTCGAGGAAGCGCGCGTCGCGAAGGCGCGGCGTGAGCCCGCGAGCGGCCGCGACGGGGATCGAGGCATCCCGGCTTCCGTGCACCTGGAGCACGGGCGCCTCGATGTCCTCGTAGGTGCCCCGCAGGAGCCGGATCCCGTCGATGGTGTACTGGCGTCGCAGGTAGACCAGCAGCGCCGCGCGGGTGCCCTCGATCGCGTAGGCGTCGGCGAGGCGCTCGCCGTGGCGCCGGGACACGGCCGCGCGGAAGAGCGCCGTGCGCGCCACGGCGATCTCGCCCACGCCGGGGAGGATCGGGACGATCTGCACCGGATCCATCGCCATGCCGTGGCCGATGAACACCGCGCTCCGCACCCGGCCAGGGGCGTCGGCGGCCACGACCGCGGCGACGACGCCACCGACGGAGTGACCGATCACGTGGAAGTGCTCGACGCCGAGGGCGTCCATCACGTCGATGGCCTGGCGCGCCCAGAGCGCGCTCCCGTAGGCCAGGCCGTGGTCGCGATCGCTCAGCCCGTGGCCGTAGTAGTCGAAGGCGACCACGCGATGCCGGCGCGCGAGCCTCTCGGCGAGGCCCTCCTGCCAGTCGGCGACGCTCGCACCGGTGCCGTGGACCAGCAGCAGCACCTCCCCGCTCCCGCGGTCCAGGACGTGCACGCGGCCCGAGCGCGTCTCGACGAAGCGCGTCTCGGGCGGATCGCTCGGCGCCGCGGCCCGCGGCACGGTCTCGACCCGGGCGATCCAGACGTGGCCGGCCGCGCAGCAGACGCCCAGCACGACGGCGATCGTCCCGAGCCCGAGGCGAACAGCTCGCACCGCGTCCTCCGACGCCAGGGGGCCCCGCTGGCGACGCCCTAGCTATACCAGGGCGACCGCGATGTTTGCACGAATCAAGGACCAGGTCGTCGTCACGACCTCCTCGCTCTTCTCCCACGGCCGGCGTCCGCTGGAGCGCACCCTCGACCACCCGGGCGACCCGGGGCTGCTCGGACCGGACTCGGTCTCCTGGCGCGTGGTCGGGGACGTGGCGGCCTTCGTGGGCGGGATCCGCGCGCTCCTGATCCAGACCGCCCACCCCGAGGTGGTGGCCGGCGTCGCGCAGCACTCCGCCTTTCGGACCGACCCCCTGGGCCGCCTCACCCGGACGTCCTTCTACGTCACGGCCACCACCTACGGCGCGCTCCCGGAGGTCGAGGAGGCGGTCCGGATCGTGCGCGCCGTGCACCGCCCGGTGAAGGGTCGCTCCGAGCGCGGACGAGCCTACGACGCCTCCGACCCGGCGCTGGCCGCCTGGGTCCACAACGTGCTGACCGAGTCCTTCCTGGCCACCTACCAGCGCTTCGGGCCGAAGCCGCTCTCGACCCGGGAGGCCAACGGCTTCGTGCGCGAGCAGGCCCGCATCGGCGCGCTCCTCGACGCCTCGCCGCTGCCGGACACGGCCGCCGCGCTCACGGAGTGGGTCGGCTCCCATCCCGACGTGGCGCGGTCCGAGGCCCAGGCCGACGTGGTCGAGTTCCTGCGCAGGCCCCCGGTGCCCTTCGGGCCCGGGCTCGGCTACCGGCTGCTGTTCGAGGCCGCGCTTCCCACGCTCCCGCCCGCGCTCCTCGAGTCGCTGGGCCTCGAGATCGACGAGACCCGGGCGCGGATCGGCGCCGCCGCCGTCACCGCGCTGCGTTGGGCGCTGGGGTCGTCGCCGTCCTGGCACCTCGCGCTGGTGCGCGCGGGCGCTCCCGTTCCGCCGGGAGTCTTCCGGCAGCCGCTGCCGGCGCGCTAGGGCGGTGGCTCACTCGCTCGGTAGGCCGCGCCAGGCGAGCGTCTCCGCCTCGGTGCGGGGGTAGCCCTGCTCCCGGGTCGACTCGCAGGCCGGGTCCACTCGCGCGGGTCCTCGGATCCTCGGACGCGTCGGAGGATCGGATCCACGGCCGGGAGAGCCACCCCGGGTCAGCGGGGAGCGGGCTGCACGCGCTCTGCCACGGAGTCCAGGAAGCCCTCGTAGCCGGCGAAGAACGCCTCCGGCTGCTCGAAGTGCGGCAGCGCCCCGGTGTCGAAGGCCCGCACGGTCCAGCGCTCGTGGCCCCGCGCCCAGTCGGCGCCGCGGAAGTCCGCGAAGTCGCCGCGGGTGCCGTGGGCCAGCCAGACGGGGACCCGGAGCGACTCGTAGACCGTGCGCACGTCTCGACTGAAGAGCCTCCCGCACAGGAACGCGTACGGCGCGTGCTCGGCACCGGGGGGGTCGGTGGTGGCGTCGTCGTACGCCGCGAGGCCGGCGTCGATGGCGTCCGAGCCCCAGGTGCGGCGCAGGAAGTAGCGGATGGTGCCGGGCCGCGTCAGCAGCCCGTAGAGCCCCCGGCGCCAGAGAGGCAGGGTCAGCAGGGCGTGGAGCCCCCGGACCTCGCGCGTGCTGCCCGCGGGCGCGCGCAGCCGCTCCGAGCCCGCGCGGAAGCCCGTGGGGGTCACCAGGGCCAGGCTGCGGAAGGCGTCGGGGGCCTCGTTGCTCGCCCGCGCCAGGAACTCGGAGCTCAGCGAGAGGGCGAGTGCGTCGAGCGGCCGCCCGGGGCACTCGCGTGCGATCTCCCCGCGCACGTCGTGGATGGCGTCCACGTAGAGGCGCACGTCGTAGCGCCGCTCGGATCGGTCCGAGGCGCCGAAGCCCGGCAGGTCGGGGGCGTAGACGCGACGGCGGGTCGCGAAGTGCTCGAAGATCGGGCGAACCTCGTAGGCGGAGCCCGCGGCGTTGATGCTGTGGACGAGCAGGAGGGGCTCGCCGTCGCCCGCCACGTAGCAGGCGAGACGCCCGGCGCGGCCCTCGAGCGTGCGGCGCTCGGCGTCGAGCGCGGGCGGGAGGCGGGTGCCTAGCGGCTCCGCCACGACGGCAGGCGGCGGCGGCCGTCCACGAAGGACGCGACGCCCAGCGTGACGAGGCCCAGGTGGAAGACGACGGAGGCCGTGGCGAGGAACGCCAGCTTCCAGACGAGCATGCAGCCCGCCGCCATGGCGGCGACCGACAGGGCGTAGGCGGTCGCGAGGCGGAACGAGAGCGGCCACGCGAGGCGCCAGGCCACGGCGAGCAGCACGGCCGCGACGATCGAGGCCTTGAGGAGCGCCATGCCGCGGAGCAGGCGCGCGAGCTCGGCGTCCAGCGTGGCGCTGGGGCCGGCCTCTCCGAGGCGCGCGGCCGCGAGGGCGGCCGAGAGGCAGATCACCACCAGGAGGGCCCGGGAGGGCCACGTGCGCGCGACGGCGCGGGCTTCGGAGCGAACGCATTGGGAGGTGGTGGCTCGGGCGGGTGCGGTCATGGGCTGTGACGGAGGCTACCTCAGCCTCCCGGAGCGCCAGGAGCGCCAATCGAAACGATAGCTTCAATCGATTGGACGGGACGACTTCTCACATCTAGACCTATCGAAGCACCTCGGCTCCATCCACTCGAAGGAGAATCCCATGCGACGTCGACTCCTGCCCCTGCTCGCCGCCCTCGCGGTCGGGTCGTTCCTGCCCGGCTCCGCCTTCGCCCAGGGCGCGGCGAAGTCCAACCCGTTCTGGTGGCCGGACCGGCTGGACCTCGCGCCCCTCCGCCAGCACGCGGCCGAGTCCAATCCCCTGGGCGAGGACTTCGACTATGCCGAGGCCTTCGCGAGCCTCGACCTCGCCGCCGTGAAGCAGGACATCGAGGCGCTGATGACCACCTCCCAGGACTGGTGGCCGGCCGACTACGGCCACTACGGGCCCTTCTTCATCCGCATGGCGTGGCACAGCGCGGGCACGTACCGGGTGGCCGACGGCCGGGGCGGCGCCGGGGGCGGCCAGCAGCGCTTCGAGCCGCTCAACAGCTGGCCCGACAACGCCAACCTCGACAAGGCGCGGCGTCTGCTCTGGCCGATCAAGCAGAAGTACGGCCGGAAGCTCTCCTGGGCCGACCTGATGGTGCTCGCGGGGAACGTCGCCCTGGAGTCCATGGGCTTCCAGACCTTCGGCTTCGCCGGCGGCCGGGAGGACGACTGGGAGGCCGACCTCGTCTACTGGGGGCCGGAGACCGAGTTCCTCGCGGACGAGCGCTACAGCGGCGATCGCGAGCTGGCGTCGCCCCTCGCCGCGGTCCAGATGGGCCTGATCTACGTGAACCCGGAGGGGCCCAACGGCAAGCCGGACCCCCTCGCCGCCGCCCGCGACATCCGCGAGACCTTCGGGCGCATGGCGATGAACGACGAGGAGACCGTCGCCCTCATCGCCGGCGGCCACACCTTCGGCAAGGCCCACGGCGCCGCGCGACCCGAGGGCTGCGTCGGCCCCGAGCCCACCGCCGCCGGCATCGAGCAGCAGGGTCTCGGCTGGGAGAACCGCTGCGGCACCGGGAACGCGG
>JANQFK010000089.1 GCA_028277885.1 Myxococcota bacterium
CAGGGGGCGCAAGGGGCCGCGCAGCGGCCCCGTTCAGTCCGCTTTGAGCGGCTCACCTTCCGAATTCCCCCGGCTTTGCCGGGGGATAGGTTAATCGCCCGCCGGCGGCTCCCGCCCGCGCCCGATCCGGATCCGCCGCTCGAGGTCCTGCACGAACTCCCGATCCCGGCCGTAGTCCGGCGAGAGGATGAGCACGAACTCCAGGCCGTCCCGCGTCGAGATGGTGACCACGCTGTCGTCGAGGTAGCTCTCCGAGTACTCGACACGATGCTCGCGGATCTCCGGGTAGGCGGCGCTGTACAGGTGGAGCTGCTCGCTCTCGGTCCAGTAGCTCACCACCCGGGAATCGGTGAGGAGGTTTCCGTCGTCGAGGATCGAGAAGAGGCCGGCGGAGTAGAAGAACCGGACGTCCTCGCCGGGCTCGAGCACTCCGGCGTCCACCAGGGTCTCCTCGTAGGACCAGGGGATCTCCCCGTCTCGCAGCACGTGGGCGGGCGGGGCGAAGGTTCCGAGGACCGCGAGGCCGGCCAGCAGTCCCCCGAAGGCCAGCGTGGCCCACGCGCCGCGCCCCCAGCCCACCGCGGGGTCGACGCCGGGCTGGAGGGCCTCGTGGATGGTGCGGATCTCGCGCGCCACGGCGAGCAGCGGGACGAAGGTAAAGAGGGAGACCAGCCACCACGGATCGGGCAGGCACGCGAGGAAGGTCAGTCCGAGGTACGCCGCGGCGACGAGCCCCGGAGTCAGGCCGGGCCGGAGGTTCAGCGACGTCGTGGTCGAGGCCACGGTTCGGGCCAGCGGGAAGACGAAGATTGGCGAGAAGATGGCCCGCCAGAAGGGCGAGAGCGTCCGCCCCGTCCGGTCCCGCACCCGCTTCCAGTTCTGGTAGAACCAGAAGACCTCGTACAGCCCGAAGGTCGCGAGGGAGAGGATCGTGAGCTTGGCGCCCGAGACGCAGAAGTAGGGGCGCTCGTCGTTCCCGCCGCGCTCCAGGGTGATCCGGTAGTCCTCGGGCCCGTCGCTGGAAGACATGGAACGCCTCCTCGACTACCCGCCCAGCGCCTCCGCCAGCGCGCGGATGCGCGCGGCGTTCGCGCCCAGGTCTCCGCGGCCGTCCCGCGACTTCGAGCGCACGTCCACCAGGGAGCCGGCGGGTGCGGCGCGCACCCGCACCGCCACGTCGTCCACGAATTGGAACAGGCCGGAGGTCTGGTTCGCCTCGAGCTCGCCGCGGTCCGCGCGGACCTCGACGATCTGCCAGCCCAGCTCCTTCGCGGCCTCCTCGACCCGCTTCAGCGCCTGGTCCGGGGGCAGGACCACGTGGATCGGGGCGAGGTCCGGGTAGCCCTCGCGCTGGATCGGGCCGAACTCGCGCGGGTAGGAGAGGTCGCGGTCCGCGTTCGCGGGGTGCTTGCGGGCGGCGCGGAGCTGGGGCGGGTCCTGGGGATTGGTGGTGATGTCGTTGATGCGCGGCAGGTCGCGGGAGGGAGCCGCCGCCATCACCGCGGTGGCCAGCACGAGCACGCCCGCCGCCATGCCGAGCCAGGCGAAGGAGCGCCCGCTGCGCCCGGAGCCGGCGCGCGTGCGGATCAGCGCCACGACGCCCACGAGCAGCGCCAGCAGCGAGGCGAGCAGGCCGAGCCCGAACAGGAAGAAGCCGCGCATCGGCGTGAGCACGCCGGCGCTGGCGAGGGCGGGGCCGAGCCCCGCGTCCAGGACGCCGAGCACCCCGAGGGCCCCGGTCGCCGCCGCGGCCCAGGATCGCTTCTCCACCTCGCTCCCCTCCCCGGTCTTCCCCCGTGTGGGCGCATCCTACCACGGACCGCCCTGTGGTAGGATGCGCGGCTTCCACGGGACAGGGAGCGATGGGGAACTACCTCGTCACGGGCGCTGCGGGCTTCATCGGCGCACGGGTGTCGGCGCTCCTGCTCGAGGCCGGCCACCGCGTGGTGGGCGTCGACGAGCTGAACGACGCCTACGACCCGCGCCTGAAGGAGCACCGCCTCGAGGGCCTGCGGGCCCACGACCGCTTCCGCTTCGAGCGCGCCGACGTCGCCCGGCCCGGCGCCCTCGCCGAGGCGGCGCAGGCGCACGGGGGTGGCGGCTTCGACGCGCTGGTGAACCTGGCGGCGCGCGCCGGCGTGCGCGCGAGCGTCGAGCGGCCCGCCCTCTACGTGGCCGCGAACGTGAGCGGCACCCTCGAGTGCCTCGAGCTGTGCCGTACGCACGGCATCCCGAAGCTCGTCCTCGCCTCCACCTCGAGCCTCTACGGGAGCCACAACCCGCGGCCCTTCCGCGAGGACGCCGACGTCAGCCGGCCCCTCTCCCCCTACGCGGCCACCAAGGGCGGCGCCGAGGCCCTGGCCCACACCTACCACGCGCTCCACGGCCTCGACGTCTCGGTGCTGCGCTTCTTCACCGTCTACGGCCCCGCCGGCCGCCCGGACATGAGCGTGTTCCGCTTCGTGCAGCGCATCCGCGAGGGCCGCCCGATCCGCGTCTACGGCGACGGCAGCCAGTCCCGCGACTTCACCTTCGTGGACGACGTGGCCCGGGGCGCCGTGGCGGCCCTGCGTCCACTGGGCCACGAGGTGATCAACCTCGGCGGCGACGAGCCCCACGCCGTCAACGAGCTGATCGCCCTGCTCGAGGAGCGTCTCGGGCGCAAGGCCGAGATCGAGCGCGAGCCGCGCCATCCCGCCGACGTCCCCGCCACCTGGGCGGACGTCTCGAAGGCCGCCCGCCTGCTCGGCTGGAAGGCCGAGGTGGGGTTCGCCGAGGGCCTCGGCCGCTGCGTGGACTGGTACGAGGCCGAGCGCGCCTGGGCCGCCGACGTGCGGACCGACTAGGAGGCCGACCCGGGATGGGTCGGCTTCCGCCGCAAAGCGAGCCCGAAGGGCTCGCTCGGCTGGCCCCGGCCGAGCCGCTCCGGGTCGGTCCCGCTAGGCCGAGACGTAGGGCAGCCGCGCCGCCGTGGCCTCGATGGCGTCGCCCGCCTCGAGCAGCACGCCGGTGGCGTCCCAGGTGCCCTCGAGGAGCTGGCTGCGCGTGCCCTCGGGCAGCGAGACCGCCACGGTGCCCGCGCGCGAGGTGAGGGTGCGCGCCTCGAGGTCGAGCACCAGCTCCTGGCCCGGATCGAGCTCGACGCTCTCCATCAGCGCCGCCAGCTCGGCGGGGGGCAGCGTCACGCAGGGCGCGCCCAGGGCGGTGCAGTTGCCGGCGAAGATCTCCGCGAAGGAGCCGCCCACGAAGGCGCGGTAGCCCGCGCGCAGCAGCGACTGGGGCGCGTGCTCCCGGGAGGAGCCGCAGCCGAAGTTCTCGCCCACGATCAGGATCCCGGCGCCGAGGAAGCGCTCGTCGTCGAGGGGGTGGTCGCCCTTGGCCTGCCTGCGGTCGTCCTCGAAGGCGTGCTCGCCGAGGCCGTCGAAGGTGACGCAGCGCAGGTAGCGGGCGGGGATGATGCGGTCCGTGTCGATGTCGTCGCCGCGCAGCACGCAGCCGCGGCCCTCGACCCGCTGGAGCTTCGCGACGGGGCTCACAGGACCTCCCGGACGTCGGTGACCGAGCCCTTCAGTGCGGCCGCCGCCACCATGGCGGGGGACATCAGCAGGGTGCGCCCGGTGGGAGAGCCCTGGCGCCCCTTGAAGTTGCGGTTGCTCGAGGAGGCGCACAGCTCGCGCCCCACCAGCTTGTCGGGGTTCATGGCCAGGCACATCGAGCAGCCGGGCTCGCGCCACTCGAAGCCGGCGCTGCGGAACACCTCGTCGAGGCCCTCGTCGAGGGCCTGGCGGGCCACGGCCTGGGAGCCCGGCACCACCAGGGCGCGCACGCCGGGCGCCACCTTGCCGGTCCGCGCCACCCGCGCGGCCTCGCGCAGGTCCGAGATGCGGCCGTTGGTGCAGGAGCCGATGAAGGCCACGTCCACCTTGGTGCCCGCCACGGGCTCGCCGGGCGCGAGCTCCATGAAGGCGAGGGCCTCCTCGAGGGAGGCGCGCTCCTCGTCCCGCGCCTCGGCGGGTCGCGGGATCGGCTCGTTCACGCCCACGCTCTGGCCGGGGTTGATGCCCCAGGTGACCGTCGGCTGGATGTCGCGCCCGTCGAGCTCCACGCGATCGTCGTAGCGGGAGCCGGGGCCGCTCGCGATCTCGCGCCAGCCCGCCACCGCGGCGTCGAAGGCCTCGCCCTGGGGCGCGTGGTCGCGCCCGCGCAGGTACTCGAAGGTGGTCTCGTCCGGGTTCACGTAGCCCACCCGGGCGCCGCCCTCGATCGACATGTTGCAGACCGTCATGCGCTCCTCGAGGGTCATGCCCTCGATCACCGCGCCGCCGTACTCGTAGGCGAAGCCCACGCCCCCCTTCACCCCGAGCTGGCGGATGATCGCCAGGATCACGTCCTTGGCGTAGACGCCGCCGCCGAGCTTGTTCGTCACGTCGATGCGGCGCACCGCGGGCCGCGCGATCGCCATGCACTGGGTGGCCAGGACGTCGCGCACCTGGCTGGTCCCGATCCCGAACGCGATGGCGCCGAAGGCGCCGTGGGTGGAGGTGTGGCTGTCGCCGCACGCGATGGTGGTGCCGGGCTGGGTGATGCCGAGCTCGGGACCGATCACGTGCACGATGCCCTGGTGGCCGCTGGTGGGGTCGAAGAGCGTGATGCCGAACTCGCGGCAGTTCGCCTCGAGGGCGCGCATCATCTCCTCGGCGAGGGAGTCCGAGAGCGGCCGCAGCTGGGAGTCCGTGGGGATGATGTGGTCCACCGTGGCGAAGGTGCGCTGCGGGAAGCGCACCCCCAGGCCGCGCTCCCGCAGCATCTGGAACGCCTGGGGGCTCGTCACCTCGTGGATCAGGTGGGTGCCGATCAACAGCTGGGTCTGGCCGTTGGGGAGCTCGCGGACGGTGTGGAGATCCCAGACACGGTCCAGCAGGTTGCGCGCGTCGCCCTGGCGCGGGCTCGGGGAATCGGGGGAAGGGCTCACGGGAACGTTCTCTCCGGCGGAGAACGAGGATTAGCAGAGGCGACGGGGCCCGCCCACGCCGTTATCCTGCGCCGATGGATCTCCTCTACACCGCCCACGTCCCGCCCGGAGACGGCCCGTTCCCCACCATCGTGGCCCTCCACGGCTGGGGAGCCAACGCCCACGACCTGCTCGGGCTCGCCCCCATCCTGAACGGCGGCGAAGCCCTCGTCCTGAGCCCCCAGGGGCCCGTGGTCTTCGCCATCGCCCAGGGCGTGCCGGGCTACGGCTGGTTCGACCTCACCCGCGGCGGACCCCCGCAGCCCGGCGAGGTCAAGGGGGCCGCCGACGCCGTCGAGTCCTTCCTGGAGTCGGCGGGCCAGCGCTACCCGATCGACCCCCGCAAGCGCGTGCTGCTCGGCTTCAGCCAGGGCGGCGTGATCGGCTACGAGCTCGCGCTGCGCGACCCGTCGGGCTACGCCGGCCTGGCGGCGCTCTCGTCGTGGCTGCCCGAGGAGCTCGTGGCGGGCAACGGCTCGCCGGACCTCTCGAACCTGCCGGTCTTCGTCACCCACGGCACCGAGGACCCCATGATCCCGGTGGACCGCGCCCGGGAGTCGCGCGAGCGGCTCACGGCGATGAACGCGCTCCTCACCTACCGCGAGCACGAGATGCAGCACGAGATCCGGCCCGAGGCGCTGCGCGACCTGATCGGCTGGCTCGACGGCAAGGTGCTGAACCCCATCCAGCTCGCCTAGGAGGCCGACCCGGGATGGGTCGGCTTCCGCCGCAAAGCGATCCCGAAGGGCTCGCTCGGCCAGGGCCCGAGAGGCCGGTCCGCAGGCGCTGGGGTAGCCTTGGCGGGGTCGGGGTGTAGCTCAGTGGCCAGAGCCGGATCTTTGGGGGATCCGCGTCGTGGGTTCGAATCCCACCACCCCGACCAGCCCACTGCCACGGCGCTCGGTGCGGCGGCGGGTGCTCCGCGCCGGCGCGCCCCTGCGGTACCGTCCCGCCCTGCGCCATGGCCCCCGGTCCCCTCGACTCCTTCCGCGCCCTGCGCCCGTACTTCGGGGACCTCCACAACCACTGCGACATCTCCTACGGCCGGGGATCCCTGGACGAGGCGTGGGCCAATGCGCGCCTGCAGCTCGACTTCGC
Source organism: Myxococcota bacterium (assembly GCA_028277885.1). Lineage (GTDB taxonomy): Bacteria > Myxococcota_A > UBA9160 > UBA9160 > UBA6930 > JANQFK01. The sequence continues at coordinate 6,110 of JANQFK010000089.1, forward strand.
GAGCGTGACGGGCCACGCCCACTGGCCCGACATGCCGCCGCGGGAGGGGCGCCTCGCCTACCTGGTGGACTACCACGAGCGCGGCTTCGAGCGCCTGGCGTCGGTGTGGGACGAGGTGCAGGAGAAGACCGAGGCCGCCCACGAGGACGGCCGCTTCGTGTCGTTCCTGTCCTTCGAGTGGCACAGCATGCGACACGGCGACTACTGCATCTACTACGACGGGGCGCGGGGCGAGATCGTGCGCGCGCCGGACATCGCGGCGATGCGCACCGCGATCGATGTGGTTCGTGCCGCAGGCGGGCGGGCCATGATGATCCCGCACCACGTCTGCTACGTGCCCGGCTACCGCGGCGTCCACTGGCCCGACTTCGACGCGCGCTACTCGCCCGTGGTGGAGATCGTCTCCATGCACGGCTGCGCCGAGTGCGACGACGCGCCGCGGCCCTATCTGCACTCCATGGGTCCGCGGGACGACCGGGGCTCGATGCGGGCCGGCCTGCGCGCCGGGCACCGCTTCGGCGTGATCGGCTCGACGGACCACCACGCGGCCTGGCCGGGCAGCCACGACCACGGGCGCCTCGGCGTGTGGGCGCCGGAGCTGACCCGGGACGGGATCTGGCGGGCCCTCGAGGCACGGCGCACCTGGGCGCTCACCGGCGACCGCATCGAGCTGGCCTTCGCGCTGAACGGGGCGCCGATGGGGGCGGAGCTGCCGGACACGCCCGAGCGTCGCCTCGAGGTGGAGGTGCGGGCGGGCGGGGCGCTCGACTACGTCGAGGTCGTGAAGGATGGCGTCGCCTGGGCGCGTCGGGACGGGCTCGGCGCCGCGGCGGAGTCGAGCCCGCGCTTCCGGGGCAAGCTGGCGCTGCGCCTCGGCTGGGGCGAGGCTGGGGAGCCCACGCCGTGGCGCGCGCGGGTCGCGGTGCGCAACGGTCGCCTGCTCGGCGTGGAGCCCCGGCTACGCGGTGAGGAGCAGCCCGAGTCACGCTGGGGGTTCGACGGGCGCTTCCACTTCGCCGAGCTCGAGCACGCCGGCGACGTCGTCACGCTCTCGACGCGGAGCTGGAAGAACCCCACGACGCGCACCGACACCACCCAGGGGCTGGCCCTCGAGCTGGAGGGCGACGGCGAGACGCGCCTCGAGGCCGAGGTGAACGGCGAGAAGCTGGCGGTCTCCCTGGCCGAGCTGCGCCACGGGCCGCGGGCCGGCTTCCTCGACGGCTTCGTGTCGCCCGCCTGGCAGCTCTCCCGCGCCGTGCCCGAGGCGGAGTACGCCTGGCGCTGCGGCTGGGAGGACGTCGACCCCGACGCGCGCCCGGCCCACTACTACGTCCGCGTCCGCCAGCGGGACGACCAGTGGGCCTGGAGCTCGCCGGTCTTCGTCGGCGCCGGCGCGGCGGAAGCCGGCGCAACGCCGTAACCCCGCCCGCCTCGTCTTCATCTCAGCGATGTCCCCCGCGCGCCCGGAGGACCCGCCATGCTGGTCGGACCCCTCTCCGTCCTGATGCTCGCGCTCACGATCCACTTCGCCGACGAGCGCGAGGCCAACCGCCTGGCCCACGAGATCTGCCCGGACACCCACGTGACGAAGGTCGAGGGCCGCTTCGAGTTCGAGTGCGACGGGACGCGCTTCGCCGTGCCGTGCGTCGACGGGGTGTGCGAGCTCTCTCCCGTGGGCCGGTGAGCGACGCCCCGGCGACGGGAAATTCGCTTCTCCATCGGTGGCTTAGGAATCGACACCGGGGCCCTACGCGACTCCGCCGCGTCGTGTTAGCTTCGCGGCCGTTCCCCCGGCGGTGCCCCCGTCCGTCGGCCCCGCACGAGACTCCGACGGAGAACCGATGACCACCACGCTGACTCCCGCGCTGCGGGAGAAGATCGAGAACACCATCCGCTTTCTCGCCGTGGACGCGGTGGAGCGCGCCGGCTGCGGCCATCCGGGCGCGCCCATGGGGCTCGCACGGCCCGCCCTCGAGCTTTGGAACGCCCACCTGCGCTTCGACCCGGCGGACCCGGACTGGCCGCTGCGCGACCGCTTCGTGCTCTCGGCGGGCCACGCGTCGATGCTGCTCTACTCCCTGCTGCACCTGTTCGGCTACGGGCTCTCCATGGAGGAGCTCGAGAACTTCCGCCAGCTCCACTCCAAGACGCCCGGGCACCCGGAGTACGGCGACACGCCGGGCGTGGAGGTCACCACCGGCCCCCTCGGCCAGGGCTTCGCCCACGGCGTCGGCATGGCGCTGGCGGGAAGGCTCGCGCGGGCGCGCTTCGGTGAGGGTGGCGAGGGCCCGGGCCACCACTGCGTGTACGGGATCGTGAGCGACGGGGACCTGATGGAGGGCGTCTCCTACGAGTCCGCCTCCCTGGCCGGCCACCTCGGCCTCGGGAACCTGGTCTACCTCTACGACGACAACGAGGTGACGATCGACGGGCCCACGAGCCTCTCCTTCAGCGAGGACGTGCAGCGCCGCTTCGAGGCCCAGCGCTGGCACGTGCAGCGCGTGGACGGCCAGGACGCGGAGGGGCTCGGCCGCGCCCTGGCCGAGGCCCGCGACGAGGTGGACCGCCCCTCCCTGGTGATCATGCGCACCACCATCGGCTTCGGCAGCCCGAACCGCGCGGGGCTCTCGAAGGCCCACGGCGAGAAGCTCGGCGAGGAGGAGGTGCGGCTCACCAAGGAGGCCCTGGGCTGGCCCCAGGAGCCCACCTTCCTGGTGCCCGACGACGTGCGGGCGTGGTTCTCCGAGCGCAGCCGCGCGAAGACCGCCGAGCGGTCGGCCGCCGACGAGCGCCTGGCCGCCTGGCGCGCGGCGAGCCCGGAGCGCGCCGCGGCCTGGGACGTGGCGCGGCGCCAGGCCCTGCCCGGCGACCTGGCGGCGCGTCTCGCCGAGGGCCTCGAGGACAAGGCGGACGCCACGCGCAAGCACTCGGGCGCCGTGCTCCAGCGCATCGCCGAGCTGGCGCCCTGGGTCGTGGGCGGCTCGGCGGACCTCACGCCCTCGAACAACACCGCGATCTCCGGCTCGGCGCCCGTGGGCCCCGCGGCCGGCGCCGACGCCGACCCCTTCGCCGGCCGCTACCTGCACTTCGGGATCCGCGAGCACGCCATGGGGGGCGTCACCAACGGCATCGCCCTCGACGGCACGTTCCGGCCCTACACGGGGACGTTCCTGGTCTTCAGCGACTACATGCGCCCCAGCGTCCGGCTGGCCGCGCTGATGGGCGTGCCCTCGATCTACGTCTTCACCCACGACTCGATCTTCCTCGGGGAGGATGGCCCGACCCACCAGCCCATCGAGCACCTCGACGCGCTGCGAGCGATCCCGAACCTGACGCTGCTGCGGCCGGCGGACGGCGTGGAGACGGCCGCCGCCTGGAGCTGGGCGCTCCAGCAGACGGCGGGCCCCGTCGCCTTCGCGCTCACGCGCCAGGGAGTGCCGGCGCTGACGCGCGACGCCTCCTTCGACCTCGAGCACGTGGCGCGCGGCGCCTACGTGGTGAGCGACCCCGAGGGCCCGCCCGACGTGGTGCTGCTCGGCACGGGCTCGGAGGTGGCGCTGGCCGCCGAGGCCGCGGCGAAGCTCCACTCCGGCGGTGTCTCGGCCCGGGTGGTCTCGGCGCCGAGCCTCGAGCTGTTCGCCGCCCAGGACGCGAGCTGGCGCGAGTCCGTGCTGCCCCGCGACGTGCCCGTCGTGGCGGTGGAGGCGGCGCGCGGCACCAGCCTGTGGCCGTGGGTCGGGGCTCGCGGCCTCGTCTACGGCATCGAGGGCTTCGGCGCCTCGGCCCCCCACAAGCGACTCGCCGAGCACTTCGGCTTCACGCCGGATGCCGTGGCGGCGCGCGTCGTGGCCCACCTCGGCCGCTAGGAAGCCGACCCGAGAGGGTCAGCCAACGACGCGAGAGATTCCGCGAAGCGGAATCGCAGCCAGCCCCGGCGAGCGGCGCTAGGCGCCTCGGGGATCCCCGCGCACCCGGGCGGCGAGGCACGCGCCGCGCCCGGATGGCGCTCCCGCGGTGGGCGTGGTACTGACCTGCCTTCGCGCGGGGGCCGGCCGGAGCGGTCCGGAGCCCTTCGCCGGAGGGGGAGGACACCGTGGAGATCGACGTCGTGCTGCGGACCGTGGGGATCGCGAGCGTGTCGATCCTGGCGATCGGCTGGCTCGTGACCTCCCTCGCCCGCTCCGAGTCAGTGCAGTCCCGCGTGTCCTGGGTGGCGGCCTGCGCGCTCTACCTGGCGCTGGCCACGCTCTTCACCAACCTCACCCGCCGGGCCTGGGAGGCGGACAACACCCTCGCCCTGGTGGCGTTCGGGTTCCTGCTGTTCGTGTTCGTGAGCGGCTTCCTGGTGAGCCTGTTCAAGACCGGCGCGGCGCTGCTACGCGGGCGCTCCTCCTCGAGGTCCGGCGTCACCCACTAGTCCGCTCCGGGCCTGGGCCCGGGCCCTCAGGGCACCGGCGTCACCGTCAGGTCGATGTCGAGGAAGTGGCCGTCGTCGAACAGGTTCCGGTTCGCATGGCCCGGGTACTTCCCCGCGGTGAAGTCCGAGTCGATGGTGTCGTTCTTGCCCAGCCGGAAGCCCGCCTCGTCGCCGTTCGCGGTCGGGAAGGCCGTGTTCGAGTTGGAGAACGCGTCCAGCACGAAGGAGATCGTCACCGTCACGCTGGCGTTGCCCGTCCCGACGATGCTGGTCGAGTTGCTGCCGCTGAACTCCTGGTAGTGGGTGTTCGAGCTGCCCCCGATGCCGTCGGACATGCTGGAGTTCGAGGGCGTGAAGCCGAAGTTCCCGGAGCCGCCGCCGGCGATGGACCAGCTCGCCGTCACCGGCGTGATGCTCATGCTGAAGCCGCCGTCCTGGAAGCCGATGCCGTCGTTGTAGCCGTCGCTGTAGACCGTCATGGCACCGAGGATCGAGTGGGCCAGGTCGAGGGTCCATTGCTCGCCCGCCA
>JANQFK010000035.1 GCA_028277885.1 Myxococcota bacterium
GGGCGGCGGCTCGCTCCTGCGCGACCTCGACCAGGTGCTCCGCCAGGAGACGAAGCTCCCGATCCTGCGCAGCGAGGACCCCTTCACCGCCGTGGTCCACGGCGCCGGGCGCGCCCTCGACAACCTCGACCTGCTCCGCGAGGTCTCCATCCAGTAAGCGACCTCCTCGGCTCGAGGTCCTCGGCCAGTGGCCGGGTGGAGCCGGGGAGGAGCGGCCTCCGCCGATGGCTCGCGCGGGACGACAGCCGCGTGTGGGTGTTCACGAGCAATCGAGCGGGAAGTTGCGGGAGCCGGCCGTTGCCTGCGCTGCGCTTGAGTCGGCTGCGGCCGCTCCTCCCCGGCTCCGTACCCCCGAACGCACGGGCAGCGAGCCACGGGTTCGGCGTGGAGCCTGCGCCTGCGTGAGGGCTTCCCCGGTGCGGAGACGTACAGAGCCGGAGGGGGTCGTCCGCAGGCAACTCGAGCGGAGCGCCCACAACGGCCGGCTCCCGCGGCTCACACGCCGGAGCGCTCGAGCACATCCAGAAGCGGCTGTCGTTCCGCGCGAGCCATTGCCGGAGGACGACCCCCTCCGGCTCCACCCGGCCCGAACCCGAGGGCCTCGCGCCGAGAGGCCCGCGCTACTCCGGGGCGAGGACGGCCAGAGCGAGCTGCATCGCCAGCTGCATGTCGCCGTCGACCTCGATGCGGCCGGTCATGAAGGCGTTCTGCGCCTCGAGCTCGCCGCTCTTGAGCGCCGCGTAGGCGTCCGGGGCGACGCGCAGGGTGGTGTCGGGATCCTTCTCCGCGTCCCCGCCGCCGAAGCGGGCCAGCAGCGCGAAGCCCGCATCGCCGGTCACCTCGAAGCGCAGGGTGCCCTCGAGGCGGGAGAGGGCCTCGAGGCGGCTCCGCGTGAGCTTGAGCTCGTCGCCCAGGCCGGAGAGGACGCCGAGGAAGCCCAGGGCGGAGCCCCCGCTCTCGGCGACGAGGCGCTCGAAGTCCGGGCGCTCCTGGGCGAGGGTGAACAGGGGCGGGTGGGCGGCGGTCTCGCTCGCCGTGAGCCGGCCGGACTCGATGTTGAGGTAGAAGGTCTCGGCACCGACCCGGGCGCACAGGGTGGCTTCCACGGCGCGCATGCCGTCGAGGGTGCGCTGCTCCGTCTCGACCCGGCGCTCCTGCTCGCGCAGCACGCGGTTCCACTGCTCGGGGAAGGCCTCGGTGTAGAAGGCCCGCGGCTCGGGGGCGTCGCTCAATTCGTGCTCCTCCGGCGCCGCTGGTAGCGGTTCACCGCGTTCACGTGCTCGCGGTAGGTGCGCGAGAAGACGTGGGTCCCGTCGTTGCGGGAGACGAAGTAGAGATAGGGCGAGTCCGCGGGCTCCACCACGGCGCGCAGGGCCGCGGCGCCGGCGTTGGCGATGGGGCCCGGCGGCAGCCCCTGGATCCGGTAGGTGTTGTACGGGTTCGAGGCGTCCTCGAGGTGGCGCCGGGTGAGGTTGCCGTCGAAGTCGGGGATGCCGTAGATCACCGTCGGGTCGGTCTCGAGGCGCATGCCCAGGCGCAGGCGGTTCAGGAACACGGCGGCGATCAGCGGGCGCTCCTCGGCGGCGCCGGTCTCCTTCTCGACGATGGAGGCGAGGATCACCACCTCGCGCATGCCGAGGCCGCGCTCCTCGGCGAGGGGCGCGATCTCCCGCCACGCGGCGTGGAACTCCTCCACCAGGGTGCGGGCGATGGCGCGCGCCGGGATGCCCCGGGCCAGCTGGTAGGTCTCGGGGAACAGGTAGCCCTCGAGGTCGTCGCCCTCGACGCCGAGCTCCTCGGCCAGGGCGCGGTCGTGGACCTGGTCGAGGAAGTCGGCGGCGGGCACGAAGCCCGCCGCCTCGACGCGCTCGGCGACCTGCACCGCCGTGAGTCCCTCGGGCAGCGCGAGCTCGTGGGTGCGGACGCGCCCCGCCGCCAGGGCCTCGAGCACGCCCTCGGCGCCGAGAGCGCGGGAGAGCTCGTACTCCCCGGCGCGCAGCTCGCCGGCGCGGTCGCGCCAGCGCGCCAGCCACTCGAAGCTGCGCGCGCTGCGCACCAGCCCGGCGGCCTCGAGATCCCGGGCCACGCGCTTGAGCGACGCGCCGGCGGGCACCTCGAAGGCCACGAGCTCGGCCTCGCTGCCGGTGGGCCCGAGGCTGCGCGCCGCCACGCCGAGCCCCACGCCGCCCGCGACGAGACCCAGCAGCAGCACGACCCCGGCCCGGAGCGCGAGCCTCAAGCGCCGCCTCCCGCGCTCTCGGCGGCGCCGCGGCTCTCGAGCCAGGTTCGCAGGATCAGGGTGGCGGCGGCGGCGTCCACGGCGCCGCGCCGCCGGCGTCGCTCCCGCGGCGCGACCACGCGGCGCGCCTCGGCGCTCGTCCAGCGCTCGTCCACCAGGTGGACGGGCAGCCCGAGGCGAGCGCCGAGTCGCCCGGCGAAGCGCTCGGCCGCCTCGGCCTCGGGCCCGCGGCGGCCGTCCAGGTGCACGGGCAGCCCCACCACGAGCTGCTCGACGCCCCGCTCCCGGGCCAGCTCGGCCAGGGCGTCGAGGTCCCGGGCGAGGTCGCGGCGCTCCAGGTGGCCCACCGGCAGCGCCACGTCGCCCTCGGAGACCGCCAGCCCGAGGCGCCGCGCGCCGAAGTCGATGCCGAGCACCCGCATGGCCCGCGAGGCTAGCGGAAGCCTCCGGAAACCTCGGGCGGGGGCGGGGGACCGCGCTGCGCTCAGTCGCCCGCGAGGGCCTGGGCGCGGCGGTCCAGCGCGATCTGGGCCGCGCGGCGGATGTGGGCGTCCCGGGACTGGGCGGCCTGGGCGAGGGCGCCCACGGCCTCGTCGCCGGGCAGCCGGCCCAGGGCCGCGGCCGCGGCCAGCTTGAGCTCGCGGTGCTTGCGGCGCTGGAACATGCCGCTGCGCAGCAGGATCGCGGCCAGGTCCGGGGTGGCCTCGGGCCGGCCGAGGCGGCCGAGGGACCGGATCACCTCCCGGGCGAACTCGGAGCTGCCGTCCTCGACGGAGCGGTGCAGCGCCTGGAGCAGCGCGGCGGCCGCCAGGGGGCTGCCCGAGGCGCCGAGCGCGTAGGCGGCGAGGCCGGGCACGTGCTCCGTCTCGCTCGCCAGGCCGTCGGCGAGCACCTTCAGCGCGCTGGGGTCGCCGATGCGCAGCAGCGCCTTGCTGGCTTCCTGGGAGATCGCGGGGTTCGGGTGCTCGAGCAGCTCGGACAGCCGCGGCACGGCGCCCGGGTTCTGGAGCTCGCCCGCGATCCGCGCCGCCGCCCGGATCTCGCCGGCCTCGCCGTCGCGCATCAGGCGCAGCAGGTCCGGCAGGGACTCCTCGCCGAGCGCGATCAGCACGCCATGGAGCCGCTCGCGCCGCTCGGCGCCGCGCTCCGCGGCCGCGGCCCGGAACACCGGCACGGTCACGTCGCCGCCGAGCTGCAGCAGGATCTGGTTGGCCTCGAGGCTGCTCTCGCCCTCGTCCGAGGCCCGCCCGAGCAGCTCGCTCATCAGCGGGCCCATGGCGAGGGAGATCATGTGCTGCCGTGCCGTGTCGCGCTGGCTCGCGGAGAGCTTGCGCTCGTCGCTCGCGTGGGCGAACAGGGTGCGCAGCACCGCGAACGCCTCGCCGTGCAGCCCCTGCTCGGCCAGCCGGCCTCCCACGTTCGCGGCCCGCTCCGCCAGCTCGCCGTAGAGGGCGGGATCGTCGCACTCCTCGAGCTCGCGGAGCACCTCGAACACGTAGCCGCTGCCGTCGGGGTCCGAGGAGGGCGGGGGCGTGGGCGCGGGTCCGGTCGGCTCCATCTCGAGGGACGGAGCCTCGAGAGCCGGCGTCTCGAACCCCGGCTCCTCGCGCGCGAAGGCGCCGACGTCGTCCTCGATCTCCCCGTCGAGGCCGACGACGGGCGCCGAGGGCTCGCCCCGGTCGAGGTCGAGGGCGTCGAGGCCGGATGCGTCTTCGGCGGCTCCGGCGTCCTCGAGCTCGAGGGGCTCGGCGCCGAACTCGCCGCCGAAGTCGAGATCGTTGCTCGCGGGGTCGGACGGCTCCGCGGCCTCGAGGTCGCCGATCGCCGGCTCCTCGGGCCCGGTCGCGGTGAGATCGAGCTCCGGCGCGGCAGGCTCGACGGGCGGCTCCTCGACGGGCCCGGGCGGCGCCGCCGCGGGCACCTCGTCCATGAAGGCGAAGCTCGGGTCCTCGACCGGCGGCGGGGGTGCGGGGAGCGGCTCCGCCGCGGCGCTCTCGGGCGCCGGCGCGCTCGTGCTCCCGCCCTGGGACCAGGGAGCCTGGGTCTCGCCGAAGTCGATGTCGGCGAAGTCCCCGGTCGCGTCCGGGGCGGCGTCCGGCCCGGCGTCCTCCCCGCCACCCAGCAGCGAGGGCGGGATCGGTGGCAGCGCGTCGTGGGCGACGAAGGGCTCGGACGGGGCCTCGAGCGGCTCCTCGGCCGACGCGACGTCCGCGAAGGCCGGCTCCGAACCCGTTCCCAGCCCCGACTCCTCGAGCGCCGGCTCCGCCAGCCCCGGCTCCGAATCCGCTTCCGGGTCCGCTTCCGAGTGCGTCTGCGGGTCCGCTTCGGTGAGGGCTTCCGGGGCCGTTCGCGTGAGCATCTCCGGCTCGGCAGCGGGTCCCAGCCCGGTCTCCAGCGCCGCGGGTCCGGTCGGCTGCGGGGCTTCGAGCGGCGGCTCCTGGGGCGCCGCCACCGCCTCGAAGGCCGGCTCGGGCTCCGTGAACTCGGGCGCCGCGGCGAACGCGTCGGCCGCCCCGGGCTCCGGAATCCCCTGCTGCTCCACGAAGGCGACGAGCGGGTCCGTCGGGTCGTCGACGAAGGGAGGCGGAGCGTCGTCCCCGGCCGTCGCGGCCTCGCCGGCAGCCTGCCACCCGTCGTCCTCGGCAAGGTCCTCCGCGTGGCTCTCCGAGCCGTCCGCCGGCTCGGGCTCCGGGAGGGCCGCCGCGGGCTCTGCGATCACCGGCGCCGTGTCGTCGAGCTCGTCGCGAGCCTCGTCGACCGGGGCGTCGAGCGCCGCGCTCGGCGCCGCGGCCGCGGCCGCCGCCTGCGCCATGGGCGGCACGGCGCCGTTCACCACGAAGCCGAGGGGCGCACGGGCGTAGAGGGCCGCCTCGATGCCGCCCTCGGCGACGATCTTCGCCGCGTCGGCCAGCAGCACCTCGAGGAGCGCGGCGAAGCCCTCGGCGTCGAGGGGCGCCTCGACGCGGAGCGTCCGGAAGCCGCGCTGGCGCAGCATGCCGTGCAGGCCGGTGAGCTGGCCCGCCAGGGCACCGGGCGCGAGGCCGGTCGCGCCGAGCCCGTCGGCCTCCACCGCGATCTCCAGGCTTCCCTGGCGGTCGAGGTCGGTCTGCCACAGGCGCAGGGCGCGCTCGAAGATCCGGCCGATCTGCGCACTGCCGGATCCGTAGAAGCGCCGAGCCTTGATCACACGGCCCAGCTCGGCGAGCAGGGCCGTGACGTCCGAGGAGGAGCGGTTCGGCGGCTGCGACGAGTTCGACGTCATCGGCTTCCCGGGGAGGAGGCTGCGCATCCGGCGCGCGCGTGCGGGGTGTTCGGGACCCCACACGCTCGCGCGCCCCTGCTCATCGACGCCGCGAGCCGCCCACTTGAAGCTTTCTCCTGCGTCTCCGCCGCCATTGGCAGCGGTCCGAGGCGGAGATACCCTCCGGTCATCGCCCGGCCCCCCTCCGCGGCGAAGAACCCACACCGACGGCAAGCCTCCTGCCTCGAGATTCTGGGACCGGGTCTCCGATCGAGGTTCCGGCAGGGGACGCCATCCAAGCCCCCCGACGATCGTCCGGGCACCTGGCCCACGGAATCGCCACCGTGGCCGGGGTCGGCTATGCGCCCGTGGCCCCGGGCACCTTCGGCTCGGCGGTCGCCGTGCCGATTTTCGTGCTTCTTTCGCCTCTATCCCCTAGCCTCTTCGCGGTCACGGTGGTGGGGCTCTTCTTCCTCGGGGTGTGGGCGTCGGCGGGCGTGGAGGCCCGCTTCGGCCGCTCCGACGACGGACGGATCGTGATCGACGAGGTCGTGGGACAGCTGCTGGCCCTGGCGCCACTGCTCCTGCTGCCCCTGTGCGCGGCGGACGGTGCGGCGGGGGGCCTGCGCTTCGGCGCGCCCGGCTGCGGGGTCGCCCGCGGTGAGTTCTGGCTCGCGGTCGTGACCGGATTCGTCCTGTTCCGGGTGTTGGATATCTGGAAGCCGGGCGCGGTGCGCTGGGCGGAGCGCCGCGTGCCGGGAGGCTGGGGAGTGATGATCGACGACGTACTGGCCGGTCTGCTGGCCGCCGCCGTGCTCGGCGGGGCCCTGGCCTGGCTCGCACCGGGAGGCGCGGCGCTGTCGTGAAGGGTCGCATCCAGGCGGAGGTCCTCACCATCGGCGACGAGCTGCTGCGCGGCGAGATCGTGGACTCCAACAAGTCCTTCCTCTCGGACCGCCTGCTCTCCCTCGACGTCGAGACCCGCTTCCACGCCTCGGTGCGCGACGAGCCCGACGACATGGTCGACGCCTTCCGCCGCGCCGCCGGGCGCAGCGACGTGGTGCTGGTCTCCGGCGGTCTCGGCCCCACGCGCGACGACCTTACCATCGAGGTGCTGGCGAAGACCTTCGGCCTCGAGCTGGTGCTCGACGAGGAGAGCCTCGCGGGCATCGAGGCCTTCTTCGCGCGCTTCGGCCGCACCATGGCGGCCAACAACGCCAAGCAGGCCTGGTTCCCCGAGGGCGCCGAGGTGCTGCCCAACCCGATCGGCACGGCGCCGGGCTGCCTGCTCGAGGCCGAGGGCACGCTGTTCTTCTGCATGCCCGGCGTTCCGCGCGAGCTGCACCGCATGATGGACGAGCAGGTGCTGCCGCGGGTCGCGACGCGCACCGAGGGCGGCGCGGTGGTGCGCGCCACGCTGCTGCGCACCTTCGGCATGGGCGAGTCCAACCTCGACGACGCGCTGCGCGACGTCGCGAAGGACGGCGAGGTGACCCTCGGCTTCCGCACCGCGTTCCCGGACAACTACCTGCGGCCCGTGACCCGGGCGGCCAGCGCCGAGGAGGCCGAGGCGCGCCTGGCCCGGGCCTGCGAGACCATCCGCGAGCGCCTCGGCGTGCTGATCTACGGCGAGGGCGACGAGACCCTCGAGGCCGTGGTCGGGCGCCTGCTGCGGGAGTCGGGCACGACCCTGGCCGTGGCGGAGTCGTGCACCGGCGGGCTGCTCGGCGAGCGCATCACCGCGGTGCCCGGCTCCTCGGACTACTTCCTGGGCGGCGTCGTCGCCTACGCGAACGCCGCCAAGACGGCGCTGCTCGGCGTGCCCGAGGAGCGGCTCGCCCGGGAGGGCGCGGTCTCCGAGCCCGTGGCCCGGGCCATGGCCGAGGGCGTGCGCGCCCGCTTCGGCGCGGATCTCGGCGTGGCCACCACGGGCATCTCCGGGCCCGGCGGCGGCAGCGAGGAGAAGCCCGTGGGCCTGGTGTGGGTCGCGGTGGCGGGGCCCGCCGGCACCGACGCCCGCGACTTCGAGTTCCCCTTCGACCGGCCGCGCCACCGCCAGCTCACCGCCCAGGTGGCCCTCGACTGGGTGCGGCGCGTGCAGCTCGGCGAGGAGCCACTGGCGCCGCGCTACCTGCAGCGGAGGCCGGGCCCGCAGGGGAAGGCGGAGTGAGGGCGTTCTTCGCGGTGGACCTCGACGAGGGCGCGCGCCGGGCGGCGGCCGCGGTGGCCCGGGAGCTGCGCCCCGCCGCGGGCGACGTGCGCTGGGTGCGTCCCGAGGCCTACCACGTCACCCTGCGCTTCCTCGGCGAGGTCGAGCCCGAGCGCGCCGAGGCCCTCGCCGCCGAGGCGGGCGCCGCCGTCGCACCGGTCGCCGCCTTCCGCCTGCACCTCGGAGCCGCGCGGGCCTTCCCCTCGCCGCGCCGGCCGCGGGTGGTGGCCCTCGAGCTGAGCCCCGAGCCGCCGCTGGCCGCCCTCGCCGGGCGCCTCGAGGCGGTCGCGGTCGGGGCCGGCCTCGCCGCCGAGGAGCGTCCCTTCCGCTCCCACCTCACCCTCGGCCGCGTGCGCCGGGGCGGCCGCCTGCGCCTCTCCGGGGCGCCCGAGGCGGGCGCGGACTTCGACGTGGACGAGGTGGTGCTCTTCGAGAGCGAGCTGCGTCCCGGGGGGTCCCGCTACACGGCGCGCGCGCGCCTTCCCCTCTCTTCTTCGTCCCGGACTTCCATCGACTCACCTTCGAAAGGAGAATCCAATGGCCAGGCATGAGACCAAGACCGGAACCGGCGGGGGCTCGGACCCCAAGCGCAAGGCGATCGATCTCGCCGTCTCCACCATCGAGAAGCAGTTCGGCAAGGGCGCGATCCTCACCATGACCGACGACGCCGTCGACCGCGAGGTGGACGCGTTCTCGAGCGGGTCGGCGAGCCTCGACCTCGCCCTCGGCATCGGCGGCTACCCGCGCGGCCGGGTGGTCGAGATCTACGGCCCCGAGTCGAGCGGCAAGACCACCCTCACCCTGCACGCCGTGGCGGAGCTCCAGAAGCTGGGCGGGGTGGCGGCCTTCATCGATGCCGAGCACGCGCTGGACGTGAACTACGCCCGGCGCCTGGGGGTGAACGTCGAGGACCTGCTGGTCTCCCAGCCCGACACCGGCGAGCAGGCCCTGGAGATCGCCGACGTGCTGCTGCGCTCCGGCGCCATCGACCTGGTGGTGGTGGACTCGGTGGCGGCCCTGGTGCCGCGGGCCGAGATCGAGGGCGAGATGGGCGACCACCACGTGGGGCTCCAGGCGCGGCTCATGAGCCAGGCCCTGCGCAAGCTCACCGGCACGGTCTCCAAGTCGAACGCCACGGTGATCTTCATCAACCAGATCCGCATGAAGATCGGCGTGATGTTCGGGAACCCCGAGACCACCACCGGCGGCAACGCGCTCAAGTTCTACTCCTCGGTGCGCCTCGACGTGCGGCGCATCGCCGCCATCAAGGACGGCGACCAGGTGATGGGCAACCGCACCCGGGTCAAGGTGGTGAAGAACAAGGTGGCTCCGCCCTTCCGGCAGGCCGAGTTCGACATCCTCTACAACGAGGGCATCTCCACCGAGGGCGACCTGCTGGATCTCGGCGTGGACGCCGGCATCGTGGAGAAGAGCGGCTCCTGGTTCTCCTACGACGGCGAGCGCATCGGCCAGGGCCGCGAGAACGCGCGCCGCTTCCTGAAGGAGAACCTGGAGGCGTGCGACCGGCTGGCCGACGCCGTCTACGCCGCCAAGGGGCTGAAGCGCCGCGTGCCGGCGCGCCCGGCCGGCGAGGCCGCCGAGGCGGACGACGTGGAGGCGGAGGCCGCCGCGAAGTAGCGCCCCGAGTCAGAGGGGGTCCCAGCCGCCCGTCGGAGCCGCGTCCACCGACGGCTGCGACGGCGGCGGGGCCCCGGCCCCCAGGACTCCGGAGGACGGGGTCCCGGAGGGCGGCGGCGCCACCACCGAGACCTCGATGCGCTCGAGGGGCGTCGTGATCGGGAAGGCGGGCGCGGCGAGGCGGCGCGCCACCCCGGCGGCGTCCACGGCGCGGATCACCGTGCGGCCGCCGGCCCCGAGCTCGAGGCTGAAGGCGGCGAAGGGGTCGAGGCCCGACTCCGAGAGGCGGTTCTCGAGCTCGACCACGTAGCCGCGCAGCGCGAGGCCGAGCTGGGCGCGCGGCAGGCGCCGGCTGCGCGCGCACACGGGCTCGCCGCCGCTCCCGGCCTGGAGGCCCCTCCACCCGCCGCTCGCGAGGTCGATGGCGACGGCCTGGCAGCGCCCCTCGACGAAGCGGAGGTCGAGCCCCCAGCGCCCGTCGTGGCCGAGCCGGTAGTGGGGCCGTCCGAAGCGTCCCGACTGGCGGCAGGCCTCGCCGGGCAGGTCGAGGAGCCGCACCTCGCCGGTGGGCTCGCTCACCCGGAGCTGGTCCCGTGCGAGGCCCGTCTGCGGATCGAGGTCGTGGAGCATCTCGAAGGCGCGGCCGCCGAAGCGCGTCGAGGCCTCGTCGTTGCGCGTCACGTCGCCCGCGCCGCTCACCCAGGCGCCGGCCCAGGGCGCAGGCGCGGCCGGCAGCCCCGGCGGCTGCCAGAGGCGCTGGCGGGTGGTCTCCCGGGCGTCGCTCAGTGCGCCGCTGGCGAGCGCCTCGAGGCTGTCGTCGGCGTCGATCAGGAACAGCTCGCCGGCGGGGCTCCAGGCCAGGCGCCGGCGCGGCTCGGCGCTGGCGCGCAGCAGCACCTCGGCAGGCGCCGGGGCGGGTGCCAGCGCGACGAGCTGCACCTCCAGCTCGGCGCCGTCGCGCACGAGCAGCGCGGCGCGCTCGCCACCGGGAGCCAGGCTCACGTCGACCACCGGTCCCCGGCAGTTCGCACCGAAGCCGAGCAGCGCCCGGGCCTCGAGGCTGCGGGCGAGGGCGGGGCCGGGGCTCCGCCCCGCCAGCTCACGGGCTCCGGACGCCGGGGCGTGGAGCCCGCGCCACAGCCTCGTGTAGCGCGGGATCTCGGCGAAGGGCGCCCCCACGGCGCGGCAGCTCTCGCGCTGGTCCGCGAGGTCGGCGGTCGGGGCGAGGGCGATTCGCAGCGGGGCCGGTCCGGTCACGAGGGCGTCGCTCGCGCAGCGGTGCTCGGGCGCCCAGGCCGCCACCACGCGGGCCCGCACCCGCAGCCAGGGCCAGGCCGTCATGCCCCGGGAGACGAGGGCCGGCGTGCGGAAGCGGCCGGCGGCGTCGGCCACCGCCTCGCGGTGGCCCAGGGGCTCGCGCTCGGGCAGCACCTCGTCGTAGCTGCCCTCGAAGCGCACGACCACGACGGCGCCGGGCAGGGGAGCGCCGGAGCGGGCGTCCACCACCACCCCGGACACGCCCGGTGCGAGGCGGACGGGCAGGGGCACGCAGCCCGCGAGGAGCAGGGCGGCCAGGGGCAGGAGGCGAGCGAGGGTCCGCATGCTTCGGGTCCGGCGGGCGGGAAAGTCCGGACCCCGCACTCGGTCGAACTTCCCGGGGGCTTGACCCCTTTCTGCCGACTCGCGGAGGGGTGTTGCCGGCAGCCCGAGCGCTGCGGCGCCGGGCCCGCAGGCTCCCCCGTCGGGCCCCCGCGCTGCCTCAAGAACCGCCGCCAACCGGTCGAAACGACGGCGGAAGCTCTCTCCCCGTTCCGCTGAAGGGATCCCGCAGCATGGCGATCGACCTCAACGAGATCCTGAAGGTCGCCCTCAAGGGCGGCGCCTCGGACATCCACCTCAAGTCCGGGCTGCCGCCCATGTTCCGCCTGGACGGCGCGCTGGTGCCCCTCAAGAACGGCGAGCGGCTGATGCCCGAGGAGATGCAGCGCATCGCCTACTCGATCATGAACCCGGTGCAGCGGGCCCGCTTCGAGGAGACCCGCGAGGCGGACCTCGCCTACGGGATCGCCGGCCTGGGTCGCTTCCGCGTGAACGTGTTCCAGCAGCGCGGCACCGTGGGGATCGTGTTCCGGGTGATTCCCTTCGGCGTCAAGTCCATCGAGCAGCTGCACCTCCCCAAGGTGATCGAGAAGGTCTCCATGGAGAACCGCGGCCTGGTGCTCGTCACCGGCACCACCGGGTCGGGCAAGTCGACCACTCTGGCCGCGATGATCGACCACATCAACTCGAACCGGACCTGCCACATCATCACCTGCGAGGATCCGATCGAGTTCCTGATCCGCGACCGGCGCTCCATCGTGAACCAGCGCGAGATCGGCGTGGACACCCAGAGCTTCGCCGCCGCCCTGCGCGCCGCGCTGCGCCAGGACCCGGACGTGATCCTGG
>JANQFK010000052.1 GCA_028277885.1 Myxococcota bacterium
ATCGCGGGCGGAATCAGAGGCCGCAGGTTCTCGATGCGGAGGTCGTCGGTCTGGAACATGGCGGGCTCTCCAGTCGCCGGGGGGCCGGCGGAGCGGGGAGACTAGCGCCGTGGCAGGCCCCCGCTGCCCCGGGTATCGGACGTCCGGGCCGCCTCCTTGGGCCCTGGCGCCCGGGCCGCCCCGGGCGCTCAGCCCCGGCGGCCCGCGATGTGCAGCCCCACCATGCCCGCGATGAAGACCGCGATGTAGAGCTGGCCCACCACCGCCTCGACCGCGGCCAGCATGCGGGCCACCGAGGAGACCGGCACCACGTCGCCGTAGCCCAGGGTCGTGAGGGTGACGAAGCTGTAGTAGACGAGGCCGGCCGCGGCGTCGTTCAGCGTCGCCAGGGGCTCGCCGCCCGCCCGCAGGGAGCCCGGCGCGAGCAGCTCGACCACGGCGAACAGGTAGGAGAAGAAGACCCCCAGCAGCAGGTAGACGGCCACGCCGCCGAGCAGCACGTCGACGCTGACCTCGCTCCGCGTGAGGATGTGGCGCAGCAGGACGGTGCACACGAGCGCCAGGCACGCCGCGCCGAGCAGCGACGCGAGCACCGGCACCACGGCGGGCGCGGAGGGCACGAGCTCGCGGGCCACGTCGGCGAGGAGCTTGGCGAGGGCCGTCGCCAGCGCGAGGCTCCGCAGCCAGTGGTCCCGGGCGATGGCGAGGACGCCCGCGAAGAGCACGCCCCAGAAGGCGGCGGTGACCCCCAGCTCGGCGGCGGGCACCTCCTCGGCGAGCGGGATCGCCAGCAGCACCAGGAACAACGTCCCCAGCAGGAAGCCGAAGCGGTGCGGCTCGGCGGCGCCGACGTAGCGGCTCACGCCTGCTCCTCGAGCAGCGCCGCGTAGCCCTCGCGAAAGGTCGGGTAGCGGAACGCGTAGCCGCTCGCGAGCAGGCGCGCGTTGCGACAGCGCTTGCTCCCTCCCCGGCCTCCGCCCCCGGCGGACGCCGGCTCCCGCGGCGGAGCGGCCACGCCCAGGCGCTCGGCCAGCCAGGCCAGCACCGCGGGCCGCTCCGCGGGCTCGCAGTCCACGCCCACGTAGAGCGGCGCCGGGTCGGCCACGCCGAGCAGGTGGCGCAGCGCGCCGGCCGCGTCGTCGCGGTGGATGCGATTGGTCCAGCCCGGCGTGGCGCGCGCCTCGCCGCGCCGCACGCTCTCGAGCAGCCGCGTGCGCCCCGGCCCGTAGATGCCGCCCAGGCGCAGCACGACGCCGGGGATCGGACCCGCGGCGACGCACCCCTCGCCCTCGAGGACGAGCCTGCCCGTGAAGCCGCGGGGCTCGGTGGGCGAGCCCTCGTCCACCCAGGAGCCGTCCTCCTGGCCGTAGACCGACGTGCTCGACGTGAACAGCACGCGCCGCGGCGGACGCGCCGCGGCGGCGAGGGCCTCGAGCAGGTTGCCGAGCCCGTCCACGTAGGCGACGCGGTAGGCGGCCTCGCTCCGGCCGCCCGCGGCGGCGGCGTACACCACGGCGTCGAGGTCCGCTGGCAGGCCGGCCAGGCTCGCGGCGTCGGTCAGGTCCGCCGAGACCGGGACCAGCGGGGCGGGCAGCGCGGCGGCGCGGCGGCGCAGCCCGAAGACCGTGTGACCGTCGGCCGCCAGGGCGAGCCCCAGCGCGGTGCCCACGTAGCCGCAGCCCGCGACGAGGACGCGCACCCCGCCGCCGCTCAGCGGAAGTGGCGCAGCACCGCGTCCACCTCGGCGGGCGAGCCCAGCACCACCGGGACGCGCTGGTGGAGCTCCCGGGGCTCGATCTCGAGGATGCGCTCGTGCCCGGTGGCCGCGCTGCCGCCGGCCTGCTCGACCAGCATCGCCAGCGGGTTGCACTCGTAGAGGAGGCGCAGCTTGCCCTCGGGCGCCTTGCGCATCGCGGGGTAGAGGAACACCCCGCCCTTCAGGAGCGTGCGGTGGACGTCGGCCACCATGGAGCCGATGTAGCGCCCCGCGTAGCCGTTGTCGTGGGCCCACCCGAGGTAGCTGCGCAGCTCGTCGCCGAACTCGTTCCAGTAGGCCTCGTTGATCGAGTAGACGGCCTTGCTCTCGGGGATGCGCAGGCCCTTCTGCACCAGCACGAACTCGCCGTGGTCGGGGTCGAGGACGAACAGGTCGACGCCGTTGCCCAGGGTGATCATCATGCACACCGACGATCCGTAGAGCACGTAGCCCGCGGCCACCTGACGCGAGCCCCGCTGGAGCAGCGAGCGGGAGGGCTCGTCGGGGGCGACGTTGCGCATCACGCTGAAGATCGTGCCCACGCTCACGGCCACGTCGACGTTGGACGAGCCGTCCAGGGGATCCACCGCCACGGTGTAGCGGCCGCCCTCGCTGAGCCGCACCGGCTCGTCGCGCTCCTCGGAGGCGTAGACCGCCACGTCCCGACGCACGCGCAGGCACTCGAGCAGGACCCGGTCCGAGAGCACGTCGAGCTTCTGCTGGTGCTCGCCGTGCAGGTTCACGTCCCCCACCTCGCCGAGCACGTCCTCGATGCGGGCGGCCCGGATCTTGTGGGCGATCCACTTGCCCGCCAGGGCGATGGCGTCGATCACGGCGGCCAGGCCGCCGGGGTCGCGGCCGGGCTCGTCCGGGGGCGGGCCGTCCAGCTTCTGGGCATCGAGGTGGGCGCGGAGCGTGGTCAGGTTCTCGAGGGAAGGAGGCGTCATGGCGAGCCATCCTACCCGATCGCGAGCCGAAACCGGACCATCGGCGGCCCCCGGGCGGACCCGGTCACCGCCGCCTTCCCCTTGGGGGGAGCCGCGCGTCGGTTGCACTTCCGAGACGATCGGGACGGGAGCCGAGCGAAATCGCTCGGGATGCGTTACCGAATTGGCAACGCCGCCACCGTCCCCGGACGGAGTGCGCGGCCCGGATCCGGCCCCTGCGGATCCTTGGTGAGCGGAGCGCCCGCCGCAGGCCTGCGACGCAGCGCTCTCGCACGTTTCGCGAGCGCCTCGCCGCGGCCCGAGCCGCGGCAGGGGCGAGCGCCGATCGGGATGGCGAAGGTGCCCGAGACCTCGGACACGGAACCGGGAGCGCGCCGCAAGCGCCGCCGGCGCGGCGGGCGACGCCGCCGTGGGCCGCGGCGGCCGGAAGAGGCGGCCGCGGCCGGCGAAGCTTCGGAAGGCGGCGGCGAGGAGGCGGCACGCCCGCGGCGCCAGCGCTCGCGACGCCGGGGCGGCTCGCGCCGCGGCCGGGGCGACGCGGCGGCCGCCGAGGCGAAGCCGGCTCCGAAGAAGAAGGCGGCCCCGCGCCGGCCGCCCCTCACCGCCGTCTCGACCAAGGACACCGAGCCGCGCGAGCCCGACAGCGTCGAGGGCGCCGCGGGCCGCCTCGGCATCGAGCAGCTCTACCCCGAGCAGGAGCAGGTGATCGAGGCGGTGCAGGACGGCAGCGACGTCCTCATGGTGCTGCCCACCGGGTTCGGGAAGTCCGCCTGCTACCAGGTGCCCTCCATGGTGCTGGAGGAGCCCAGCCTGGTGATCTCGCCGCTCCTCGCGCTGATGCGCGACCAGTACGAGAAGCTCGTCAAGCTCGAGATCCCCTGCGTGCGCATCGACGGCACGGTGCGCGGGAAGCGCCGCGAGGAGGCCCTCGCGCGCATCACCATGGGCGGCCCGCTGCTGGTGATGACCACCCCGGAGTCCCTCGCCACCGTGGACGTCTGCGAGGCCCTGGGCAAGTCCGGCGTGGCGCTGGCGGCGGTGGACGAGGCCCACTGCATCTCCGAGTGGGGCTACGACTTCCGCCCCGCCTACCTCCAGATCGGCGAGCGCCTGCGCGCCCTCGGCGACCCGCCCGTTCTCGCGTTGACCGCCACCGCGACGGAGAAGGTGCGGACCGCGATCCAGCGCTTCCTCGGCATGGAGGACGTGGAGGTCGTCGCCAGCTCGCCCCACCGGGAGAACCTCGCCTACGACGTGGTGGAGTGCGGCGGCGGAGAGCGCCTGCGCGCCCTGGTGCGCCTCGCCCTGCGCGTGCGCCGGCCCGGGATCATCTACTGCTCGACCACCCGCGACGTGGACGAGGTCTACACCGTGCTGCAGCGCTTCGGGATCCCCTCCCACCGCTACCACGGCAAGATGACCAACACCGAGCGGGCCCGGGAGCAGGACGCCTTCATGCGGCGCGGCAAGCGCTCGGTCATGATCGCCACCAGCGCCTTCGGGCTCGGCATCGACAAGCCCGACATCCGCTACGTCATCCACTACCAGTCGCCCGCCTCCCTCGAGCAGTACGTCCAGGAGGCCGGGCGCGCGGGGCGCGACGGCCGCCGCTCGAACTGCATCCTGCTCTGGGGCCCCGAGGACCGGGAGATCCACGAGTCGCTGCTGTCACGCAGCCGGGTGCGCCCCGACCAGCTCTACAAGGTCGGCCGGGCCCTGGCCGCCTGGGCGGCGGAGGAGAAGACCCCCTCCCTCGACGCCCTGGCGATCTCGGCGGAGCTCGGCACCCGCACCGTGGGGGCCCTGTGTGCGCTGCTCGAGGAGGCCGAGCTGGTCAAGTGGGACCAGACCGCGGTGTTCGTCACGGTGCCCGCCGACGAGATCGAGGAGCGGGCCCGGGAGCTGGCCGGCCAGTTCGAGACCCTGCGCAGCCAGGACGCCCGGCGCCTCGACGCCGTCGGCGAGTACGCCCACGGCCAGGAGTGCCGGGCCGCCTTCCTGTGCAACTACTTCGGCGAGGAGATCCCGGACCCCTGCGGGCTGTGCGACGTCTGCCGGGGCCAGTCCGGCCGCCCGGACCGGTTCTTCGAGCCCCTGGCCCGGCCCAAGGCCGCCACGGCCCGGCTGAACGCCCGCTCGAAGGCCCGCAAGGCCGCCCAGGCCAAGGAGAAGCGCCGGGCCGGCGGAGGCCGTCGCCGGCGCCGCGGCGGCCGGCGCTCCCGACCCCGCCCCGACGACTCCTGAAGGGCCGTCCGGCCCTCACCTCCCCCCTTCTGACCCGCGCCGGGTCCGATCCGGGCCCACGGGAACGGAGCCGCCACCTCAGGCTGCGCACCCGACGCCGCATGCTGCGTATCGCCTGCCTCGAAGGGCGGCTCCCAGGGCTGAAACGAGCCGAACGGCCGTTTCAGCCTTGGCATGGGCCTTGCTGTTTCCGATGGGTGACCCGAAGAACTCATTTCACCGGCGCCCGACGTCGGGAGGGAAATCCGATGCTTCGCCTCGTGCTCGCCGCACTGATCGCCGCCTTCCTCGCCAGCCCCGCCCTGGCCGACCCCGCGACCCCGCTGCCGGGCAGCGCCGAGCTGGCCGCCGTGGAGTCCCACGTCGCCAACGCCGCAGCGAGCGAGGCCGCCAGGGCCGAGCCCATCGCGGCCCCGGAGGTGGAGGCGAAGGTCCAGAAGCCCAAGCGCGAGCGGCGCCGCCTGACCACGGCCGAGCGCTGGCGCGGCCGGCCCTACCTGAGCACCGAGGACTCCGTGATGCGGGCCCAGGCCCTGGACAAGGCCCTGCCGCCCTCCGCCCCGAACTTCTCGACCGGAGGCGTCGGGCTGCGGGCCGCCGAGAACGAGGCCCTGCGCCAGCAGGCCCTCGACAAGTCCCTGCCCTCCACGGTGAACCGATTGCTGGTGGGCGGTTTCTAGTCTTCCGCAATCGCAGCTTTCTCCGAGCTCGAAGCGCCCGGCCGGCACCCCGGCCGGGCGTCTTCATTTGTGGCCCCCGGGGGGCTCGGCAGGCCCGGGCGCGAGCTCGGCCAGGAAGGCGTCGATGACGGGCAGGCTGGCCTCGGGGTCGTCCCGGAACACCCCGTGCCCGCAGCCGTCGAAGCGGGACAGCCGCCCCAGGCCCTCGGGCAGCGCGGCCAGGATGTCCTGGGAGTCGCCCGGGGGCGTGATGGGATCGTCCTCGCCCACCAGCACCAGGGTCGGGCAGCGCACCCGGGCGAGTTCCGGGAGCAGGTCCATGGTCATGTCCTCGCCCCCGCCGAAGTGGAACATCACGTCGAAGTTCCAGCGGGTGCGGGCGTTGGCGTCGGGGTCCTGGGCGACGCGGTTGTAGAGTGGGAAGCAGATCCGCGCGTAGTCGGGCAGCGTCTCGGCGCCCGGCTTCTCCCAGTAGCGCCGCGCGGCCTCGCGGGCCTCGGCGCCGCCGAGGCGCTCGAAGGCCGCGAAGACCCGGTCGAGCCGGGTCTTCGCCGTGGTGCTGGAGAGGATCAGGCCTCCGGCGTGGTCCGCGTGGCGGATGCCGTACGCCATGGCGACCATGCCGCCGAAGCTCTGGCCCAGCACCACGGGACGCTCGATCTCGAGGGCCTCGCAGAAGGCGCGCAGGTCGTCGGCCCAGTCGTCGAGGTTCCAGCGCTCCGGCGTGTCGCGCTCGCTGCGCCCGTTGCCGCGGTGGTCGAGGTAGACGACCTGGGCGACGTCGGCGAAGCGCGAGAAGAGCGGCTTGAAGCCCGAGTGGTCGAACCCCGGGCCACCGTGGAGCAGCACCAGGGTGGGACGCTCCCGCATCTGCGGGCCGTCGGGCACGAGCTTCGCGCCCTCCACGTCGAAGAACAGCGTCGTGTCGCGGACCCGGATCCTCACGGCCCCTCCCCGTGTCCCCACTCGCCCCGGCGGCAGCCTATCATGCGCCACCGTGCCCCCCGCCGCCCCGCCCGCCGCGCCCGCCGCCGGCCCGGCCGCCTACCGCGCCTTCGGCGCCGGCGTGGCCTGCTGGTTCGGCGCGCTCGGCATGCAGTCGGTGCTCTACTCCTGGATCGTCGTGGGCGAGCTGCGCGCGCCGGCGGAGTGGGTCGGGATCGCCCAGACCGCCCAGAACCTCCCGGCGCTGTTCCTGCTGCTCCAGGGCGGCGCCACGGCGGACCGCAGCGACACGCGGCGCCTGCTGGTCCGGCTGCACCTCGTCGCCGCGCTTCCCGTGGCGGGGCTCGCCGTCGCCGTGGCGGAGCGCTGGCTCGACTTCGCCATGCTGATCGGCTTCGCCCTCGTGATGGGCTCGGTGATGGCCTTCGTGATGCCGGCCCGCGACACGCTCCTCTCCCGCGTCGCCGGCGCGGACATGATGCGCGCGGTGACGGGCATGACCGCCGTGCAGTTCGGCTCCCAGGCCCTCGGCACGCTGGTGGCCGGCTCGGCGCGCTGGCTGGGCCTGCCGCCCATGCTGGCCATGCAGGCCGCCGTGATCCTGCTGGGCGCGCTCGCGACCCGGCGCGTGCCGCCCGCGCCGCCGCTGCCCCGGGAGACGCGCCACTCGAACCGGCGCGACATCCGCGACGGCCTCGTCGAGGTGGCGCGCAGGCCCGAGCTGCGCGCCCCCATCGCACTGGTGACCGCGGTCGGGCTGCTCTTCATCGGGCCGTTCCTGGTGATCTTCCCGCTGCTGGTGCGCGACCACTACGCGCGCGGCGTGGCCGAGCTCTCCCTCGTGCTGATGCTGTTCCCGGTGGGCACCATCGCCGGCTCCCTCGCGATCCGCGCCCGCGGCGGCATCCGCCGCAAGGGCATGGCGGCGCTGCTCGCCCTGGCCACCGGCGGCTCGGTGCTGGCCGCCATCGGCATCGGCCTGCCCTTCCCGGGCCTGCTGGCCGCCATCGGGGTCTGGGGCCTCGCCGGCTCGGTCTTCATCAACTGCAGCCGCACCCTGGTGCAGGAGAACGCACCCTCGGCCCATCGGGCGCGGGTGCTGTCGGTCTACCAGCTGGGCTTCCTGGGCGGGGCGCCGCTGGGCTCCATGGCGTCGGGCGTCCTGGCGGGCCGCATCGGGCCGCTGGCCACGCTCCAGGTCTTCGGAGCCACCATGCTGGTCTTCGTGATCCTGGCCTGGCTGTTCTCGAAGACCCGACGCATGCAGTAGCCCCGCGGGGGCTTCGATTGACACCTCCCGGCCGCTATATAACAATACATCTCAATAAACGGATGGAAGCGCCGATCCGCTCCCCGTCCGCAGCCGAGCCCTTGCCCAACCCCTTGCCCCAGACGGCCCTCCGGAGGACCCCATGAGCTCGACCGACCGCCCCGCTTTCAAGGTGAAGGACCTGAGCCTCCACGAGGCCGGACGCAAGCAGATCCAGCTCGCCGAGCACGAGATGCCCGGCCTGATGGCGCTCCGCGAGCGCTACGGCGAGAGCCAGCCCCTGGCCGGCGTGAAGATCATGGGCAGCCTGCACATGACGGTGCAGACCGCCGTGCTGATCGAGACCCTGACCTCCCTGGGCGCCGACGTGCGCTGGGTCTCGTGCAACATCTTCTCCACCCAGGACGAGGCCGCGGCGGCGGTGGCGGTCGGCCCCGACGGCACCGCGGACGATCCCAGGGGCATCGCGGTCTACGCCTGGAAGGGCGAGACCCTCGACGAGTACTGGTGGTGCACCAACGTCGCCATCGAGTGGCCCGACGGCTCGGGCCCCGACCAGATCGTCGACGACGGCGGCGACGCCACCCTGCTCTTCCACAAGGGCCTCGAGTTCGAGAAGGCCGAGAAGGTCCCGGACTACAACCCCGAGACCGATCCCGAGGAGTGGGGCGTGATCCTCGACCTGCTGCGCAAGGAGCAGGGCCGCGACCCGGGCCGCTGGCGGCGCCTCACGGCGAACATCCGCGGCGTCTCCGAGGAGACCACCACCGGCGTGCTGCGCCTCAACCAGATGGAGAAGGCCGGCACGCTGCTGTTCCCGGCCATCAACGTCAACGACTCCGCCACCAAGAGCAAGTTCGACAACACCTACGGCTGCCGGCACTCGCTGCCCGACGGCCTGATGCGCGCCTCGGACGTGATGCTCGGCGGCAAGGTGGCCGTGGTGCTCGGCTTCGGCGAGGTGGGCAAGGGCTGCGCCCAGGCGCTGCGCGGCCAGGGCTGCCGCGTGATCGTGACCGAGATCGACCCGATCTGCGCCCTCCAGGCCGCCATGGAGGGCTACGAGGTGAACGTCCTCGAGAACGTGGTCGAGACGGCGGACATCTTCATCACCACCACGGGCAACTTCAACCTGATCACCGCCGACCACATGGCGCGCATGAAGGACAAGGCCATCGTCGGCAACATCGGCCACTTCGACAACGAGATCGACATGGCCGGCCTGAAGAAGGTGAAGGGCATCGAGCGCATCGAGATCAAGCCCCAGTACGACGAGTGGCGCTTCCCCGACGGCCACAGCGTGCTGATCCTCGCCGAGGGCCGGCTGCTGAACCTCGGCTGCGCCACGGGCCACCCGAGCTTCGTGATGAGCGCGTCCTTCACCAACCAGGTGATCGCCCAGCTCGAGCTGCACCAGCACCCCGAGAAGTACGAGAAGAAGGTCTACGTGCTGCCCAAGCACCTCGACGAGGAGGTCGCCCGGCTTCACCTCGACCAGCTCGGCGTGAAGCTCACGCGCCTCACCCCGGAGCAGGCCGAGTACATCGGCGTGCCCGTCGAGGGGCCCTACAAGCCCGAGCACTACCGCTACTAGCGGGCGCCGCGGCGGTTGCGCGCCCTGCGGCGGCTGGGAACCGCCATCGCGCTGCTCCTCGCGGGCGTGGTGGCGGCCCTCGGGCTCGTGCTCTCCTGGGCCCACGTCGCCATCCGCGGCGTCGAGCCCGAGCTGCCGAGCCTCGAGGCGATCCTCGCCGCCGGGGCCGCGCTGCCCCCGGAGCGGCTGCCGGTGCGCGTCTCGGCGGTGAACACCGCGCGCCAGCCCATGCCGCGGGAGGCGGTCCTCGACCCGCACCTCGATCCCGAGCCCGGCACCCCCTACGTGCTGGCGATCCCCGCCTTCGTGCTGGAGTGGGCCGACGGCCGCGGGCTGCTGGTGGACGCCGGCATGGAGCGCGACGCCGCCCTCGACTTCGGCCGCCTCACCGAGCGCTTCGGAGGCGCGGGCCCCATGCAGGCGGGGACGCCCCTCGCGGAGGTGCTGGCCCCGGCCCTCGGCCGGCCCTGGTCCCTGGTGCTCACCCACCTGCACATCGACCACACCCAGGGGCTCGCCGCACTGTGCGCGGCGCGGCCGGCCGGCGCGCCGCCCGTGCGCCTGCTCGAGACCCGCGAGCAGGCCACGCGCAGCAACTACACCACCCGGGCGGCGCGCCAGCAGGTCGCCGAGGCGGAGCCGGGCTGCCTGGCCCGGGAGACCCTCGATCCCGCCCCGCTGGCGCCGCTGCCCGGGCTCCCCGGCGCATTCGTGATCCGTGCCGCGGGCCACACGCCCGGCAGCCAGGTGCTGGTCGCCTTCGTGCGCCAGGCGGGGCGGACCCGGCCCTGGCTCTTCAGCGGGGACGTGGTGAACCACGTGGCCGGCATCCGCCACGACGTCCCCAAGCCGGCCTCCTACCGCTGGCTCGTGACCCCCGAGGCGGACGGCCGCCTGGGCCGGCTACGCCGGCTGCTGCGGGCCGCCGAAGAGGAGGGGGCCGTGCTGGTGGTCTCCCACGACGATGCACACCTCGCGCGCCTGGATCTGCCGGGCTGGCGGGGGGATGCGGCCTTCGCCGCGGATTCGCCCGCCGAACCCGCCGGCGTCTTCGCCGGGGAGGGCTTCCGTTGATATCCTCCGGCCGCATGATGTCGCGTCGGCTCCGAATCGCCCTCGTCTGCGCCGCCCTGCTGCCCTTTGGCCCCACTCCCAGCCCGGCCTCGTCGGCGCTCACCTGCCGCGACGTGCCCGAGCTCTTCTCCGCCTTCCTGCGCAAGCACGTCAGCAACCGGCATCTCTCCGAGGAGATCCGCGAGCGGGTGGGCGAGATCTACGTCCGCCAGATCGACCCCCAGCGCAGCCTGCTCCTCGAAGCCGACGCCGAGCGCGTCCGCAGCCAGGTGGCCCGGGCCTTCCCGGCGCTGCGCGGCAAGAACTGCGAGGTGATGGCCGAGCTCCACGGCGAGATGCTGGGCCGGCACCGCAAGGCCGAGGCCGCCGTGCGCGAGATCGTGGGCGACGGCTACGAGCTCGACGAGAGCGCCAGCCTGGTGCTCGACGCCGAGGACCGCGGCCACCCGCAGACCGTCGAGGAGCAGCGCGTGCTGCTGCGCAACCTGGTGCACTTCCAGGTCTCGAACTACCTGGCCTCGGACCACGACCTCGCCGACGCCCGCCGGCGCGTGGCGGAGCGCTACGCCCGGGCGCGCCGGCGCTGGGCCGAGCAGGACCGGGAGACCCAGTACTCGGTCTTCCTCGACGCCTTCGCCCGGGCCCTCGACCCCCACTCCGGCTACCTCTCCGCCGACGCCCTCGAGGACTTCCAGATCGGCATGCAGCTCTCCCTCGAGGGGATCGGCGTCGCCCTCTCGGAGCGGGACGGCTACGCCGTGGTGGAGCAGATCATCCCCGGCGGCGCCGCCGACCGGCTCGACGTGCTGCGTCCCAAGGACAAGATCATCGCCGTCGCCAGCGACGACGACTCGGAGCCGGTGGACGTGATCGACATGGCGCTACGCGAGGTCGTGCGGCTGATCCGCGGCAAGAAGGGCAGCCGGGTGCGGCTCACGGTGCTGCGCCAGGAGGACAAGGCCGAGCGCTTCGAGGTGGCCATCGTCCGGGACAAGATCTCCCTCGAGGAGCAGGCGGCGAAGCTGCGCTTCAGCGAGCAGGAGGTCGAGGGGCGCAAGATGAAGCTCGCCGTCCTCGACCTGCCCTCCTTCTACGGCGACCGCGACCCGAGCAAGCGCCAGTGCTCGAAGGACGTCGCGGAGATCCTGCGCCAGGTGAAGGAGGAGAAGGCGGACGGCCTGCTGGTGGACCTCTCGCGCAACGGCGGCGGCCTGCTCGACGACGCCGTGCGCATCTCGGGCTTCTTCATCCGCGAAGGCGGCGTGGTGGCGATCCGCGACTCCGCGGCCCGCACCCGGGTGCTGCCCGATCCCGACGACGGCACCCTCTACTCGGGCCCGATGGTGGTGCTCACCTCCCGGGTGAGCGCGTCGGCGTCGGAGATCCTGGCCGGCGCCCTCAAGGACTACCGCCGCGCGGTGATCGTGGGCGGCGACCACACCTTCGGCAAGGGCACGGTCCAGAGCGTGATCCCGCTGCGCCCGGGCCTCGGCGCCATGCGGGTCACGACGGCGCTCTTCTTCCGCCCCGGCGGCGCCTCCACCCAGAACGTCGGGGTGGACGCCGACGTGGTGCTGCCGTCGCTCTTCGACGTCGAGGACTTCGGCGAGAAGACCCAGCCCTACTCGCTCCCCACCCAGACCATCGAGGCCTTCCGCGGGCGGCTCTCCAACCACCCGGAGGGCAGCCAGCGCTGGAAGCCGATCACGCCCAGCCTGGTGGAGCAGCTCGCCCGGCGCTCCCGGGAGCGGGTCGCCGACGACGAGCGCTTCGACGCCATCCGCGAGCGCATCGCCGAGCGCGCCGAGGACGACGGCGTGATCCAGCTCGCCGACATCCTGCGCGAGCGGGAGGCCAACGGCGAGGAGAGCCCCGAGGAGACCGAGGCCTCGCCGGACGCTCCCGACTCCGACGAGACCGCGGCCAACGAGGAGGACTCGCCCCAGCTCGAGGAGGCGCTCCGCATCCTGGCCGACCTCGTCGTCCTGGAGTCGTGAGCCCCCAGCCGCGGCGCCGCCCCTGGATCCCCCTGCTCGTGGTCGCGGCCGGTGCCGGCGTGCTCTACGCCGCCACCGTGGCCCAGGGCCGGGTCGAGTGCGAGGCCTGCATGGTGTACGCCGGGCAGCGCACCTGCAGCCTCGTGGCGGCGGCGACGCGCCCCGAGGCCGAGCGCCGGGCCATCACCCACGCCTGCTCGATCCTGTCCCAGGGCGTCACCGCGGGCCTCGAGTGCCAGCGCGTGCCGCCCGAGTCGATGCGCTGCCGCGAGTAGGGCCCGAGCACGGGGCACCCTCGGGGCCGTCCGCTATGCTGCGAGGTCGGCGGCGCGCCCCCGCCGGCCCCACCCCCGAGAGAGAGACATGAACCTCGACGACGCCACCCGTCAGCGCATCGAATCGATCATCGCCTCGGACCGGACCGTGCTCTTCATGAAGGGCACCCGCGAGCAGCCCCAGTGCGGCTTCTCCGCCACCGTGGTGGGGATCCTCGACCGGCTGCTGCCGTCCTACACCACCGTGAACGTGCTGGCCGACTCCGCGCTGCGGGAGGGCATCAAGACCTTCTCCTCCTGGCCCACCATCCCCCAGCTCTACGTGGGCGGGGAGTTCCTGGGCGGCTGCGACATCATCCAGGAGAGCTTCTCGAGCGGGGAGCTCCAGCGCAGCCTGGGCGTCGAGTCCGGCGCCGACGGCGCGCCGGGCATCACCATCACCGACGCCGCCGCCGAGGCGCTGCGGGGCCTGGAGGCCCAGGCAGCGGGCCGCGACCTGCACCTCCAGATCGACGCCCGCTTCACGAGCGGCCTGTTCTTCGGCCCCTCGGAGGAGGGCGACCTGCGGGTCGAGTCCAACGGGGTGACGCTGTGCCTCGACCCGATCTCCGCCGCCCGCGCCGACGGCCTGGTGCTCGACGCCGAGACCACGCCCGAGGGCCCGGCTTTCCGCATCGACAACCCGAACGCGCCCCAGGTGCGGCAGATGAGCGTCAAGGAGCTCGCGGCCAAGATCGAGAGCGGCGAGGCGATCGAGCTGTTCGACGTGCGCACGCCCGAGGAGCGCGCCACGGCGCTGATCGAGGGCTCGCGCTTCCACGACGAGGACGCCGCCCGGCGCATCGCCGAGCTGCCGCGGGACGCCCTGCTGGTGTTCCACTGCCACCACGGCGGGCGCAGCCAGAAGGCGGCGGAGCACTACGCGGCCCTGGGCTTCCGCAACGTGTGGAACGTCACGGGCGGCATCGACGCCTGGTCCCTCGAGATCGACCCCGCGGTTCCGCGCTACTGACGGAGGCCCCGCCATGCCGCTCCAGATCCTGAGCGAGCCGCCGCCCGAGCCCGAGGAGATGATCGGGAAGCTCGAGGCCGCCATCGCCGAGGCGCTGCCCGGCGCCACGGTGGAGGTACGCGCCGGAGGCGCCGGCCACTTCGAGATCGAGGTGGTCTCCGAGGCCTTCGAGGGCAAGAGCCGCGTGCAGCAGCAGCAGCTCGTCTACGGCGCCATCGCGAAGTACATGAGCGGTGACGGCGCGCCGGTCCACGCCGTCGACCGCATGGTGACCCGCACCCCCTGAGCAGGGCGTCGATGCGCAGCGACCTGAATCGCGGCGTCTCCCCGGCCCGCCCCGGCGAGTTCCGGCCCCTGCCCCTGGGCGCCCACTCGGTCTGGCCGCCGGTGGTGCTCGCCCCCATGGCGGGCGTCACCAACGCGCCCTTCCGCAGCCTGTGCCGCCGCTACGGCGCCGGGCTCTACGTGAGCGAGATGATCACCGCCCGCGCGCTGGTCGAGGGCGACCGCAAGACCCACAAGCTCGCCGAGTTCGCGCCGGACGAGAAGCCGCGCAGCCTCCAGCTCTACGGCGTCGACCCCCACTACGTGGGCGAGGCCGTGGCGCGCCTGGTCGGCGAGGAGCGCGTGGACCACCTCGACCTGAACTTCGGCTGCCCGGTGCGCAAGGTGACGCGCAAGGGCGGCGGCGCCGCCATCCCGCTGAAGCCGCGGCTGCTGCGCGCCATCGTGCGCTCCGCCGTCGCCCACGCGGGCGACGTGCCCGTGACGATCAAGTTCCGCATGGGCGTCGACGAGCACCTGCTGACCTTCCTCGAGTCGGGCCGCATCGCGGCCGGCGAGGGCTGCGCCTGGGTGGCGCTCCACGCCCGCACCGCGGCCCAGCTCTACGACGGCCAGGCCCGCTGGGAGGCGGTCGCGGAGCTGAAGCGCGCCGTGGGCGACCTGCCGGTGCTCGGCAACGGCGACATCTGGGAGCCCTGGGACGCGCTGCGCATGCAGCGCGAGACCGGCTGCGACGGCGTGGTGGTGGGGCGCGGCTGCCTGGGCCGCCCCTGGCTGTTCCGCGAGCTCGCCGACGTGTACGCCGGGCGCGAGCCCGAGGAGCCGCCGCGCCTGGGCGAGATCGCCGAGCTGATGCTCGAGCACGCCGAGCTGCTGGCGCGCTGGTTCGGCGAGGGCCCGGGCCTGCGCGGCTTCCGCAAGCACGCCACCTGGTACACCAAGGGCTTCCGCAACAGCGCCCAGCTGCGCCAGCGCCTCACCGCGGTGCGGGACCGCGATGAGCTCGCCGTGGTGCTGGCCACCCTCGACCCCGACGAGCCCTTCCCGCCCTCGGCCCTGCGCGTGCCGCGCGGCAAGAGCGGCGGGCGCCAGCGCGTGGTGCTGCCCGAGGGCTACCTCGACGATCTCGACGACGCGACGCCGCCCTCGGCCGAGGCCGAGGACCCCGCCTCCGGGGGCTGAGCGCCGTCGCTCAGGAAGCCGGGATGCCGACGGGCATCAGCAGCAGCGGCGCCACCTCCTCGGGAAGGCCCAGCTCGCCGTGGAGTCGACCGTCGCGGAAGGCTCCGACCGCGACGGTCCCCAGCCCGAGGGCGACGGCCTGGAGGTAGACGTTCTGGGCGGCGTGTCCCACCTCCATGTGGACGTAGCGCGGCGCACGCTTCCCGTACTTCCGGGCGCTGCGGGCGTGGACGGCGCCGATCACCAGGACGGCCGGCGCCCGCGCGACCCAATCCTGCTTGAGCGCGCTCCCCGCGAGGGCCTGGCGCAGGTCGCCGCGCGAGTGGGCGACCAGCTCGTGGCCCCGTGGCTCGTAGCGGTACACGCCGGCGGGCAGACCGGCGACGGACCCCGCCACGACGTAGAGCTCGAGTGGATACAGTGCGCCGGCGGAGGGCGCGGTGCGGCGGCCGCGGGAGCCGGTGATTCCCTGGGCCGCCCACAGGAGCTGGGAGAGCGCAGCGACCGGAAGCGCGTCGCCGGCGAACTCGCGCACCGAGCGGCGTCGCGCGAGGGCGTCCTCGACGGCGAGCCCCCGCTCGCCGCCCTCGCGGCTCGGCTCGGGCAGGGCCCGGGTCTCGGCATGCCTCGCCCGGCCCGGGGCGGAATGGCCCCCGCGGCCGTGCGCAGTCGCCGCGAGGAGCAGCAGCAGGAATGCGGCGATCGGGCGGGAAGGCGTCACGACCGTTCTCCGTGACCGTTCTACGTGGGGGCCAGCGTAGCGCTCCCGTCCGGGCCGCGGACCCGGCGCCGGGGCTCGTGTACGTTCCCGCCGCGGAGGAGCTGAGGGGCATGGGGGATCCGCGCGGCGCGTCGGCCGGACCCACCGGCATCGTGGTGCTCGGCACGGGCCAGATGGGCTGCGCCATCGCGCGCCTCGTGGTCGAGCGGCCCGGTCTGGAGCTGGTGGGCGCCTGGGCGCGGCGTCCGGAGCGGGCCGGTCTCGAGCTGGGCGAGGCCGTCGGGCTCGGCCGTCCACTGGGCCTGGCCGTGGAGAGCGACCTGCCCGGGCTCCTCGAGCGTGCGCGGCCCCGGGTCGCCATCCAGACGACGTGCTCCCGCGTCGCCGAAGCGGAGCCCGAGATCACCCGGTGCCTCGAGCGCGGCATCCACGTGGTCTCCATCGCGGAGGAGATGGCCTGGCCCGAGGCCACCTCCCCGGAGGCGGCCGACCGGCTGGACCGCCTCGCCCGGGCCCACGGCGCGGCGCTGCTGGGGACCGGCGTGAACCCGGGCTTCGTCCTCGACCTGCTGGTGGTGACGTTGAGCGGCGCCTGCGCGCGAGTGGACTCCATCACGGCCACCCGCGTGAACGATCTCTCGCCCTACGGCCCGACGGTGCTGCGCAGCCAGGGTGTCGGACTCACGCCCGAGGGGTTCGAGGCCGGGCTCGAGAGCGGCGAGGTCGTCGGCCACCTGGGGTTCCGCCAGTCGATCGCGATGATCGCCGCCGCCCTCGGCTGGGAGATCGAGCGCATCGAGGAGAGCCGCGAGCCCATCGTCGCCGCCGAGCCCCGCGAGACGCCCTTCGTCCGCGTCGAGCCCGGCCGGGTGGCGGGCTGCCTGCACTCCGCCTTCGCGTGGCGGGACGGGCGGCGCGCCATTTCGCTGATCCATCCCCAGCAGGTGTGCCCCGAGGCCGCGGGTGTGGCGACCCGCGACACCCTCGAGATCGCCGGAGACCCCCCGCTGCGCCTCACCAGCCACCCGGAGATCCCCGGTGGACGGGCGACCGTCGCCCTCGCGGTGAACGCGGTGCCCCGGGTGCTCGCGGCCGCGCCGGGCCTGCGGCATGGGACGGAGCTGCCGCCTCCCGCGGCTATGCTGGGCCCTCGTGGCTGAGCGGGTCGCCGAGGGAACCTGGGTCGAGCTCCAGCGGATCGTCCTCGAGCCGGAGGAGCGCGCCGCCGACCTCCCGGAGGAGACGCGGCGCGTCCCCCTGGAGATGCGCGTGAAGGGCTTCCTGGTCCGGTCGGCGGCGGTCGGCGAGGAGGCCGAGATCCTGACGCCGGCGGGCCGGCGACTCCAGGGAACGCTCGACGCGGTGAACCCGGCCTACACCCACGGCTTCGGACCTCCCGTGCCGGAGCTGGCGGGGATCGGTGGAGAGCTGCGCGCCCGGCTGCGCGCCTCCCGGGAGAGCGGCGAGGCATGAGCGGCCACGCGGAGGTGATGGCGCGCCGCGGGGAGATCGTCCGCAAGTCCATCGGCCTCGACTACGCGCGCTACGTCACCGGCGTGCTGGCCTTCGACTACGAGGGACTGCTCGCCGACACCGGCTACGACGTCGAGACGGTGCGCGCGCTCCAGGCCCGCAGCGCCGTGGGCAGCACGCCCCTGGTCGAGCTGCGCAACCTCACCGAGCTGGTGCGCTCGATCGCCCCGGCCGGCCGCGGCGCACGCATCTTCGTGAAGGACGAGGCCGCGAACCCCTCGGGCTCCTTCAAGGACCGCCGGGCGTCGGTGTCGGTCCACGAGGCGCGGGAGCGCGGCTTCGACGGCGTGGTCGCCGCCACCAGCGGCAACTACGGCGCCGCCGTCGCCTCCCAGGCCGCCAAGGCGGGCCTGGGCTGCATCGTGGTCCAGGAGGCCTTCGATTCCCGCGGCGTCGCCCAGCCCGAGATCGCCGAGAAGACCCGCGCCTGCGAGGCCTACGGCGCCGAGGTGATCCGGCTCTCCGTCGGGCCCGAGCTCTTCTCCGTGTTCCTGCGCGTGCTGGAGGAGACCGGCTGGTTCAACGCCTCGCTCTACACTCCCTACTCGATCCTCGGCATCGAGACCCTGGGCCACGAGCTCGCCCTCCAGACCCGCGCGGCCACGGGCGCGTTCCCGGACGTCGTGGTGGTGACCCACGCCGGCGGGGGCAACCTGACCGGCACCGCCCGCGGCCTGCGCGCGGCGGGCGCGGCCGAGGCCCGCGTGGTGGCCGCCAGCGTCGACCTGACGGGCCTGCACATGGCCTCGGACCGCGACTTCAACCGCAAGTCCTTCACCACGGGCCACACCGGCTTCTCGATCCCCTTCACCACCTGGCCGGACCGCGCCGACGTTCCGCGCAACGCGGCCCGGGCGCTGCGCTACATGGACCGCTTCGTGACCGTCACCCAGGGCGAGGTCTTCTACGCCACCCAGGCCCTGGCGGAGCTCGAGGGGCTCGAGCGCGGCCCCGCCGGCAATACCTCCCTCGCCGCCGCCTTCGCGCTGGCCCAGGAGCTCCCGCGAGACCGCACGCTCGTGGTGCAGGAGACCGAGTACACCGGAGCGGGCAAGCACCCGCTGGCCCAGCTCGACCTCGCGCGCCGCCTGGGCGTGGGGATCGAGCGCGGCGACCCGCGGCGCAGCCGCCCCGGAGAGTCCATCGTGATCCCCGAGCGCCCGGAGCAGATCACGGTGCGGGAGGTGGAGCTCGACGGCCTGAGGCGATCCTACGTCGCCAACGCCCTGGCCTCGCTGGATCCCGAAACGGATCTCGCCGAGGAGGACCTGGACTTCCTGGCCGCCGAGACGCGAACCCGCCCGGACTGGGTGAGGGAGGCGATCGATGGGATCCACGCCGCGCGAGGATGACTTCGCCACGCGCCGCGAGAGCGTGCGCGGGCTCTCGGACCGCGAGCTCCACGCGCGCTTCTGGGAGCTCGCCGAGCGGATCGTGGCCCCCCTCGTCGAGGAGGCCCGCACCCACACGAGCCCCTCGATCGAGCGCTCGGTCCTGCTGCGCATGGGCTTCGGCAGCGCCGAGGCGAAGGCCCTGGTGGCGCGCATGGACGAGGCGGGGCTGCTGGGCCACGGCGCGGGTCGCCTGCTCCTCGAGCTCTCGGAGCGCCGGGGCATCGGGGTCCGCGAGGCGGGCCTCGCCCTGCTGGAGGGCCTTCACTGGGACGAGCTCGAGGGAGCGGGAGGCGGAGAGCGGTGAAGCTCACCCCCGACGAGCGGCTCGATCTGCGCGAGGTGCTGCGCGACCTCGAGCACTACCGACCCCGGCGCAAGGGCTGGAGCTGGCGGCGCCGCCGCCCGGACCACGCCCTCGGGCCCTTCGTCTACGCCGATGCCTCCGAGGACCTGACGCGCTCGGTGCCGCTGCCCGCCGCGCACTCCTTCGGCGGCATCGACCCCCAGTGCGACGTCGTCGTCACCACCGAGATCGCCTCGGGCCGCTTCGAGGACGACCTGCGCCGCATGCGCATGGCCGCCTGGCACGGTGCCGACCACCTGATGGTGATCCGCACCACGGGCCAGTCCCACTTCGACGGCCTCATCGAGGGGACTCCCGAGGGCGTGGGCGGCATCCCGATCACGCGCAAGCAGATCCGCGCCACCCGCAAGGCCCTCGACGCCGTCGAGGACGAGATCGGGCGGCCCATCGACTTCCACTCCTACGTGAGCGGACTGGCGGGCCCCGAGATGGCGGTGCTGTTCGCCGAGGAGGGAGTGAACGGCGCCCACCAGGACCCGCAGTACAACGTCCTCTACCGCAACATCAACATGCACCGCTCCTTCGTCGAGGCCGCCGAGGCCAAGCGCGTGCTCGCCGACGGCGGGCTGCTCCAGATCGACGGAGCCCACAACGCCAACGCCACCGCCAAGGAGGCCTGGAAGGTGACGCCGGAGCTGCTCGTCCAGCACGCCGTCAACACCGCCTTCTCCCGGGCCGCGGGCCTGCCGCCGGAGCGCATCGCGCTCTCCACGGTGCCCCCCACCGCCCCGCCGGCCCCGAAGCTGCGCCTGGACCTGCCCTACGCGGTGGCGTTGCGCCGGGTCTTCGCGGGCTACCGCTTCCGAGCGCAGCAGAACACCCGCTACATCGAGTCCGACGTCCGCGAGGCCACCGTCACCCACGTCCTCGACACCCTGATCTCGCGCCTCACCTCGGCGGACATCCAGAGCACCATCACGCCCGACGAGGGCCGCAACATCCCCTGGCACTACAACAACGTGGCCGGGGTGGAGACGGCCCGGCAGACGCTCATGGGCCTCGACGGCCTCGACCAGCTCGTGGCGCTGCGCGAGGACGGCCCCCTCGACGGGCAGGCCCGGGAGATCGTGGAGCGCGCCGTGCTGTTCCTCGAGGAGATCGAGGCGTCCGGGGGCTACTACGCCGCGGTGGCCGAGGGACGCTTCGTGGACTCGGGCCACTACCCCGAGCGCGCCGGCGACGGCATCGCCCGGGACCCCGAGGGCGGGGTCGGGGCCGGCGTGGTGCGGCGCCGGGCGCCCGGCTACGGCGCGCCGGTTTGCAGCCACTTCGGCCACAACGTCTACGCCGAGGAGGGGGGCACGAAGCCCTGCGCCTCCTACGGCGGCTGCACCCTCTGCGACCCGACGAAGATCCGCTACGTGGACGAGCTCGACACCGAGGACAGCGTGGAGCGACGCCTCGAGAAGCCGCTGGGGGAGCGCGCCGCGGGCCTGCTGCGGCCGGAGGTGGAGAAGGCCGGCGACGGCGTGGTGTGCGTCACCCTGTTCCTTCCCGAGCGCCCCGCCGTCGCCCGGGCCGCCGCCCTCGAGCTCGCCCGGCGCATGGGGCTCCGGGAGCCGGAGGTGATCCACGCCCGCCTGCTCCATCCCGCCGAAGGCAGCGTGTTCGAGGTGAAGGGCATCCTCGACGAGGCGGTGCGGGTGGCCGACCTGCCCGTGGCGGAGCCCGAGGAGCGGCTCGCCCACGCCGAGATCGAGGCCTTCGTACGGCCGCGCAACCTCCACGTGGTCGCGGCCACGGTGGGCGAGGACGAGCACTCCGTCGGGATGCAGGAGATCCTCGACATCAAGCACGGCGGGATCGAGCGCTACGGCTTCCGCTGCCACTACCTGGGCACCTCGGTGACCCTCGACGCGCTCCTCGACGCCGTCGAGCGCCACGACGCCCGCGTGGTGCTGATCTCCACCATCGTGACCCACCACGACGTGCATCGCGAGAACATGCGCCGGCTGCACGCCCTCGCCGCCGAGCGAGGCCTGCGCGAGCGCCTGGTGCTGGTGGCCGGCGGAACCCAGGTGACCGACGCCATGGCCCGGGAGGCCGGCCTCGACGCCGGTTTCGGCCGCGGCACCACCGGACAGGACGTGGCGAGCTTCGTCGTGCGCCGCCTGGACCCGGACCGAAGCGGCTAGGCCGGTGTCGCGCCCGTTCCTCGTCGCGGATCTCGGCCGGATCGAGCGCAACGCGCGAGCCGTGACGACGCTGTGCGCCGAGCACGGCATCGAGGTGACGGGCGTGACCAAGGGCGTGTGCGGCTCGCCGGAGGTGGCGCGGGCCATGCTGCGCGGCGGCGTCACCTCCCTGGGCGACTCGCGCATGGAGAACGTCCACCGCCTGCGTGCGGCCGGGGTCTCGGCTCCCCTCATGCTGCTGCGCATCCCGCCGCTCTCCCGGGTGGAGGAGGTGGTGACCTCCGTGGACCTGAGCCTCAACTCGGAGCTCGCGGTGCTGGCGGGCCTCTCGGGGGCGGCGCAGCGGCGCGGCCGGGTCCACCCGGTGATCCTGATGGTGGACCTGGGCGACCTGCGCGAGGGGATCTGGCCCGACGACCTCCTCCCCTTCGTCGCCGAGCTGGCCGGGCTGCCCGGCGTGCGGCTGGTCGGGCTGGGCGCGAACCTGACCTGCTACGGGGGCGTGATCCCCACCCCGCGCAACATGGGGCGGCTCGTGCGTCTCGTGGAGGACACCGAGAAGAGCCTCGGGCTCCGGCTTCCCTGGGTCTCCGGGGGCAACTCGAGCGCGCTCCCACTCGTCGCCGCAGGGGAGATGCCGAGCCGGATCAACCACCTGCGCATCGGCGAGGCGCTCCTGCTGGGGCGGGAGACCGTCGCGCGGCGGCCCTGGCCGGGCACCACCCAGGACGCCTTCCGCCTGCACGCCGAGGTGATCGAGCGCAAGGAGAAGCCCTCGGCCCCCACCGGCCCGCGCGGCGAGGACGCCTTCGGCCGGCGCCCGGAGCTTCCGGACCGCGGACCCGTCGAGCGCGCCCTGGTGAACCTCGGGCGCGAGGACGTCGACGTGGAGGGGCTGATGCCCGTGGACCCGCGCCTGCGCGTGCTGGGCGCGACGAGCGACTACCTGATCCTCGACGTCGGCGAGGCCGCCGACGAGATCCGCGTGGGGGATCGCGTCGCCTTCGGGCTGAGCTACGGTGCCCTCCTCGCGGCCATGGACTCCGAGTACGTCGAGAAGCGCTTCGTCGGCACGCCCGGCCCCGCGCGGTGAAGAGTCGTTGCCCCACGCCACCCACGTGCTCGTGCACCTCGACCGGCTCACCCGGAACCTGGAGCTGCTCCGCGAGCTCGCCGGTGGGCGACCCCTGTGGCCCGCCATCAAGGCCAACGCCTACGGCCACGGGCAGGAGATCGTGGCGCGGCACCTGCTCGCCCACGGCTGCGACACGCTGTGCGTGGCCCACGCCTCCGAGGCCCTGGCCCTGCGCGAGGCCGGCCTCGACGCCACCTTCGTCACGCTCTCGGCGGCGCTTCCGCGCGAGAGCGAGTGCGTGGCCCGGCACGGCTTCGAGCCCGTGGTGTGCACCCGGGAGGCCGTGGACTCCCTCTCGCGCGCCGCCCGCGCTGCGGGGCGCGAGGTCGCCCTCCACGTCAAGGTGGACACGGGCATGGGCCGCGTGGGGATCCGCCCCGAGGAGGTCGGCAGCTTCCTGGCCCGCTGCCGTGGGCTGCCGGGGCTGCGCGTGCGCGGGCTGATGAGCCACTTCGCCCGCGCCGACGAGGCGGACAAGCGCTTCTCCGAGGAGCAGATCGAGCGCTTCCGGCAGACTTGCGAGCAGGCGAAGGCGACGGGCCACGCCATCGAGGTGCACCACCTGGCGAACAGCGCGGCCATCTTCGACCTGCCCGCGAGCCACCTCGACGCGGTGCGTCCGGGCATCGCGCTCTACGGCCTCGCCCCCTCGGCGGAGATCGCCAACCCGCGGGTCGCCGCGCTCGAGCCGGTGCTCGAGTGGAGGACCCGGGTCACGTTCCTGAAGGAGGTCCCGGCGGGCACGGGCCTGAGCTACGGCCACAGCTTCCACACCACGAGGTCCTCGCGCATCGCGACGCTCCCCGTGGGCTACGGCGACGGCCTCTCGCGCCGCCTCTCGAACGACCTCGACGTGCTGATCGGCGGCACCCGCTGCCCCCAGGTCGGCACCATCACCATGGACCAGTGCCTCGTGGACGTGACGGACCTGGGAGACCGGGTGGCACTCGGCGACGAGGCCGTGCTGATCGGGCGCCAGGGCGACGAGAGCGTGGGCGCGGACGAGCTCGCCGCGAAGCTCGGGACCATCACCTACGAGATCGTGACCGGCATCGCGGCGCGCGTGACCCGGATCGCGGTCGCCTAGGCGGCGGCCTCGGCGGTGGCGACGATCCGCACCACCTCCTCCCCGTCGAGGCTGCCCTGGCGCAGCAGCGCCTCGGCGACCGCCTCGATCTGGGGCCACTTCTCGGCGACCAGTGCGGCCGCCTCGGCGCGCAGCTCGTCGAGGAGACGCTTGTAGTCCTCCTCGATGCGGGCCGCGGCGGAGTCGGCGAGCGCCTCGAGGACGTCGGAGCCGAGGTCGTCCCGGGCGACCGAGGCCGCGGCCTCCTCGATCTCGCGATCGAAGAAGGCCCGGAACAGCAGCTCCCGGACGGCCTCGTAGTCCGCGCTGCCGCAGGTGAGCTCGGCGCCGATGAGGCGCCGGTCCACCTCGGGCCCGGCCAGCGAGACCACGGCGCTCGCCCGCGCGCACTCCTCGTCCGCGGCGGCGCCGGGCTCGAGGGTGCTCCAGTGCACTCCGGCGTCGCCCTCGGCGAGGTCCGCGGGACGGATCGTGACGCGGGTGGTGCGTCCGGCCCGGGGCCGGAAGCAGGCCGCCACCGCGTGACCGGCCTCGTGGTAGGCGGCCAGGCGCGGCGTCGCCTCGCGTGCGCGGTCCGTGCCGGATCCCCCCTGCCCCACTCATCGGCCGGACGCTTCGCCACGCTGAGGCCGTCCTGCTGGGCTAGCCTGTGCGTCGCCCGCGGGAGGAGCGCCATGGACGTCCGCAGCGACCACTTCGCGACCGAGGCGGAGGCCCGGGCCGAGATCGAGGCCGCCGGCTACTTCGCGCTGACGGCGGCCTTCGAGCCCGCGAAGACCGAGGACCACTGGCACGACTTCGACTCCATGCTCTTCGTCCTGGAGGGCGAGCTCACCGTGACCGACGCCACGACGGGCGAGCGCTGCGTGTGCGGGCCGGGCACGCGCATCCTGGCGAAGGCCGGCGTGCTGCACCGCGAGGAGCACACGGGCTACGAGGCGGTGGTGGGGCTCTCGGTGGAGCCCGCGAAGCTCACCCAGCCCATCGACAAGCCCCCGCCGGTGCGCCTCGCGACGCGCGGCGACGGTCGATGATCGCGGGCTACTGCTGGCCCCAGAGCGCCCGCGCCGGTGAAGGCGTGGAGCTGTTCTGCTCGACCTCCTCGGAGCGCTTCGACGTGGAGGTGGTGCGACAGGGCCTGCGCGACGAGCCGGTCTGGTCCGCGCGCGGCCTCCCGGGCCGCGCGCACCCCGTGCCCGAGGACGTGGGGCCCGCCGGCTGCCGCTGGCCCGCCGCGCTGGCCGTCGAGACCGGCGCCGACTGGGCCTCGGGCTTCTACCTGGTGCGCCTGCGGGCCGCCGACGGCGAGACCGCCGAGGCCTTCTTCGTGGTGCGCGCCCGGGAGCCCGGCGACACCCTGCTGGTGCTCTCCACCTCGACCTGGGCGGCCTACAACGACTGGGGCGGCCCCAGCTACTACACCGGCGGCCACCTGGTCTCCCTGGAGCGCCCGCTGCCGAAGGGCTTCCTGGCGCGCCCCGAGCCGAAGCGCGTGCGCGCCGCCCGGGCCGACGAGCTGCCGCCCGACGAGATCGCAGGCTACCTGGCCCAGGGCTACTCGTTCTGGGTCGTGGCCGCGGGCTGGTCCGCCTGGGAGCACCTGTTCGTGCAGTGGGCGGAGCAGCAGGGCCTGGCCCTCGACTACGCGGTGAGCAGCGACCTCGAGACCGTGCCGGACCTGCTCGACCCCTACCGGCTCTACCTGAGCGTGGGCCACGACGAGTACTGGTCGGCGGGCATGCGCGACGCCGTCGAGGGCTGGGTCGACGCCGGCGGGCGCGCGGCCTTCTTCTCGGGCAACACCGCCTTCTGGCAGATCCGCTACGAGAACGGCCACCGGGTGCAGGTCGGCTACAAGATGGACATCGAGCAGGACCCGGTCTGGGAGACCGAGCGCCGGCGCGAGCTCTCCACCATGTGGTCCGACCCGGTGGTGGGGCGCCCCGAGAACCAGATGACCGGCGTGAGCTTCACCCGCGCCGGCTACGCGCACCTCGAGAACACGCCCCACGGCACCGGCGGCTACACGGTGTGGCGGCCGGAGCACTGGGCCTTCGAGGGGCTCGCGCTGCGCTCGGGCGACGTGGTCGGCGCCGAGCCCGTGGTGGTGGGCTACGAGTGCGACGGCTGCGAGCTCCAGCTCGAGAACGGCCTGCCCGTCCCCACCGGCGCCGACGGAACGCCCAAGGGCCTCCAGGTGCTCGCCACGGCGCCCGCCCACCTGTGGGAGGCGGGCGAGCGCCCCGCCGTGCTCTCGGGCGTGGGGCCGGCGGAGCTCAACTGGGTGGCCGAGCGCCTCGGCGGCGCCGACACCCCCGAGAACCGCGAGCGCTTCGCCCACGGCCAGGCCGTGATGGGCAGCTTCGAGCGCGGCCGCGGCGCGGTCTTCACCACCGGCTGCACCGACTGGGCCTTCGGCCTCGACGACCCGGCGGTCTCGCGCATCACCCGCAACGTGATCGACCGCTTCCGCGGCTGAGCCGACGCTCCCGCGTGTAGGGCGCCGCGTGGTAGATTCGGGCGATGCCGCCGCGCCGCCTCCTGCCGCTGGTGCTCTCCCTCGGGCTCCTCGCCAGCGGCGCCAGCGTGCCGAGCTGCGGCGAGTTCGTCCCGGTGCTCACCATCCCCGGCCGCGACGCGCTGTGGCTCTGGACGGGGCCGGCGGTCCTCGAGGTGCGGCGCGCCGACGCACGCTGGCGGCTGCTCTCCACGCGCGGCTGGCGGACGCTGGTCGCCGAGGGCGACGACGGCGGCCTCTTCTACGAGCGGGACGGCGAGCGGCATCGCGTGGTCGCGGTCACCGGGGCCGAGGCCGTCCGCGGCGGGTGGCGCCTCGACGTCGCCACCGACGAGGGCCTCGAGGGCACCCTGCGGCTGTGCTTCCGCAGCGCGCGCACCCTCGAGGTGGACTTCGAGCCGCCGCTGCCCGGGAGCGTCGAGGCCCTCGGCGAGGCCCTGCACTCGCCCCCCGACGAGGCGATCTACGGGCTCACCGAACGGCTGCGCGACTCGCCGGCGCTCTCGCCGGGCCTGCTCGACATCCCCGCCGACGACGCCTTCCCCGTGGAGGTGGGCTCCCTCGACCGCCGCGGCGAGACCGTCGAGATGCGCATCCTGCCCACCATCGCGATGTACGCGCCCTTCTACCACAGCTCCCGCGGCTACGGGCTCCACGTCGAGGGCACCACCTTCGGCCTGTTCGACCTGGCGAGCAGCGAGCCCGAGACCGTCTCCTTCCGCTTCGAGACCGGCACC
This sequence comes from Myxococcota bacterium, assembly GCA_028277885.1. Lineage (GTDB taxonomy): Bacteria > Myxococcota_A > UBA9160 > UBA9160 > UBA6930 > JANQFK01. The sequence continues at coordinate 26,886 of JANQFK010000052.1, forward strand.
ACGCCGGCGAGCCGACGGCTCGTCTTCGACGTCTTCGCGGGACCGGACCACCCGCGCATCCTCGACGAGTACACCGCCCGGGTGGGCCGCCCCTTCGTGCCGCCGGACTGGGCCTTCCAGCACTGGCGCTGGCGCGGCGAGCTCGACTTCGGCGAGCCCGCCGAGGTGGACGGCGTCCCCATCAACGCCGAGGTGGCCGACGACGTGCTCCGCTACGAGGCCTTCGGCATCCCGGCCGGCGTCTACGTCTTCGACCGTCCGGTCTTCCCGGGCGACTTCGGCCTGGCGCTCTGGGAGTGGGACGAGGAGCGGCTGCCGAACCCGCCGGAGATGCTCGACGCCCTGCGCCGGCGCGGCTGGCGCCTGGGCCTGTGGAGCGGGACCTGGGTGTGCGGCAGCGCGCCCGGCGAGAACGGTGCCGAGGCGCTGCGCCTGGGCTACGTCGCGCCGGGCCGCAACCCGGGGCGGCCGCCGGACTGCGACGACCTGCCCACCACGAGCTTCATCCTCGACGTGACCCACGCCGAGGCGCGCCGCTGGTGGCAGGACCGCATCCGCGACTTCGTGGCGCGCTGGGGCATCCAGGCCATCAAGCTCGACCGCGGCGAGGAGCACATCGCCTCGGAGGCGACGGACGTCTGGGCCGACGGGCGCACGGGCCGCGAGGTGCGCAACGACTACCCGATCCTCCAGGCCCGGCTCCACCACGACGCCATGGCCGAGGTGTACCCCGACGGCGACTTCGTGGTGATGCCCCGGGCGAGCTACACGGGCACGCCCACCTGGGCGGTCTTCTGGGGCGGCGACACCGCGGGGAGCGAGTTCTTCGGCATCGGGATGGGGACGGACCTCGGCCTGCGCAGCGCCATCATCAGCCAGCAGCGCGCCGCCTTCATGGGCGCGCCCATCTGGGGCTCGGACACCGGCGGCTACTACCCCTTCAAGGACCGCGAGCTCTTTGCGCGCTGGCTCCAGTTCAGCACCTTCTCGGGCCTGATGGAGATCGGCGGCGTCGGCAGCCGCTCGCCCTGGGACATGCCGACCGAGCCCGCCTTCGACGAGGAGATGATCGCCATCTACCGCAGCTACGTCCGGCTGCGCCACGCGCTGGTCCCCTACATCGCCGCGGCCGCTCGCGACGCCCGGTACGGCATGCCCCTGGTGCGGCCCATGCCCTTCGAGGACCGCGAGGACCCGGAGCTGCGCGACCGCTGGGACCAGTACGGGTTCGGCCCGGACCTGCTGGTGGCCCCGGTGTGGCGCATCGGCGAGCGCAGCCGGGACGTGTACCTGCCGCGCGGGCGCTGGCGCGAGTACTGGGAGCTCGAAGCGGTCGTGGAGGGACCGGCCCTCGTGACCGTGGACGCGCCCCTCGGCAGGATCCCGGTCTGGGTGCGCGACGGCGCCGCCGTGCCGCGGCCGCCGGAGATGCCCCCGCGCTAGGATCGGCCCATGGGCGACGTGCACCGCGTGATCCAGTGGGCCACCGGCGGCGTCGGCCGCGCCGCCATCCAGGGCATCGCGAGCCACCCCGAGCTCGAGCTGGTCGGGTGCTGGGTGCACGGCGAGGCGAAGGAGGGCCGCGACGCCGGCGAGATCGCGGGCATCGGCCCGATCGGCGTCCGCGCCACCCGCGACGCCGCGGCGCTCCTCGCCCTCGACGCCGACTGCATCCTCTACGCCCCGATCCTCGCGCGCAAGGAGGAGGTGGTGGCGATGCTCGAGGCGGGCAGGAACGTCGTCACCCCGCTGGGCTGGTTCTACCCGTTCCGCAGCCCCGACGTCGCCGAGATCGAGGCCGCCTGCCGCAAGGGGGGCGCCACCCTGCACGGCACGGGCATCCATCCCGGCGGCATCACCGAGCGCCTGCCGCTGACCCTCTCGGCCTTCTCGCGGGCCGTGACCCACGTGCGCGCCGAGGAGTTCTCGGACATCCGCACCTACGGCGCCGAGACCGTGATCCGCGACGTGATGCTCTTCGGCAAGACGCCCGAGGAGGCCGCGGCGAGCCCCATGCTCGCGATCTTCGGCGGCGGCTTCGGGCAGTCCATCGACATGATCGCCGAGGCCCTGGGCTTCGACCTCGAGCCCGAGAGGCGCACCGTCCACGAGATGGCGGTCGCGACGGCGCCCATCGACTCGCCCATCGGCCCCATCCCGCCGGGCCGGGTCGCGGCCCAGCGCTTCACCTGGGAGGGCTGGGTGCGCGGCCGGCCCGTGGTCACGGTGCGGGTCAACTGGCTGATGGGCGAGGAGCACCTCGACCCGCCCTGGGGCTTCGGGCCCGAGGGCGAGCGCTTCGAGGTCGAGGTGACGGGCGACCCGCCGGTGCAGGCCCACATCCACGGGCTCCACCCCGAGAGCATCGAGGCGGGCCTGCGCCGCAACCCGGGCATCGTGGCCACGGCGATGAACTGCGTGAACGCGGTGCCGGCGGTGTGCCGCGCGGAGCCGGGCATCCGCACCTACCTCGACCTGCCCCTGGCCACGGCCCGTGCCGCCCCGGGCCTGGGGTCCCGCGAGGGCGGATCCCCGCCCCGAATCCGCTAACCAGTCGGGCGTGCCGCCGGACGCGCCCGCACGCCCGAGCGATGCCGGCGCCTGGGCCACCGCCCAGGCCCTGGCCCGGGCCACGCCGCCTGGCCGCAACCGCTACGTCGACTTCCTGCGCGCGTTCTCGATCTTCGTGGTCGTGGTGGGCCACTGGCTGATGGCCGCCCCGGCCATCGACCGCGGCGAGCTCACGCTCTCGGACATGCTCTCCATCGCGCCCTGGACCCAGTGGCTCACCTGGGCGTTCCAGGTGATGCCGCTCTTCTTCATCGTGGGCGGCTACTCGAACGCCGTCTCCTGGGAGTCCGCGCGGCGCGCGGGCCGCCCCTACGGCCAGTGGCTCGGCGCGCGCCTGCGCCGGCTGGTGGCCCCGCTGATCCCCCTGGTGATGCTGTGGGGTGGCATCGGCGCCATCGCGCACCAGCTCGGCGTGTCGCCCGAGCTGATCCAGCTGGGCTCCCAGGTGGCGCTGATCCCCACCTGGTTCCTGGCGGTGTACGTGATGGTGGTGGTGGCGGCGCCGGGCACCCACTGGCTGTGGCGGCGCTACGGCATCGCGTCGTTCTGGGGGCTCTTCCTCGGGGCCGTGGCGGTGGACTTCGCGGGCTTCTTCGGCGGGCTGCCCTGGCTGCGCTGGGTCAACTACGCGTTCGTCTGGCTGGGCGTTCACCACCTCGGCTACGTGTGGCACGCGGGCTGGATGGCCGGCCCGCGGCGCGCGCTCACCTGGTCGGCGGGCGGGCTCGCGCTGCTCTTCGGCCTGGTGTTCGCCGCCGGCTACCCCCTCGCCATGCTGACGGTGCCCGGCGAGGAGGTCTCGAACAGCCGGCCCCCGACCCTGGCGCTGCTCGCCCTGGGCATCTTCCACGGCGGCCTGGTGCTGGCCCTCGAGGCGCCCGCCCGGCGCTGGCTCGAGGGCCTGCGCCCCTGGGCCGCCACGGTCCTGGTGAACGGCACCATCATGACCCTGTACCTGTGGCACGTGACCGCCATGGTGATGCTCGTCGCCATCGCCCAGCTCCTGGGCGGCGTCGGCCTCGGGCTCGAGCCCGGCGGCGCAACCTGGTGGCTCAGCCGGCCGGCCTGGATCGGCGCGTGCGCGGTGCTGCTGCTCGGCTTCATGGCGATGTTCGGGCGGCTCGAGGCGGGCGCGCGCACGGGCACCGACGCGGGGCTCCCGGCCTGGCAGGCCGTGGCGGGCGCGGTGGGGATCTGCGCCGGCATCCCCACCCTCGCCATCGGCGGCGTCTGGACGGCGAGCGAGATCGGGATCCGGGTCTGGCCGATCCTGCTGGTGCTGCTCGGCGCCTCGCTCGTGGTGGCGCCGCCGGCCCAGCGCCGGGGGCCCGCGGCCGGCGCCTGAGACTGGGATACCCTGGCCCGTCGCGACAGGTCCGTCGGGAGGATCGCCGTGACGAGAGCCGAGCCCTTCGTGGTCCACGAGACCCAGTGCCCCGTCGAGGGGACTCGCGAGCGCGCCGCCGGCGCGGTGCGCTGGCGCACCCTGCTGAGCGCCGACCGCACCCCCACCGCGGCCCTCACCCTGGGCGTGGTCGAGCTCGAGCCGGGCGACGGGACCGCGCCGCGCCTGCACCGCCACGCCCAACCCGAGACCTACTACGTGCTCGAGGGCGAGGGGCGCGTGCGGATCGGCGACAGGGAGGAGGCACTGCGGCCGGGCCACACGGTCTTCATCCCCGGTGGCGCACTCCACGCGGCCTGGAACACCGGCACCTCGGTGCTGCGCATCCTCTACGCCTTCCCGACGGACTCCTTCGCCGAGGTCGAGTACGAGTTCCCGGAGCCGGAGGGGGCCGGGCGGTAGCCAGCGGAGGGGCGCCGACGCGGTAGCATGCGCCATGGCGTCGTCTCCCGAGCCCGAAGGCCCGCCCGCTCGAAGCCCCCGGCTGCGCCGCATCGGGCTCGCGGCGGGACCGGCCCTCGCCGTCCTCGCCTACGCGTCGCTGCCAGACGCCTATCTCGACGCCGCGGGCGGGTCCGTCGCCTTCGGCTCCGCCGGTCGCGCCACCGCGGCGGTCGCGGTCTGGATGGCGGTTTGGTGGCTCACCGAGGCCCTCGAGATCCAGGCCACCGCGCTGCTGCCGCTGGTGCTCTTCCCGCTGCTCGGCGTGGCCTCCATGGCCGATGCGGCGCGCCCCTACGCGCACCCGCTGATCTTCCTGTTCCTCGGCGGGTTCCTGATCGCGCTGGCCATGGAGCGCTGGGGGCTGCACCGCCGCATCGCGCTCACGGCCCTGCGTGCCGTGGGCGAGCGCCCGGCCCGCATCGTGGCGGGCTTCATGGCCGTCTCGGCGGTGCTCAGCATGTGGGTCTCGAACACCGCCACCGCGATCCTGATGCTGCCCGTGGCGGGCAGCGTGATCGAGCTGGTGGAGCACCAGCTCCACCGCCATGCGCGCCCCTTCGGCCTGGCCCTGATGCTCGGCATCGCCTACGCGGCGTCCATCGGCGGCATCGCGACGCCGATCGGCACGCCGCCGAACCTGTTCCTGCTCTCCTACCTGGACGAGCACATGGGCCGCGAGGTGAGCTTCGTGCGCTGGATGGGGGTGGGGCTGCCCCTGGTGGCGGTCTTCCTGCCGATCGCCTGGTGGCTGCTCACCCGGGTGCTGCACCCCGTGGGCACGCGCCCCATCGAGGGCGCGTCCGCGCTGGTGCGCGACACCCACGCCGCGCTCGGGCCCATGGGGCGCCCGGAGCGGATCCTGCTGGCCGTGTTCGGCGGCGCCATCCTGGCCTGGCTGTCGCGCCCCTGGGTGGTGGGCCTCGAGCTCTTCGGCGCGCGGCCCCTGGCGGGCCTCACCGACACCGGCATCGCAATCGGCGCCGCGCTGCTGCTGTTCCTCGCGCCCACGGGCCACCCCGAGCGCCGCTTCGTCCTCGACTGGCGCACCGCGGAGCGCCTGCCGTGGGGCATCCTGATCCTGTTCGGCGGCGGCCTCAGCCTGGCCGCCGCGATCCGGACGAACGGCGTGGGCGAGTGGCTGGGCGCCCAGGTGGCCGGCCTCGCCGGCGTGCCCGACGTGGCGCTGGTCCTCGGCGTGGTGGCCCTCATCGTGTTCCTCACCGAGCTAACCAGCAACACGGCCACCACCGCCACCTTCGTGCCGCTGCTCGCCGCCCTCGCCCCGGGCCTCGGCGTGGACCCGCTGCTGCTGGTGGTGCCCGCCGCCGTCGCGGCGAGCTGCGCCTTCATGCTGCCCGTCGCGACGCCGCCCAACGCCATCGTGTTCGGCTCGGGCCTCGTCGGCATCCCGGCCATGGCCCGGGCCGGCTTCTGGCTCAACTGGATCGGGATCGGCCTCGTCACCGCCCTCGCCTTCGCGGTGGTGATGCCGGTGCTGGGAGGCGACGGAAGCACGTAGCGCGACGAAGTCTGCAGGTTCGATTGGGCCGATGGAGGAAGTCCGCTACTCCTCCCATTCCTGTTCGTAGGGATCAAGGTCTTCTTCCAGGCCTTCTCGGGCCGGAATCTCCCCAAGCTGGCTTCGCAAACCGGGGTCCGTAAGCGGCGCGAGATCGACGAGTTCCGCAAGAAGTTCGGTCCCGGTCTCCGGAGCACCGGCCTGCAGGGCGTAGGCAACCAGCGAACCCACATCGCCCTTGCTCGTTGCGTAGAATCGCAGGGTGTTCTGCCACCAGCTAGACGCCGACTTCTCAACTATGAACTCCAGCGGATTCTCGTGCTCAAGCCACCGAGCTGCGAGGAACTCTTGGTAGGTAAGGTGGCCGAACGAGAGACCACCTTGAGGTTCCGCCTCAAGAATTCCGCGGTGGATGCAGTCTGTCACCAAGTCCTCGGCGTTCCCATGAAAGTCAGGCGAATGGGCGTCGCAGGCGACATCTCTGACGTCCTGCAACCGTGCCGTACGGACCTCTCGCTGATGCATCTCGAACGCCAAGCGCGAGATGAATCTCCAATACCGCCTGCGCAGGCCCAAAGGGAGCGGCTGGATGCGCTTCGCCTGCTCCCACTTTCCCAACAGCAGCTCGAAGCGTTGATGGTAGAGCTCCACTTCCGTCTCTGGCATATCTGCTCCAGCGTGATAGAGCGAACAAAGAAGCGCACAGATCAACGGTGTTCTTGCCGCAAGCTCCATCTCGGGGTTGCTTCTCAACCAAGCGAGAAGCCCCTCCTCAGAAGAGGGTGCGGCCGAGAACCACTTCTTGACAAACGCCTCGATTTGTTTCTCTTCGAAGGGTTGCACGCGAAAGCAGATCGCAGTGCGAAGCCTGGGCAGTACGAACGAGTCTCTACTACTGACGACCACACGAGCAAGTGGATACTGATCAGCAAAGTCTCGAATGGAGTTCATCAGTCTCGCTGCCTCGGAACCGGCCTCGTCTACTCCATCGAGAAGGAGCACCAGTCGACCCTCTATGGCGTAAGACTCGAACTTGTCTCTGCTATGATCCTTCTTCTGGGCCGAGAATCCGAGGTTCTGCATCTCCCAGACGCATGCTTGCACAAGCCCTTCGAGGTCGTGCCGGTGCGTGCGAACGAGTGGCACAAAGACGGGAAACGCATCCTCGCGCTGTGCCAGCTCGAGTGCTAGGCGTCGAAGCAAGGTCGTCTTTCCACAGCCCGGAGGCCCTTGGACGTGAAGAGAGCACCCTAGACGGAGTAACCGAGTCGATGAAACGGGACGGCTCTTGAGTTTCCGAATCGGCTTCCGCCGAAGCGCCACAAACTGCGGCCAGTGTTCAGAGACAAGGTCTATGTTTCGCAGGTGCTCAATTTCGCTTACGATTTCAAGGAAGCGCTGGCCTCTGGCCACGCACTCTGCCTCGGAGGTTGACTTCGCGGTGGCTTTGGCCAGTGCGTCGAACGCCTCCCGAGCAAGGTTGAGTACGTGGCGGATCACTGGATCGAGATTCACGCTGACCGGATCCCGAGCGGTCCGCTCGGACGAGGAGACTCGAGCCTCCGGATCGGGATCCCGGATCTCGGAAGCCTCAATCTGCCTGACTCTCAGCGGGATATCCCAGCGACCTGCGACACGTCGCAACTCCTCCACGTCCGCTGGGAGTGCGAACATCCTCTTCTCACCGTCTTGAATCGGAGGATGCGTCGCGAGACCAGAAAGGAACCTTTCTCCCTCCGAGAGACTCCCGTCGACGTAGATGTCTTCGAGGTCCAGCTCTGAAGCAAGTCCAAAGGCGACCGGGCTCTCCGCCACCCTTCTGGCTTGGTCTGCGAGCCTGAGTCGGTACTGGACTTCTCGACTGAAGTGTTCTGATAGTTCGGGAGCATGTCTCGAGATCAAGTCAAGAAGGCTTACTCCGTCGATGATTCTGACGTCCACCCTATCGAGATCTCGATCCAGATCTGCAAAGCGCTGCCGGACTGTAGGAGAGACTGGATATGGCGTGATGAAGAGGCAATGATCGGGGCGCCGCTTTGATCCGGTCGATGGATCAAGGACTTTGTCGTCTCGTGCCTGGATCAACTGGAGATGAAGTCGGCCAAGGGCCTCAGGTGAACTTACCTTCCCTGAGGCTTTGAACTTCTTGATCTGAATAGCGTACAGCTCGACATTTCCGAAGAGCGCCTCGTATGTAGCGACGAGGTCCTTCCCGACCTCATCCACTCCAGCAAGGCTTCTCACGTTGCAGAAACCCATTCTGCGGAGGAGAGGCTCGATGACAAGGGACTGGAGCTGTTCCTCGCTCAAGAGTGCTAGCTCGCGGAGCGCTTTAGACTGGAAGGGCGTGGGCCTCCGTTCCTGCTCTTCGCGCTTCTTTCTAGTTGTCAAATGAGACGCCCTCTCAGGTACCGCGCCAAGCTTAACACCGGCTCCAGAGCTCTTGAAGAATCCTAGGACGGTCGACGCAGTTGTGAACTAGTTCACAGGCGGCCTCACTACCCGGCCGATTCCCATTGGCTGCCCGAGCTAAGCAGCTACTTTCTCGGGGTGGAGAGCGCACGGCTCAATGCCAGCCATGGGGCGTATGTCTTAGTGATGCTCCTCCTGGCCGTCGGGTGTGCGGAGGGCGAGCGGGCCCCGTGGCCGGCTGGCGTGGCGGCGAGCGCCGAGGAGGCGAAGCCCCTCGGCGTGGGCGCGCGGGCCCCCGAGGTGGAGCTGCGCGACGTCGACGGCCGCGCCGTCGCGCTCGGCGGGCTGCGCGAGGCCGGCACCATCGCGCTGGTCTTCTACCGCGGCGGCTGGTGACCCTACTGCGACGCGCAGCTCGGTGAGCTGCGGCACGTGATCGAGCCCCTCGCGGAGCTGGGCGTGCGGGTCGTGGCGGTGAGCCCCGACCGCCCCGAGAAGCTGCGCGAGACCCTCAGCAAGAACGAGCTCGGCTACACGCTGCTCTCGGACAGCCGCGCCGAGGCGATGCGCGCCTTCGGGATCGCCTGGCAGGTGGACACCGCCGGCGCCGAGCAGCTGCGCGGCTACGGCATCGACCTGGTGGACGCCTCGGGCGAGAGCCACCTCATCCTCCCGGTGCCGAGCGTCTTCCTGGTCGACCCGGACGGGGTGATCCGCTTCGTCTACAGCAACCCGGACTACCAGGTCCGCCTCGAGAACGATCGCCTGGTGGCGGCCGCCCGGGAGCTCGCCGACGGCTGATCAGTCGATGCCGCCGGGATCCACGCGGGCGTCGCGAAGTCGCTGCCTCGCGGTGGTGCGAAGCTCGCGCACGGCGGCGAAGGTCCGGTCACGCAGGCCCTCGCGGTCGTCCTCGGAGAGGCCCTCCACGGGGATCGGCTCGCCGACCTCGATCGCCACGGTGCCCCTCCGCAGCCGGAACACGGTCGCGGTCCAGACGGGCCGGGCTCCGGCGATCCCGATGGGGAGGATCGGCAGCCGGTAGCCCAGGGCGGTCGCGAAGGCCCCCATCTTGAAGCGGTGGAGGGCGCCGTCGCGGGCGCGCGTGCCCTCGGCGAAGAACAGGATCGAGATCTCGGGGGCGCGCCGGTCCATCACCGTGTGGATGCGCGCGACGTCCTGCCGGGTCCGGGTGCGCTCGACGCGGACGTTCCCCGTCAGACGCAGGGCGTGGCCCACCACGGGGATGTCCATGAACTGGCGCTTGGCGATGAAGCGGACCACGAGGTCGGGCAGCGCCGCCATCACGCAGAACGGGTCCCAGCCGCTCTCGTGGTTCGGCACCACCACGTAGGCCTGGCCGGCCTGGACCCGCTCCTGCCCATGCACGAGGAGCCTGGTTCCGCCGACGCGCAGGAACCAGCGGCTCGTGGAGAGGTAGAGACGGTGGACGCTGGCGGGCCGCGCCCCGCCGAGCGCGGCCGCGATGGCGGCCAGGCTGTGGACGAGCAGCACGAGCGGCAGCACCAGCACCGCGACGCCCGTGCGAAGCGCCGTCTCGATCGCCCCCGGCGGCTCGGCCAACGGATCCCCCACCCCGCTGCGGATGGTAGGCGTCTGCTACGCTGCCGGCGATTCGGGGACCCGGGCCATGGCCGACGCCTTTCCGACCATCTCGCGCCGCGCACTGCTCCAGGGCCTGGGAGCCGGCGCCGGGCTGCTCGTGGCCCGCGGCCTCGGCGCCGACGGGCTCGGCCGCTCGGCGGCCCGGGAGCGCTCCACCGAGGGCCTGCTGCGCGAGCTCGGCGCGAGCTTCACGCCCCGCCAGCGCGAGCTCATCGTCCTCCCCGCCGACCACCCGACGCGCCAGATCACCAACACCATCTCGGTGATCCACCGCCCCCACGTCGGCACCCTGCTCTCCCCGCGCCAGCTCTCCCTGGTGGAGGAGCTCACCGCGGGCCTGCTCTCGCCGCGCGGGCGCAGCGACTTCGCGGGCACCTTCGCGGTGGAGGGGCGCTTCGAGGGCTGCGTGCTCGCGATCTACGGCGAGCCCGAGGAGCCCGGCGCCCAGGTGGTGGTGCAGGGCGGCCACGTGATGCTGCGCGGCGGCGGGAGCCGGGGCGAGGCCGCGAGCCCTGGCGGCCCCTGGCTCGGTGGCGGCGTCTCCTATGGGCACCAGGTCGGCAACCATCGGTGGCGGGTCGAGGGCAACTCCTTCGCGCACCACGGCGACGCCGCGAACCGGCTCTACGCCGCGCTCTCCCCCGCCGAGCGCCGCCGCGCCGTGCTCGCCGAGCCGCCCCACGAGCTGGTGCTCCAGGTCCAGGGCGCCGGTGCGCGGATCCCCGGCGTCCGCTTCGGCGACCTCGCCGACGAGGCCCGCGAGGCCGCGGAGGCGCTCGTCGCGACCGTGCTCGGCAGCTTCCCCGAGGCCCGGCAGGCCGAGGCCCGGGCGTGCCTCGATGCCAACGGCGGTCTCGATGCGCTGCACTTCGCCACCTACGAGAGCAAGGGCTTCCACGCCGACATGCGGCCGTGGAGCGAGCTCGACGCCGCCGAGCGCGCACGGCGCGGCGATCCCTACTGGCAGGTGTGGCGGGTCGAGGGGCCCGGCGCCGTGCTCCACTTCCAGGGGCACCCCCACGTGCACGCCTACGTGAACGTGGTGCGCGACCCCGCGCACGCCAACCTGGGCGAGGTGCTGGGCGAGACGCGCCGCACCCTCGAGGGCGCCTCCATGGGCCGGATCCTCGACGCGGCGCTGCGCCGCGCCACCGGCGAGGCCCTGGCCTGGCACGGCCCCGAGGTGCCGGGCCGCTTCTGCGCCGGCCCGATCACGACGGGGCTCGCCTTCGCGCTCGACCCCTACGGCAACCGGCTCGCCGTGGTGGAGCTCGAGGGCCGTGCGCTCGCCGCGCCGCTGCGCGCCCACCTCGCGTCCCTGGGTGTCCGGGTGGAGCCGGCGGAGAAGGTGCGCGTCGCCACCATCGACTACCTGGCCCGCGAGCCCCACGCCCAGCTGGGCGACCCGCTGCGCGTCGAGTACGGGGACCGGCTGATGCGCGACGCGCTGGTCGAGCACCTGCGGGCGGGCGCCCTCGAGGCCCGACTCGGCTGAGCGAGCCCTTCGGGCTCGCCTTGCCGCGGAAGCCGACCCATCCTGGGTCGTCCGCCTAGGACGCGATCGCGATCACCTGGGCGAGGAAGACGGCCAGGTACGCGGCCGCGAGCGTCATGCCCGCGATGAGGGTGAGCTCCAGGGCCTCGAACGCCGGATGGGCGGGACCGGCCTCGCGGCGCAGCCGCGCGCGGTTCCAGGCCAGGAAGAACGGGATCGCCACGATGCCGGCGGGCACGTTGAACGGGAAGTCGTAGCCGCCCACCAGCAGGCGCGGCACCGCGTCGATGGCGGCCACCGTGGCGGCGCCCGCCACCGCGCTCGTCGCCAGCAGCGCCCCCGGCGAGGCATCCCGCGCCAGCGCGCGCACGGTGCGCGGCACCATCGAGCCCACGAAGGCGACGAGCCCCGCCACCCCGATCCCGAGCCCGAAGGCCAGCAGCGCGAGGGTGCCGAGGCGACCCTCGTCCCCGCCGGATCGCAGCGCGGCGACGACCATTGCAGCGGCGACCGTGAGCAGCACGAGGCCGCTCGCCAGCGTGGCGCCCGAGAGATCCCCGAGCAGCCAGGCCACCACCGGCGCCACGAAATCGACGCGGGCCCGGGCATAGGAGCCGGCCAGCGCCGCGAGCCCGATCCCCGCAGCGAGCAGGCCGGCGGCGGCGAGGTTCGTCCAGCGCGCGGGTCGGTCGACGAGGCGCGCCGCGTCGAGCCCCAGTGCGACGCCCGCCAGGGCGCCGAGCCCGAAGGCGGGCACCGCGAGCGCCCCCTCCCCCACCAGCTCCGCGCCCGCGAAGCCGCCCGCCGCCGCCCCCGCCGAGATGGCGAGGATGGCCAGGCCACGCAGCGCGCCCTCCCTGCCGAGCTGGAGCCGGATCGCCCCCGCCAGCGCGAAGGCGGCGCCCGCCGCGGCACCGAGCAGCACCCGCGGGCCGTTGATGTGCACGAGGGTCGGGACGTCCTCCGCGAAGCCCATGCGGAAAGCGGCCAGCGCGCTCGCCGCGAGCACCGTCGCGCTGGCGGCCCACAGGGCGGCGGGCGCGCCTCGGGTCGGGCTCCGGGTGGGAGCGTGGGAGGTCACGGCGCGAGCGTAGCCCAGCGCGTGACCCTCACTTTCCGAGGCCGGCCAGGAACTCCGCCGCCACGTCGGCGGGCGAGCGGCCGTCCCGGTCCACGGTGAGGTTCATGCGCTGCATGGCGGCCTCGTCGATGCGGCCGGCCAGGCGCGCGAGCGCGGCCAGCACCTCGGGCCGCTCCCGCACGAGCTGCGGGCTGGCAAGCATGATGGTGTCGTAGGGCGGGATCACGCCCCTGTCGTCGTCGAGGAGCACCAGGTCGTAGGCGGCGATGCGCCCGTCCGTCGAGAAGGCGCTGATCACGTCCACCTCGCCGCCCGCCACGGCCTGGTACATCAGCGCCGGGTCCATGCTGCGCCGGGCCCGGAAGGCGAGCCCGTAGGCGCGCTCGAGGGACGCCCACTCCGCGCGCGCGAAGAATTCGAGGTCGCCGCCGATCTCGAGCCGGCCGGCCACGCGGGCGAGGTCGCTCACGCTGCGCAGGCCCAGGGAGCGGGCCTGCTCGCCCCGCATGCCGAGCGCGTAGCGGTTCTCGAACCCCAGCGCGCCGGGCATCGCGATGCCGTGGGTCTCCTGGAGCCACGCCTCGACCCCGCCCAGCACGTCGCCGCGCTGCTCGGGCAGGGTCTCGCGCTTCATCAGCGTGGCCCAGATGGTGCCCGAGTAGTCGGCGTAGACGTCGATCTCGCCGGTCCGCACCGCGTCGAACGCCACCGTGGAGCCCAGGGAGGAGACCGCCTCGGTGGGCGCGCCGGTCTCGGCCGCGATCCACTGGGCCATGATCTCGCTCAGCACGTACTGCTCGGTGAACGCCTTGGCGCCCACCCGCACCGGGGCCTCGGTCATGCCGAGGCGCGCCGCCGCGAAGCTGCCGGCCGCCCACAGGCAGAGCGCGAGCATCACCCCTGACGCACCCGCCACCAGCGCGCGCCGACCGGCCACGAGGCCCACCTCCAGCACGCGGATCACCTGGTCGAGCAGGATCGCGAGCGCGGCCGAGGCGATGCAGCCCATCAGCACGGCGTCGAAGTTGCGCGTCTGGAGGCCGCTGAAGATGAAGTTGCCGAGGCTGGTGGCGCCCACCGGCGTCGAGAGGGTGGCGGTCCCCACCACCCAGACCGTCGCGGTGCGCAGCCCGGCGACGATGACGGGCAGCGCCAGTGGCAGCTCCACTTGGAGCAGGCGCTGGCGCGGCGTCATGCCGACGCCGCGCGCCGCCTCGACGAGCGCCGGGTCCACGCCCTCGATCCCGGCGACCGTGTTGCGCAGGATCGGAAGCATGCTGTAGAGCGTGAGCGCCACGATGGCCGGCAGGTAGCCGATGCTGCGCAGCTCGAAGCCGAGCCAGCGCGCCGTGAGCGCACCGAGGGCCGCGAGCGCCGGCACCATGATGGCCAGCAGCGCCAGGCTCGGGATGGTCTGCATCACGCTCGCGAAGCCCAGCACCCCGGGCTCGAGGCTGCGCCGCCGGGTCACCAGCACGCCGAGCGGGATCGAGAGCCCCGCCCCGAGCCCGAGCGCCACCAGGGTGAGCTGGAGGTGTGCGGTCAGGAAGCCGGGCAGCAGGACGAGCTGGTCCCTCACGAGCCCGCGCTCCCCAAGAGTCGCTCCACCGCCTCGGTCTGGCGCCGCGGCGTGGACATCAGCTCGGCCACGTAGTCGTCGGCCGGCGTGCGCAGCAGTGCGTCGGGCGTGCCGAGCTGCACGAGCTTCCCTTCCTTCATCACCCCGATGCGGTCGCCGAGCAGCAGCGCCTCCACCATGTCGTGGGTGACGAACACCACCGTGGTGCCGAGGTCGCGGCGCAGCTGGGTGAAGGACTGCTGGATGCGGTCGCGGGTGATCGGATCGAGGGCGCCGAAGGGCTCGTCGAGGAGCAGGATCTCGGGCTCCGCGGCGAGCGCCCGCGCCAGGCCCACGCGCTGCTGCTGGCCGCCCGAGAGCTCCCGCGGCGCGCGCTCGCGAAACGTGCCGGGCTCGAGCTCCACCCGCGCGAGGATCTCGTCCACCCGGCGCGCGATGCGCTCCTCGGGCCAGCCCAGCAGGCGCGGCGTGACGGCCACGTTCTCGGCGACGCTCAGGTGGGGGAACAGGCCGACGCGCTGGAACCCGTAGCCGATGCGCCGCCGCAGCGCGTGGGCCTCGATCTCGCGGGTGTCCTCGCCCTCGATCCGCACCGTGCCCGCAGTGGGCTCGACCAGACGGTTCACCATCTTCAGGCTGGTGGTCTTGCCGCAGCCCGACTCGCCCAGCAGCACCAGGCACTCACCACGCTCGACCCGCAGCGAGATCCCGTCCACCGCCACCACGTCGCCGTAGCGCTTCTCGAGCCGCTCGAGCTCGATCAACCGGCACCCCCCTGCGCACGCCTCACGGCGCCAACGGTATCCTGATGCCATGGCCAGCGCCCCCGCACCCGAGGAGGACGCCGCCGGGGGCGCATCCGCCGATGTCCGGATGGGCGTCGTCTACGCGCTCGCCGCCTACACGTTCTGGGGCATCGTCCCGCTCTACTGGAAGCTCCTGGACGCGCTCCCCACCCCGGAGATCCTCGCCCACCGCGTGCTCTGGACCCTGCTCATCGTGGCCGCCCTGCTGGCCGCCACCGGGCGCCTGGGGGAGCTGCGCGCCACGCTGCGCTCGGGCCCGCGCCTCGGCGCGCTGCTGCTCTCGGCGCTGCTGATCGGCGGCAACTGGGGCGTGTTCCTGTGGGCGATGCTCCACGAGCGCGTGCTCGAGACGAGCCTCGGCTACTACCTGAACCCGCTGGTGAACGTCGCCCTCGGCGGCTTGTTCCTGGGCGAGCGCCTGCGCCCGGCGGCGTGGGTCGCGGTGGCGCTCGCGGGCAGCGGCGTCGCCGTCATGGCCATAGGCGCCGGCGGCCTGCCCTGGGTCTCGCTCTTCCTGGCCGGCACCTTCGCGCTCTACGGCCTGGTGCGGAAGCTCGCGCCGGTGCGCCCGCTGGTGGGCCTCGCGGTGGAGACCGCGCTCCTCGCCCCGCTCGCCGCCGGCTACCTGGTGTGGCGCGCCGGCGAGCTCGAGCCCGTCTTCGGCCAGGAGCTGCGCACCTCGCTGCTGCTGGCCGGCGGCGGCCTGGTCACCGCCTTCCCGCTGCTCAACTTCGCGGCCGCGGCGCGGCGCCTCTGGCTCACCACCCTCGGCCTGTTCCAGTACATCGCTCCGAGCCTCACCTTCCTGCTCGCGGTGGCGGTGTTCCGCGAGCCCTTCCAGGCCAGCCAGGGCCTCACCTTCGTGCTGATCTGGACCGCGCTCGCGGTCTACACCGCCGACGCGCTCAGTGGGAGGGGGAGAGCCGCTCGCTGAAGAAGCCCAGCACGCGGTCGAGGGCCTGGCGCGTCGGGTGCCCCTCCTCGTCCACCAGGTCCTTGGTGACGACGCTGTGGGCCGTGCGCGGGATGCCGTGGGGGTTGCCGGGCGACGAGTCGATCTCCACGGCCTCGAAGCCGTCCCCCAGCTCGCGCCGCAGCGTCTCGAAGCGCTCCGGCGGGACCAGCGGATCGTGGGTGAAGCGCAGCCCCAGCACCTTCACCCCCTGGGCGCAGCGCTTCTTCGCGTTGGCGAGCTCCTCGGGCGAGAGGTGGAGGCTCGCGCGGCGCTCCGCCCCCAGGCCGAAGGGCAGCGAGGGCTGGGAGAGCACCGGCGCCATCAGGCACTCGTCCATCATCAGCGAGAGCGCGAAGTTCCCGGTGAGGCACATGCCGAGCGCCCCCACCCCCGGGCCGCCCAGCTCCTCGTGGAGCGAGCGCGCCAGGGCGCGCAGCGTGTCCGTGATGGGGCTCGACCCGTGGGCCGCCAGCACGTGGAACTCGCGGCTCACGCAGGCCCGCAGCAGCTGCCCCACCACGTTGGCGCCGTAGCCCTTCCCGTTGGTGCCGAAGAGCTCCGGCATCGCCACCGTGAAGCCGGCGTCGGAGACCCGCCGCCCGAAGTCGGCGACCTGCGGCGTGATGCCCGGAACCTCGTGGATCACCACCACGCCGGGCCCGGTGCCGCGGCGCCAGACCGGAAGGGTGCGTCCCTCGTGGCTGAACTCGGTGCGCTCGAAGTCTTCCATGGGGAGCCATGATAAGCTGCCCGGCAGCCCAGGGGAACCGTCAGGTCAAGCGCGTCTTGGACAGAGATCAGCTACGCCGTGTCGGGCTTCGAGCACACGGAGCGCGTGAAGGCGATGGGGAGTGGGGACGTCTGCACCGGGGCGGCGAATCATTCGCCGCTCTGAGAGCCCGGAGCCAGGAGGCCGGCCAGAGCTCCAACCGCTGCGGAACCCAGCGCAATCAATCCATCGGGAGCATCGCTACCCTCCGTCACAAGCCACGAGATGGCGATGATGGCTCCGACGGCAGCTGCTCCCAGAAACCACACGACCCAGCGATATAGCCAGCGATCCTGTAGCGCCGGCCTCGCCTTTCGAAGCTCGTTGATGAGGCGCTTCTTCTCGTCTGTCGAGGCATTGCTCTCGAGGACGATGCGGATGAGATGAACGATATCATCGACGGTGTCGGGCGGCCCTGCGGGGGCCGCCGGATTGGCCGGGGGAGCTGCCATAGGAGGTCTCCTGATAGCCTCGGAATTTCTCGCCTGACCGTATCAGGAACCTCTGGATCAAGCGTGTGAACTGGTTCACATCAAGTAGCTCCGAGAAATCTGAGAGTCACTAGTGAAATGGGGCCCGGGGGAGACCGAGGCCTGGAGGGAACATGACCTACCGCATCTTCGGCTCCGAGCTCTCGCCCTTCTCGGTGAAGGTCCGCTCCTACTTCCGCTACAAGGGCCTCCCCCACGAGTGGATCCCGCGCAGCGCCGCCACCATGGACGAGTTCCGCAAGCACGCAAAGCTCCCGCTGATTCCGCTGGTGCTGACGCCCGAGGGCGAGGCCCTCCAGGACTCCACGCCCATCATCGAGAAGCTGGAGGCCCGCCACCCCGAGCCCCGCCTCGACCCCGCGGACCCCGTGCTCGCCTTCCTCTCGGCTCTCCTCGAGGAGTACTCCGACGAGTGGGGCAACAAGCCCATGTTCCACTACCGCTGGTCCCGCGAGGTGGACGAGATCTCCACGGCCGAGCGCATCGCCGCCGAGAACCTCCCCGACGCCCCCGACGAGCAGCGCGCCGGCGTCGTCCAGATGATCCGCGGCCGCATGCCCGGCCGCCTCTCCTTCGTGGGCTCCTCACCCGAGACCGCCGCCGCCATCGAGGCCAGCTTCGTGCGCGAGATCGAGCTCCTGGAGGCGCACCTCGCCGAGCGCCCCTTCGTGATGGGCGCCCGCCCGTGCCTCGCGGACCTGGGACTCTTCTGCCAGCTCTACGAGAGCAGCACCGACCCGACCCCGGGCGCGATCCTGCGCGAGCGCGCGCCTCGGGTGTGCGGTTGGATCGAGCGGATGCTGACGCCGAAGGCCGAGGGAGACTTCGAGGAGTGGGATGCTCTCGCGCCGACGCTCGCACCGCTGCTGCGTAGCGAGGTGGGGGAGCTGTTCCTGCCCTGGTCCGATGCCAACGCCAAGGCGATCGCGGCTGGCGAGGAGAGCTTCGAGGTGGAGCTCAAGGGCGAGACGTTCCGCCAGGGCGTCCAGAAGTACCACGCGAAGTCCCTCGGCGTGATCCGGGTGAAGCGCGCTGCGGCCTCCGACCGCAGCCGGCTCGATGCGGTCCTCGAGGAGACGGGCTGCGCGGGCTACCTGGCCTAGGGAGCGGGGCAGCTTCCCTCTCGCCGGTAGGCCCCGACGATCTTCTGCGCCTCGTCGAAGAAGACATAGTCGCAGTAGCGCCTGACGGTGGCGGAGTAGCCTTGGCCGACCCTCACGCGGACCCGGTATGCGTCGTAGCCCGCCGCGGTCGAGAGATTGAAACCCAGGGCGGCGGCGGCCTCTGCATCGAGTGCGAGCTGCCCGGCCCGCGGATCTCTCAGGCGGGTGAATGCGAGCTCGATTTGCTGGCGGTCCATACGCCCGGCGGCCGTGGCGCGATCGGCGCCGGGCTCGTAGAGGCGTGCCAGCCGCTCCGCGGGGGATGTGGATACACAGCCCATCAGAAACGAGAGCGCCAACAGCGAGACCCGGAGATGGAGATCCGCCACCACGAGGCCCGCCTGAACCCCGGGGATACTGCTGCGTTTACAGACCAGCTGACTTGCACCCAAAGACAAACTCTTCAAACGCTTCAGTCCGAGCGACCCGACGAGTCCGATCAGAGGCAGCAGCAACATTGCGCGCGTACTTGACGGCAAGGGTGTTCGCGCTGCCCGATTCCGCATCGTCGAGTTTCAGTACTGCATCGACTTCACTGCCAAGCTGCTCGATCCGCGAACCAATCTCCTTCCGCGCGTCCGCAGGCAGAGGGAAATCGTCAACTCGATCGATCAGCGAAAGAAACAAGGTGTAGAAATCTGACTTCTTTCTCCACCGCGTCTTGGGAAGCGAAGGCAAGAGCTGAGAGATTTCCCCTGTCGTTCGAGAGAACTTGTGCGCGACTTCGTCTCGCCTCTCAAACTCTTCTTCGTACAGCTGGTAGTAGTGATCGAGCTTGTCCTTCTTGTTCTGCGAACCGTGCAGGAACGCGATCATGAGCTCGCTAATGAACTCATGATCTAACATCCGACGGTGATCATTCGACGAAAAGACCCCAGACTCTGCCCAGAACGGATCCTCGTCCGCCATCGACTGAGTTAGCGATATGAATGGGCCCCAGTAGGTCGCGTTTCTGAGTTCTTGCTGATTGAGCGCCACAACGTTTCGATTCAGTCGAGCAAAGATCTTGCGTAGCTCCTCCTCGGGCATAGCGGGCAGCACTCGTACTACGAACTTGTAGCCGTAGATCGCCTGCTTCTCGCTTGGTTCAAGATCGTCGAAGTGCAACTCTCGCCATCGCGCTGCAACCTCTTCGCCTTCGAGTGCGTACTCTCCAAATGCGTAGTCGAGGCATGCGCGCACTCTTTGCTGGCCGTCCACCACAAGATTCTGCTCTTCGCCTTCGTCGCTAACGGCATCCTGCATGTAGAGCTCTGGGACTGGCAAACCCTGCAGAATTGTGTCGATGAGATAGGACTTCTGAGCGTTTGTCCAAACGGGATTTCTTTGGAACGGAGCAGCGAGCTCAAGCTCGCCGTTCTTGTGAGCCTTCTTGAACCAGTTCACCGTTCGATGAGTGGTGTGCAGATAGCTTTCGGCTTGCTTCGTCACCTACTCTTCCTCCGTGGAGATCGGCTCGACCTCCTCGTCGTCTTCAGCGAGAGACGTCCTAAGAGCCTCAATGCCGCTTGCTTGATAACCGCGCAGAGAATCAAAGTCACGGTAGATGCGCAGATTGACTTCTCGCCCGACGGTCGGCTCTACAGATCGCATGTTGTCCAATGCAGCCTGCCAAGACTTCGCGAAAGGGAGGAGCGCGAGGATGCGATCTGTGGCGATGGCGCCCTCGAACACATAGTTTTGCTTGTGTGATCGAAGTGCTCTCTTCGTCTTCCTGGGGAGCGAGAGCCACTCAGGCGGGCTGCGCCGAAGGCAGCGCCACGCAACGTCGAAGTGGTGCGCGCTTATCACGGCCACGTCAATATCAGAGCCTTCGTTGAACTCTCTGAAGCTTTTTGCTGGGTTCAGGCTGAAGCCGACTGCGCCGCTGCCTGTCAAAAGGACTTCGTACGGATCTACTTCGAGGAGTCTCGAGAACTCTGTCTTCCAGCGAATCCAGAGGGAACTATCGCCTCGGAAGACGTGGGGAACCGGCTCGAATAGATGCACCGAGACGAAGTCCTTTGGGGAGAGACTGAGGAGGGTATCCTGCAACTCGGGAGCACCGGAGAAACCCATTGGCGATGTCCTTGGGATGCGGGCAGTCGGCACCTGGCCTCGCAACTGATGGCTCTCTTGCTCTTTGCGTCCCCGACTGTCGAGTCTGTGCACGGGCGCCCAAGAGCATCGGACGTTGTACCCAAGCCTACCGTGGTCGAGCCTTACCCCGGGTGCGATCCGGCAGCCCCTTGATCTAGAGCCCTGCTTGCCTTCGCAGCATCTCCAAAAGGATTGGAATCGCTACTCGTTCATAGACTGACTTCCCGAGCTGCCTCAACGCCTCCAGAGGGCCGGAAAGCACAGGCCATCGTTGTTCACCCTTCGCTTCAGCTTCTAGCTCTTGAGCCGCCGTGCGCGCTCGCTGAAGGTCGAGTTCTGAGAGGCCAATATCACCGAGTCCGACCAGCACCTGCTCAAGGCTGACCGAGGTGGTCTGGGAGAGGATGTTATTGACGTGGACCACGACAGCAGGTGGCTTCGGAGACGGAGGGCTTCCTGCCGCGGCGCTAGGTACCTGGCCAGCGAGTTCGAGTTCCTCTATCGCATCTCGCAGGATCTGCTCAGCAAGGCTCAGGTCGTGTTCGAATTGATCTTGATCCTCGCGGGTCCAGAAGCGCTGCCCTCCCAGTGAGATTCGCATATCCCAGAAGGAAAGGCGCTTGAATCGCTCTGAGTAGTCGTGCTCCTCTCCAAACAAGACCTTCAGGGTCTGTCCCGCTCTGTCTTTCCAGTTCTCGAAGGACGGTGAATGGGCATCGTCGCCGTTTCCACGAATCCCTTCGATCTTCGAGAGCGCATCGCAGAGTCGCTTCGCGTGGAGGGCACTCCTAGCGTCCATCGGAGAGAACATAGCATCAAGAGATGCCTGCAGCCTTCGTCTCACCGCGTGAAATGAGGAACTCGGATCCTGTCGTCCCCTTGATGCGCGATGACTGAAGGGCGGTGTCTTTGAAGGTGCATAGTCGCGCTCCTGTCCCCCATGAAGTTCGCAGCGTCAGAATCACTGACTAGCCAGCCCCGCCACCGCCGATCCCTCCGCCAGCTCCAACGCCCTCTCCGCCAACGGCACGCTCGCCCGGGTCAGCCCCTCGAACTTCTCCCCCACCGTCTGCCCCATCTCGTGTCGGGCGTAGATGCCCTCGCTGATCACCGCGAGCTTCGTGAAGGCGAGCACGACGTAGAAGTCGAGGCTCTCCACCGAGCGGCCGGTGCGCTCCGCGTAGGCGGCGCGCAGCTCGGCGCGGGTGGGGAAGCCGGGGGCGGTGGTGACGTCGCGGAAGGAGCCGACGCCCGCGACCTTCGGGTCGCCGGGCTCGCCCCAGGACATGAGCAGGTAGCCGAGGTCGGCGAGGGGGTCGCCGAGGGTCGCCATCTCCCAGTCGAAGACGGCGACCACCCGGCCCGGGTCGGCGGGGTCGAGGGAGAGGTTGCCGAGGCGGTAGTCGCCGTGGACGATCGTGGCGGGGGGCGATTCGGGGAGTGCTGCGGCGAGGCGGCGCATCAGCTCGTCGATGGCCGGCAGCGGCTCGACGCGGGAGCGCTCCCACTGCTGGGTCCAGCGGCGGACCTGGCGGGCGAGGTAGCCCTCCGGGCGGCCGAAGCCCTCGAGGCCCGCGGCCTTCCAGTCCACGGCGTGGAGGCGGGCGAGGACGTCCACCACGCCGAGGCCGATCCGGCGGCGCTCCTCGGGGGTGGTGGCGATGCCGTCGGGGAGGTGGTCCTCGATCACCACGCCGCGGCGCTCCTCCATCACGTAGAACGGCATGCCGTTCACGGCGGCGTCCTCGCACAGGGCGAGGGGGCGGGGGACGGGGACGTCGGTGTCGGCGAGGGCCGAGAGGATGCGGTGCTCGCGCGCCATGTCGTGGGCGGTGGGGAGCACGTGGCCCAGCGGCGGGCGGCGCAGCACGGCGCTCGTGCCGGTGGCGGGGCTCGTCACGCGGTAGGTGAGGTTCGAGCGGCCCTCGCCGATCAGCTCGAAGCGCAGGGGCGGCTCGAGGGCGGGGACGTGCTCGGCGAGGAACTTGGTGACGGGCTCGGGCTCGATGCCGGGCGGGATCTCTTGGACGGGGGGCGCTTCGGGCACGGGCGGCAGTATACCGCCGCGCGGGTGCGCCTCGTGGCTCGGTGGGCGGGCCTGGCTACCTGGCGCGCAGCGGGGTGGGCTTGCCGAAGAGCCAGCCCTGGCCGAAGGGGATGCCCATCTCGCCCAGGGTCTCGAGCTCCTCGAGGCGATCGAGGCCCTCGGCGATGATGCGGGCGCCGGTGTCCTCGGCCACGGCGTGGAGCGCACGCAGCAGGGTGCGGCGGGCGGGGTCCTTGTCGATGTCGCGCACGAAGGCGCGGTCCACCTTGATGAACTCGGGGGCCAGCTCCATCACGGCCTCGAGGCTCGCGTAGCCGGCGCCGGTGTCGTCGAGCGCGAACTGGAAGCCGAGCTTGCCGTACTCGTCGCGCACCTCGCGGAAGGCGTCGAAGCTCGAGATCGACTCCTGCTCCGAGATCTCGAAGACGAGGTCGCTGGGCTGGAGCTGGCTGCGCTCGAGCGTGCGGATCAGCGCCTCGGGCTTGAAGCTCGGGTCGTGGATCGTGGTGGGGCGCACGTTCAGGAAGAGCTTGGTGCCGGCGGGCAGGCCTTCGGCGCCGAGCAGGCCCGAGCGGCGGCACAGGCAGTCGAGCTCGAAGACCAGGCCCTCGCGCAGCGCGGTCTCGAAGAGCACCAGCGGCGAGTGGAAGTCGGTGCCCTCGGGGCCGCGGGCCAGGGCCTCGTAGCCGAAGACGGTCTTGGTGGCCACATCGACGATGGGCTCGTAGACCGAGGTGACCTTGCCCGCCATCACCAGGCCGACGAACTCCTTGCGGCGGCGGCGGCCCTCGACCTGGGCGGCCAGGCGCGCGTCGCGGGCGGCCTCGGCGAAGGTCTCCTGGATCTGGGTGGCGGCGCCGAGGTGCGGGTTGCGCAGCGCGGCCGCGTAGCCGGTGCCGAAGATCGGGGCCTTGCGGAAGTACGGGTAGACGACGCGCTGGCCGCCCTGCTCGAGGGCCTGGTCGAGCGCCGCCATGAAGCTCGGCAGCTCGCTGCGGTAGAAGTCGCCGTCGCCGCACTGGCGGAACAGGTGGATCAGCACCTCGTGCTGGCCGGTGTCGCCGAGGGTCACCAGCTCGTCGCCCACCAGGCGCTCCCGGGCGAGGTTCCCGGCCAGGGCGCCGAGGGCCGCCATGGAGCTGCGGTAGGCGTCGTAGCCGAAGTCGCGCTCGATGTCGGCCAGCGCCCGGGCGTCGATCACCACCATGCCGAGCGCGCCGAAGCGGTCGAAGCGCTCCGAGACCTCGGGCAGGGCCTCGCCCAGGCGCGGCAGCGCGCGGCCGGCGGCGGCGGGATGGGGCTCGGCCCCGGGGTCGGGCGAAGGGTGCGGATCCACGGGGGTGCAATCGGCAGGCGGGGCGGCTCGATTGAGCCCGCGATCGGGGGGCGTTGGGGGCGTGGTGGCGGGCCGGGCCGCCGCGGGGCCTCAGCCGTCGGAGCCGTCGGCGAGGGCCGGGAGGAGCTTGCCGTCGAGGAGCAGACAGACCCAGCCGGTGAGCCGCTCGTCGCCGCGGGTGAAGCGCAGCTCGCAGGAGATCACCATCACGTCCTGGGGGGCGTGGGTGCCCACCAGCACCGCGGGGAGCGAGTCCTCCACCAGGGCGGGCCGGCCGCAGGCGACGTCGTGGAGCGAGACGCAGGCCACGGACTCGCCCACCGCCGCGCCGGCGTGGACGAAGGCGTCGATCTGGGCGTGGGCGTCGCCCGGCTTCCAGGCCCGGCTGCGCGGCGCGGCGCCCTGGATGAGCCGCAGGGCGGGCTTGGGCTCGAGCGCCACCACCACGCTGCCGCAGCAGGGGCCGACCAGGCCGCGCACCACGGCGGCCACCATCTCGGACTCGGGGCAGACGGCCTTCTGGGGGAAGTCCGCGAGCGGGCACAGCGCGAGGTCGCCGGGCTCGACCTTCCAGGCGAGCCCCTGG
Organism: Myxococcota bacterium; assembly: GCA_028277885.1. Lineage (GTDB taxonomy): Bacteria > Myxococcota_A > UBA9160 > UBA9160 > UBA6930 > JANQFK01. The sequence continues at coordinate 51,250 of JANQFK010000052.1, forward strand.
GCCGCCAGTGCGGTGCTGGCCGCGGCGGCGCCGGCCTCGAGGACCGCGCGCAGGCCGTCGGGCGAGATGGCGAGCAAGTACGTACTCCCGCGTTGGCGCCGGGGGGGCGCGTGAGCAGGAGGATCATCGGCCGATCCGCCCCGAAACCGTAGCCCCGGGCCCTCAGCCCCGGGCGGAGCCGGGGTGCGGCAGGCCGGGTGCGGGCGCGGACGGAGCGGCGGCCGGGACGGGCGGCAGGCCGGACGCCGGGTCGGACGCGCTCGCCGGGCCGGGGCCCGGGCGGCCTAGAGCTTCTCCGGGGCCTCGAAGCGGGCCATCATGCGGCCCATGCAGACGCTGAAGAGCGCCGCCCGGGGCAGGCCCAGCGCGCGCAGCTCGCCCGCGATGGGGTGGTCGCCCAGCTCGATCCGGGTGCCGCCGCGCTGGAACCCCATGCCCTCGGCCCGGGAGACGAAGCGGGTGGCGTGGAGCGCGCCCTCGCGCACCGTGTAGGTGCGCAGCTCCTGCTCGGGCATCGTGCGGCCGCCGCCGAAGGGCCCGTCGAAGCTCAGGACGTGGCGCCCCTCCTTCTCCCAGCGGCAGCGCAGGCGGCCGTCGGCGACCTGGAGGTCGATGTCGTCCACGCTCTTGGGGAAGCCCCAGATCGTGCAGCCCGCCTCGCAGGTGAACTCCTGGTTCACCGGCAGGTGAAGGATGCAGGTGGGGAGCCGGCCGCGCAGCAGGTCCAGCATGGGTCCCAGATACGGGACGCCGCGGCCCCCGCGCCGCTCGCGCACGAAGAGCGCCAGGGAGATCTCGTCGTAGTCGCCGAGGTCGTTGTCGCGGTAGTCGATGCAGGCCACGGAGAAGAGCGCCCGGCCCGGCCAGACCTCCACCACGTCGAGCTCGAGGGAGGGCAGCAGGCGGCGGGCGGCGCCGGCGTCCACCAGGAAGCTCGCCGTCGCCGAGGCGGCGTCGCGCACGTGGCAGGGCAGCGTGACGGTGCGGTCCTGGATCCGGTAGCTGGGGGCTTCGGCGGTCATGGGCGGGCCCTCTCGCGCGCCGGCAACGCACCGGCAACGGTCGCTCCATTCGCGGTGTGCGGAGTATGCCACAGGCCTCCCCCGGTGAGCCGGGTCACTCGGGTTTTCTCGTCGGATTGCCGATGCGAACACCGGGTCGCCGAGGACGGCCCGAGGAGAGCCGATGTCCAGTCCCAGCGAGCTGCTGCTGATCGACGCCGGTCAGCAGCCCATGCACCTGCTGACGGCGCGGCTCAAGCGGCTCGGCTACCGCGCGCTGCCGGTGAAGACGCCGGACGAGGCGCGCGAGGCGCTGATCGACCCGCGCCACCGGGTGGGCGCGGTGGTGATCCCGCCGGACCTGGCGGCGACGAACCTGCGCGGCGCCCTCGACTCCCTGCGCGGCCTGGGCCGCATCGACGACCTCACCTTCCTGGTGGCGGGCGTGCGGCCCGGTCCGGAGGGCTGCGAGACGCTGCGCGAGGCCGGCGTGCGCTTCGGGCTGTGGGAGCCCGTGGACGCCCACACCCTGCGCTTCCTGGTGAACTACTCCCTGGCCTGCCCGGAGGAGATCCAGCGCGAGCGCAGCGGCCTGCGCGTGCCCGCGGACTGGTCGGTGCAGGTGCGCACCGCCCAGCGCTCGAAGGGCGCGCGGGTCTACTCGATCTCGTCCACCGGCGCCTATCTCGCCACGGACCGCCCGATGCTGCGCAAGTCGCTGGTGCACCTCAGCCTGCCGCTGCCCTCGGGCGCGATCCAGACCGCGGCCCGGGTGGTGATGACCAACGTGCCCGGCAACCTCCAGCGCGCGAACCTGCCGATCGGCATGGGGGTCGTGTTCACCGGCACCACGGTGGACGACGAGGCGCTGCTGGCGAGCTACGCCGAGGAGCGCTTCCGCACCCTCGAGCTGTAGCGGCGCCGCGGGGCCCTGGCGTACCCTCCGGCGATGACCGGAGAGCCCCTTCGCTACGAGCAGCAGGGCGACGTCGCCGTGCTGCGCCTCGACGACGGCCGCGCCAACGCGATCTCCCACGAGGTGCTGGGCGCCCTGGATGCCGCCCTCGACCGGGCCGAGAAGGAGGCGCGCTGCGTCGCCCTCCTGGGCCGGCCGGGCCGGTTCTCGGCGGGCTTCGACCTCAAGGTGATGGGCGAGGGCCCCGAGGCCGCCGGCAAGCTGGTGGGCGAAGGCGCGCGGATGCTGCTGCGGCTCTACGAGCTGCCGCTCCCGGTGGTGGTGGGCTGCACCGGGCACGCCCTCGCCATGGGCTCGCTGCTGCTGCTGGCCGCGGACTCGCGCATCGGCATCCGCGGCGACTTCAAGATCGGCCTGAACGAGGTCGCGATCCGCATGACGCTGCCGGTCTTCGCCGTGGAGCTGGCCCGGGCGCGGCTCTCGAAGCGCCACTTCCAGCGCGCCACCATCCAGGCGGAGATCTACGACCCCGAGGGCGCCGTGGACGCCGGCTACCTGGACCGCGTGGTGGCGCCGGAGGAGCTCCAGGAGGCCGTGCTCGCCGAGAGCGCGCGGCTGGCCGAGCTGCCGCGGCGCGCGTTCGCGGAGACCAAGATCCGGGCGCGCCACGACACGCTGCGCTTCATCCGCGAGACCCTCGACGCGGACCTGGCGAGCTTCGGGGGCGCGCGGGACTGACGCCCCCGCGGCCACCGGGCCGGCGCGCCGGGCTCAGGCCAACGCCGGCACGTGGGCGTGGACGAACCAGCGGTCCACCACGACGTGCTTCGCGAACCACGGCGTCGCGAAGAGCCGGCCCGCCAGGCGCCGCACCAGCGGGGCGGGCAGCACGTCGGTGAAGCCGAGGCCGCGGGCGTCGCGCGCGCCGAAGCGCTCCTCGAGGGCGGCCGCGTAGGGGGCGAGGGACTGGGCGTCGAAGCCCCCCGTGGCCTCGAGCTGGCGCGCGGCGAGCAGCCCGGACTCGACGGCGGGCCGGATGCCCTCGCCGCTGCGCCCGTAGGCGAGGCCCGCCGCGTCGCCCACCAGCAGCACGCCGTCGTCCACCCACGGCCGCTGCGAGTCCTCGTAGAGCAGGTAGGCGTGGCCCTGGAAGCGCTCGGTGAGGCGCCCGGGCAGCCGGCCCTCGTCGCGCAGGAAGGCGAGGAACGCCTCGAGGTGGGCGGTGAGGCGCGTGCGGTCCTGGCGGCCCAGGCCCACGTTCAGGAAGTCGCCCTTGCGGAACACCCAGCCGTAGCCCTTCAGGTCCTCGGTGAAGAACAGCTCGGGCACGTCGGCCTGCACCGGGCAGCTCTCCCGGTCCTCGGGGTGGAGCTCGAACTCCACCTCCTTGGCGGCGATCACGGGCTCGGAGTCGGGGCCGCGGCCGAGGCGCCGCGCCACCGGGCAGAAGTGGCCGCCGGCGCCAACGACCATGGGCGCCTCGAGGCGCCCGTTCGCCACCCAGCGGCCGGCGCGGCGCTCGAGGCTCGCGAGGGGCTCGCCCTGGCGGGTGCGCGCCTCGCTGCGCTCGAGCAGGAAGTGGTCGAGCTCGCAGCGCCGG
>JANQFK010000038.1 GCA_028277885.1 Myxococcota bacterium
CCGCGGCGCTTCTCGCGTCCGCGGCCTCCGGCTTCGGCTCCGTGCCCTTCGGGCTCCGGGGCGTCTATCGAGCTGGCAGGCGGACGCGCTCCCCCTGGACCGCCGCACGCGGCCGCGCGGCGGTGGGAATCTTGGGGCAGACGAGGTGTCTCATGGGCGTCACCTGATCGAGGACGGCGGGAAGCTAACACGGGGCCGAACCGGCCACAACGGCCGCGGGGCCTCGGCCGGGCGGGCGGGCGGCGCCGGAGGCCCGCTCAGCGCGGGGGTCGGTGGCGCGCCACCTCGGCGACCACGATCGGGGCCACCGGAGGGCTGAAGATGTAGCCCTGGATCTCGTCGCAGCCCCGGGCCCGCAGGAACTCGCGCTGCTGCTCGGTCTCGACCCCCTCCGCCACCACCCGCAGGCGCAGCGCCTTGGCCATGGAGATGATGGCGGCGGTGATCGCCTCGTCGTCGGGGTCGAGGGGGATGTCGCGCACGAAGGAGCGGTCGATCTTGACCGCGTCCACGGGGAAGCGCTTCAGGTAGCTGAGGGAGGAGTAGCCGGTGCCGAAGTCGTCGAGGGAGATGCTGACGCCGGTGTCCTTCAGCTGCTGGAGGATGGAGATCACCTCGTCCTCGTCGCCCATCAGCACGTTCTCGGTGATCTCGAGCTCGACCTGGCCGGCGTCGAGGCCGGTGTCCCACAGCACCTGGTTCAGGGCCTCGACGAGGTGACCGTCCTCGAAGTGGTGCGGCGAGATGTTGACGGCCAGCCGCAGGGGCGGGACGCCCTCCTCGCGCCAGGCCTTGGCCTGCCAGCAGGCCGTGCGCAGCACCCATTCGCCGATCGGCTTGATCAGGCCCGCCCCCTCGGCGATGGGGATGAACTCCGCCGGCGAGATCGCGCCGAACTCCGGGTCGCTCCAGCGCAGCAGCGCCTCGACCCCGGTGATGCAGCCCGTCTCCATGTCCACCTGGGGCTGGTAGTAGACCTGGAGCTCGTGGTTCTCGAAGGCGCGGCAGAGCTTCTCCTCGAGCTCGAAGCGCCGCGTCGAGTCGGTCTTCATCGCGGCGGTGAAGAACTGGTAGTTGTTGCGGCCCTCGCTCTTGGCCTGGCACATGGCGGCGTCGGCGTTGCGCAGCAGCGCATCCACGTCGTCGCCGTCGTCGGGGAAGACCGTGATCCCCATGCTGGCGCCGATGATCACCTCGTGCCCGTCGAGCTGGAAGGGCTCGCGCAGGGATTCGATGAGCCGCCCGGCCACCCGCGCCGCATCCTGGGGCCGTGCGATCTCGGTGAGCAGCAGGGTGAACTCGTCCCCGCCGAGGCGCGAGACGTCGTTGCACTCCACCACCTCGCTGTCGTCGTTGTGGACCACCAGGTCGGTCTGGCGCAGGCAGCGGTCGAAGCGCTCGGCGACGCCCTGGAGCACGCGGTCCCCGAAGACGTGGCCGTGGGTGTCGTTCACGCGCTTGAAGTTGTCGAGGTTCGCGACCAGCAGGGCGAGGGAGCGCTGGTGGCGGCGCGCCATGTCGACGGCACCCGCCAGCCGCTGCATGAAGGCGCGCCGGTTGGTGAGCCCGGTGAGCCCGTCGCGGTGGGAGAGCAGCCGGATCTGCTCCTCGGCGCGCTTGCGCTCGGTGATGTCCTGGAGCACGCCGGTGATGCGACCGTCCTCGCCCAGGGGCTCGCCCTGCCAGTGCAGGATGCGCTCCAGGCCGTCGCCGGGCTGGATGCGGGTGTCGAGGCCGAAGCCCTCGCCGGCCTCGGCGCTCTTCTGGAGCCGGGTCTCGAGGGTCTGGCGGTCCTCCAGGTGGACCCGCGAGAGCAGCAGCTTGCGCGAGACCGGGCCCGGCGCCGGGTCCAGGCCCAGCAGCGGGCGGAACTCGCGGGCGCCCTGGAACTCGCTGCCCTCGGCGTCCGCCGACCAGGTGGCGATGCGCGCGATGCGCTGGATGGACTCGAGCCGCTCGCGGCAGCGACCCAGCTCGAGGCGGTCCCGCGAGCTCTCGATCAGCGAGCGCACGCGCCGCTCGAGCACCGTGGGCTGGAACGGGACCGGGACGACGTCGGTGGCTCCGGCGTCGACGGACTGGCTGGCGGCGTCGGCGCGACCCGAGGGCACCACGGCGAGCACCGGCGTCTCGGCCAGCGCCGGGCGCTCGCCCAGGGCCTGCTGGAGCGCCGCCACGGCCTCGGGGCCCTCGCGCGCGTCCACGATCAGCAGGTCCGGGGGCCAGCGATCCGCCGCGCGCAGGGCGCGGGCCGCGTCGTCCGCCGCCACCGCCGAGAGCCCCAGGCGCTCGAGAAGCTCGCGCAGGTCGCGCCGGAACGCGCGGTCCGTCGCCGCGATCAGGATGCGCCCTGTCGCCCAGGAGGCGTCGCGTCTTCGCATGGGCTCCCCGGCCGCTCGGTCTCCAACGGGACCGGGGGCCACGGGAAGCGGTTCGGAGGGATGAGGGCTCGTCTTGAGCGTCCCGGCCCCGCGTTCGGGGGGACCCGGGAGCCGCCCGGCGCCGGGCCTTCAAGTATCCGTATTCGTTGAGCTTTCCATCCCCGACGGGGCCTCCGCCCCGGCGCTCGCGTCCGGCACGCTGAACGAGAAGACCGCCCCCTTGCCCACCTCGGACTCGACCTCGATCCGGCCGCCGTCGGACTCCACCAGCTTCTTCGCCACGGCCAGCCCGATCCCGGTGCCCGGGTAGCGGTCGCGCGGGTGCAGGCGCCGGAACACCTCGAAGATCTGGCCCTGGTGGGCGGGGTCGATGCCGATCCCGTCGTCCGCCACCGAGAGCCACCAGGCGTCCGCCTCCCTTCGCGCCGACACGTGGATCCGGGGCGACGCGTCGCCGCGGAAGCGCAGCGCGTTCTCGAGCAGGTTCTGGAGCACGTGACGCAGCCGGTCGGGCACGCACTCCAGGGTGGGGAGCGCGTCCCAGGTGATGCGGGCCCCGGCCTCCTCGACCAGCGGACCGAGGTCCGCGACCAGGCCCTCGAGCAGCTCCGCCACGTCGACGGAGCGCCGCTCCGCCTGGCCGTGGCCCACCCGGGCGTAGCGGAGCAGCGCCTCGATCAGCGCCTGCATGCGCCGGCCGCCGTCCACCGCCGTCGCCAGGTACTCGCGGCCGCGCTCGCCCAGGCGCTCCCCCGCCTCGTCCTCGAGCAGCTGGAGGAAGCTCACCACCGCGCGCAGCGGCGCCTGGAGGTCGTGGGAGGCCGCGTAGGCGAACTGCTCGAGCTCCGCGTTGGAGCGCTCGAGCTCGACGCTGCGCTGCTCGAGGGAGCGCTCGAAGGCCTTGCGCTCGCTGATGTCCACCGCGACGCCCAGCACCGCGGGCTCCTCGAGGCCCGAGGTCAGGTAGGGGATCTTGATGGTCTGGAGCACGTGCCGGCGGCCCCGGGCGTCGACGAAGGTCTCCTCGGGGATGAACTTCGGCTCGCCGCCGCTCATCACCTCGCGGTCGTCGGCCAGCATGTGCTCGAGCTCGGCGGTGTCGGGGTGGAGGTCCGCGTGGCGCCGGCCGCGGAGCGCCTCCACGCTCGTGCCGTACATCTCCGCCACGGCGCGGTTGGCCAGCAGGAAGCGCCCCTCGCGGTCCTTGGCGAAGATCATGTGCGGCACCAGGTCGATGATCTGGCGCAGCCGCTCCTCGCTGCGGCGCACCGCGGCCTCGGAGCGCTCGACCCGGCCGAAGAAGGGGCCGATCCAGGCGATCCCCGCGAGCATCAGCACCGAGATCACCAGGGCGATCCACTCCGCGAGGGGGTCCGCCGGCAGCGCGGACTCGCCGCTCAGCACCCGGCCCAGGGTGACGCTGCGCCGGATGCCCATCAGCAGCACGGCCGTGGCGATGAGGGCCCAGGCGGTGCGCCCGGTGATGCGCATCAGGCGCAGGGCGAGGGCCGCCGCGGCGAACTGGATCGCCACCGAGGCGGCCAGCAGGACGGCGGTGCTCACGCTGCCCCGATCATACGTCGGCGGGGTCCCGGAGCGGAAGCTCGAAGAAGAAGCAGGTCCCCTCGCCCAGGCCGGTCTCGAAGCCGATCCGGCCGCCGAGCTCCTCGACGAGCCGCTTGCAGATCGCGAGGCCGAGGCCGGTGCCCCCGACGCTGCGCGAGGCGCTCGAGTCCGCCTGGGCGAAGCGGTCGAAGACCCGCGGGCGGAACGCGGGCTCGATGCCCGGCCCGGCGTCGCGCACCGACACCCGCGCCCGCTCGGCGTCGCGCCCCAGGGTGATGCGGACCTGCTCGCCCTGGGGCGAGTGCTTCACCGCGTTCGAGAGCAGGTTGGCCATGATCTGCTGGAAGCGGTCCGGGTCCACCTCCACCTCGCTCCCCGGCAGGGGCTCCTCCAGCACCAGCCGTACGCCGTGGGCCTCGGCGTAGCCCTGGTTGACGCGCAGGCTCTGCTGGAGCGCCTTCGCGAGGTCCACGGGCTCGATCCGGAGGTCGAGCCTGCCGGACTCGATGCGCCGCATGTCGAGGAGGTCGTCGATCAGGCGCTGGAGCCGGTCCGAGTTCGCCGAGGCGACCTCGGCCAGGTCCTTCACCTCGCCCGGGATCTCGCCGAGCACGCCCCCGGCGATGAGCCGCAGCGAGCCGTGGATGGAGGTCAGCGGGGTCCGCAGCTCGTGGCTCACCGTCGCCACGAAGTCGTCGCGCATGGCGTCGAGGCGCTTGCGCTGGGTCACGTCGCGCACGATGCCGATCACGTCGAAGCGTCCGTGGGGCGCGGCGCGCAGCTCGAGATCCACGGGCTCGCCTCCGAACTGGATCTCGTACTCGCGCCGGGTGAGGCGGCCCGCGTCGAGAGTGGTGCGGATCTGGGCGTGGACCTTCTCGGCGACCGAGGCCGGGAACAGCTCCTCGAGCCGGCGCCCGAGGATCTCGCCCACCTGGAAGCGCGCCGGCGCGTCGGCAGGGAGCTCGAGATCCGCGATGGTGCCGTCCGCCGCGATGCGCACCACGGCGTCGGGCAGGGCCGAGAGCAGCGCGGCGTTGCGCTGCCGGGCGACCTCGAGCTCGCGGCTCCGGCGCAGGCGGTTGCGCTCGTAGAGCCAGCCCAGGAAGGCGCCGAAGAGCGGCGCGTTGGCGGCGGCGGCGAAGTGGAGCAGCAGCGCGCGCCCGACGAGGGGCGGGCCCTCGAACGGGAAGCCGGTGTGGTGGAGGGCGGCGAGCCCCGCGGTGCCGGCGGCGCAGAGAGCGCCGAACACGGCGGCCCCGACTCCCCCGAGAACCAGGGCGGCCACCAGGGGGACGAAGGGGAACCAGTAGAAGGCCTCGGAGCGCAGGCCCTCCTCGAGCATCGCCATGCCGAGCAGGCTGGCGATCCCCACCGCGGGCACCAGCAGCGCGCCCACGCGCCGCGAGTTCGTGAGCCGCATGGCGACGGGGGCCAGCGCGAAGCCCAGCACCGAGCCGGCCAGCGCCCGCCCCACCGGGCTGCCCAGGCCCTCGAGCCCGAAGCGCGACGCCGCGAGGATCCCGGAGAAGAGCGCCGCCGCCAGGGCGCTGGCGGTCACCACGCGACCGGCGCGCTCCTCCTCGGGCTCCCCGAAGGCGGAGCGCGGCAGCCAGCGGTCGGTGAAGCTCCGGGGCGCGTCGCGCATGGGTCCGCGACCCAGGGTAGGCCGGTGCCCGGGGGGTCGCCCCGCGGCGACGCGCACCGCTCAGGCGGGGCGGAGCCTGCCCTCGCGCAGCTCCGGCGGCAGGCGCACCCAGATCAGCAGCACGATGGTGCGCGCGAGCTCGTCGAAGATGCGATCCATGCGCGCCTCGTCGGGATCCACCTCGGGCCGCAGCACCGCGCCCTGGAGCAGCGCGACGATGGTGTGGGCCACGAGGTCGAGGTCGGGCAGCGCCATGCCCACGCTGTCCTCGATGCCCTGGACGATCGCCTCCTCGGCACGGGCCACCACGCGGCGCAGCGCCTCGCGGGTGGGCTCCGAGGCGGCGCCCTGCTCGAGCTGCGCCACCAGGGGCAGGCGGATCAGCTGGGGCTGCTCGGTGGCCAGCCGGCGCCACTCGCGCACCAGCCGGTGCACGCGTTGCAGCGGGTCGCCCTCGAGGTAGGCCCGCTTGCGGATCTCCTCGATCCAGGTGGTGCCCACGGTCTCCACCGCCGCGGCGAGCAGGCCCTCCTTGCTGCCGTAGTGCCAGTAGAGCGCGGTGCGCGCGAGGCCGGCCCGCTCGCACACGTCGCCCACGCTGGTGGCCGCGTAGCCGCGCTCGGCGATCAGCTCGAGGGCCGCCTCGAGCAGGCGCTCGCGGCCGCCGGCGTCGGCCGCGGCCTCCGGACGCTTGCGGCGCCGCCCGCGCCGCGGGGCGCCCCGGGCGGGGCTCACGCCGGCACCTCGAGCCCGAGCTCGGCGAGGTGGCGGCGCGCGAGGGGCAGGTCGTCCACCTGGCTGGGATGGAAGTCGCGGCGCAGGTAGGCGAGGAAGGCGGCGCGCATGCGGCGCGGACCGCGTCCTTCGGTGGCCTTCAGCAGGCCGCGGCGCTGCGCCGCGATCTCGCGGCGCGAGAGCCCGTCCTGGCGCAGCAGCATGCGGGTTCCGGCCATCGACCACCCGAACAGCACCAGCGTGGCGATGGCCAGGCCCAGCACGCGCAGCGCCCAGCTCGGGTGGGTGGCGCGCAGCACGTCGAACGCCACCGCCTTGTGCTCGATCTCCTCGGCGGCGTGCCACAGGATCAGCTTGCGAATGGTGGGGTGGGCCTGGGCGAGGAGCTCGGCGTCCTCGAAGGCCAGGCCGCCGAAGGTCGCCGTGTAGTGCTCCGCGCCGGCCGTCATGGCCAGGCGCAGCCGCGCCGGCAGCCAGCGGTTGCTGAAGCGCACGAAGGCGCGGAAGCGCTTCAGGTAGCCCTCGATCCGGTAGCCCTGGGCCTCGAGCAGCTCGAAGTAGCGCTCGTGCTCGCGCGCGTGGTGCCCCTCCTGGCCGAAGAACCCCTTCACCTGGGCGCGCAGCTCCGGGTCCTCGACGCGGCCGAGGTGGTCCTTCACGGCGCGGATGAAGAAGCGCTCGCCGTCGGGAAAGACCAGGTTCAGCCCGTTGAAGAAGTGCGTCGCCACCGCGCTTCCGGCGAGCCAGTGCCTGGGGATCCCGGCGTCGAAGGCGAGGGACGGATCGCGGACCAGGATCTCGGGACGGGACTCGGACATGGCGGGGCTCCGAGGGGCGCGAGGTGGACTGTACAGGCCGGTACAGAGTGCCGTACCGATCGGTACAGGTCAACCCCCGGGCGCCCGGGCCCGGCGCTCCCAGGCCAGGATCAGCGGCAGGGCGACCATCGCCAGCAGGATCTCCGTGCCCCCCGCCACGCCGAAGGCGGCGCGGTAGCCGGCCTCCCAGTCGCCGGCGGGGAGCGCCACGGCCTCGCTCACCAGCCCCCCGGTCACCGGCCCCACGATGAAGCCGAGGCTCCCCGCGGCGTTGAAGCCGCCCAGGGCCGTGGCCCGGACCCGCTCCGGCGCCACCTGGGTCGTCATCACCAGAGAGGGGACGAACATCACCGCCGCCGCGGCGCCGATGGCGGCCATCACGCCGGGCAGCGCCCCGGCTCCCCACCACGGCAGGCTCAGGGTGCCGAGCCCGTAGAGCAGGCTGCCGCCGCACAGCAGCAGCGCGCGGGAGGTCCGCTCCGCGAGCCAGCCGAAGGGCACCGACAGCAGCGCGAAGGGCAGCATGAAGATGGCGATCAGCGCGCCGATCCTCGCGGGCGGCAGCGCGTGGATGCGCTCGAGGTAGAGCGACAGCGTGGTGGTGTAGAAGCCCACGGTGAAGCGGTCCACGAAGGCGAAGGCCAGCGGGACCACGAGCAGGCGGTGGCGACGCACCAGGCCCAGGATCTCGCGGGCGCCCGGGCGGTCCTCGCCGGCGGCCGCGGTCTCGCGCAGCAGCACCGCCGCCAGCACCCCCGCCACCAGCGCGACGCCGCCGCCGAGGTAGAGCGGACGGATCGGGTCGGCGTCGCCGACCACGCCGCCGAGGGGCGCGCCGAGCGCGACCCCGAGCAGCAGGCCGCCGCCCACGGCGCCCATCACGCGACCGCGCTGCGGGCCCGGGCGGCAGCTCGACGCCAGGGCGAGGAGCTGGGAGAGGGCGAAGATGTGGGCGCAGCCCTCGAGGAAGCGCACCGCCAGGAAGACCGGGAAGGCCACGGGCAGGGTGAGGGCGAAGAAGCAGGCCGCATCCACGGTGAGGGCGATCGCGATGCCCGTGGGCCGCCGGCCGAAGCGGTCCGCCAGGGCGCCGGCCAGCGGCGCGGCGAGCACGGCCCCCACCATGTTGATCGACATGAAGAGCGAGGTGAGGGTCTCGGAGACGCCGAAGCGCTCCTGGACCAGGGCACGCAGCACCGGCACCGGAAGCGTCACCGGGATCAGGGTGAGGAGCGCCAGGCCGGCCAGGGCGGCGACCCGCCAGCCGGGATAGCAGGCCTGGAAGTGCTGGTTTTCCGGGGTGTTGCTCAGGGCCGCCAGATTCTATCCCAGACCGGGGAACCAGCGCGGCCCTGCGGTTGTCCCACCTGCAGAACGAGCGCTCCGACCTTCGGGAGCCCGCCGGGAAGGAAGACCTTGGCCCTCGCGTCCGCCACCGCTCCGACCCTCGCGCTGGTCGCGCCGCTCGTCGCCCTGCTGGGCGGCCTGGCCGCCACGCCCGCGCGCAGCGCCCCGGGAGACGCGGCGGTGCACCCCTGGCTGGGCGGACGGATCGGCGTGCAGGTCCAGGGCCTCACGCCGGAGCTTCGCGAGCACTTCTCCGCGCCGCAGGATCGCGGGATCCTGGTGGCGCGCGTCGAGGAGGGCCGCCCCGCCCACCGCGCGGGCGTGCGCGTCGGCGACGTGCTGGTCGAGGCCGGCGGCGAGCCGCTGCGCCACTCCTCCGACCTGCTCCGAATCGTGACCACCGCGCCCGCGGGCGAGCCCCTCGAGCTGCGGCTGCTCCGCAAGGGCAAGGCGCGCACCCTGAGCGTCGAGCCCGAGTCCACGCCCCACGCCGCGCTGCCTCCCGGCGCCTGGGAGGGATGGGAGCGCTGGTTCGAGCCCGGCCTGCGGCACGGCAGCCGCGCCCTGCGAGAGCGCCTCGACGAACTCGAGGACCGCCTGGAAGACCTCGAGCGCCGCCTGGAAGCGGGCGACGCGAGACCGGAGCCGACCTGATGGCTGGCCGCTGACGGTTGGTGTGGGGGCGGGAGAAGGTTTCTCTCCCTGCGCATCGCTTGCCTTCTCCCGCCCCCCTGGTCCCGCCACCGTCGAGGTCCCGTCGAGGCGACCCCCAGCGTAGCCCCACTCTCAGCCCAGCCGCCGCACCCCTTCGAGCACGATGAAGCCCGTGCTCGAGACGAAGCCCAGCAGCGGCACGCTGCGCGGAACCCCGCGCACCCCGTCGGGCAGGGGCTCGCGGCCCTGGAGCCGGAACAGGGCCAGGTTCACCAGCGCGAAGACCGAGAGGGTGAGGAGCGAGGTGGCGCGCGCGAGCGCCGCCAGCGGGAAGCCGAGCGCCAGCACCAGCACCAGCCCGCCGGCCACGCCGGTGGCGACGTGGGGCGTGCGCCGGCGCGGGTGCACGCGCGCGAGAACGGCGGGAATCTCACCCTGGGAGGCGAGCCCGTAGAGGACCCGGGAGGCCATGATGATCTGGATCAGCGCTCCGTTCAGCATGGCGACGACCCCGATGCCCGAGAGCAGGGCCGGGAAGCGCCCGCCGCCGCGCTGGTAGATCTCCACCAGCGGCGCGCCGGCCCGGGCCAGCTCCTCGGGCGGCACGGCGAGCACGGCCACCAGACCGAGCAGCACGTACAGGAGCATGGTCACGACCAGGGTGATGGCGATGGCGCGGGGGAGCGTGCGGCGCACGTCGCGCACCTCCTCGGCCATGTTCACCATGTCCTCGAAGCCGATGAAGGCGTAGAAGGCGAGGAGCGAGGCGGCGAAGACGCCCGCCCAGACCGCGGCGTCGGCCCGGGGCGCGAGCTCGGCGGCGCGGGCCGGCAGCGTGGCCAGCGAATCGCCCGCCACCGCCACCACCAGCAGCAGGCCGCCGAGCTCCACCGCGGTGATCACGCCGGCGGCCCAGACCGACTCGCGCACCCCCCAGGCGGCGAGCGCCGCCAGCAGCACGACGAAGCCCGCGATGCCGACGGCGCGGGGCACCTCGACCAGCTCGCCCAGGTAGCCCACGAAGGCGTTCGCGACGGTGCCGGACGAGACGCAGCCGGCCAGCGCCACCACCAGTCCCACCGCGGTGGCGACCCGCGGCCAGCCCAGGCCTGCGCGCACGTACACCGCCTCGCCGGCGCAGCGCGGCAGGCGGTAGGCCATCTCGGCGAAGCTCGCGGCGCTCGCCGCAGCGAGCACCGAGGCGACCAGGAACGCCAGCCACGCCTGGTAGCCCGCCGCGCCCGCCACCTCGCCGGTGAGCGCATAGATCCCCGCACCGATGGTGGTGCCGAGCCCGTAGAGCGCGATGGCGGGCAGCGAGAGGCTGCGGCGGAGCGTGCCGGACGTCGCTTGCATCGGGATCGGGCTGGGGCGAAATGTCCTTCGACGCCTCGCGGCGGCACCGTCGACGGGGCAAGGGGCGCGCGAGTCTACGCGAGGCGTGCTGGCAAAGCCCGGTCGCGTCGGTCAGCCTGTGCGGAATCTCGAGCGGGGGTGGCACATGAGACGCGCTGCGTGGTTCGTCCTCGCCGGAGCCCTCGTCGCGCTCCCCGGCGGCGCCTCCGACGAGGCGGCCGAGTCCACCGAACCCGCCGATCCCGCAGCGACCCGCGCCGCGATGCGGCAGATCTTCGACGACGTGCGCGTGCTGCTGCCGCTGAGCGCCAGCCCCGGGCGCTTCTCGGCCCCGGCGAGCGAGGCCGCGATCCGCGAGTCCCTGACGGACCTCTCCCAGCGGGCCGACACCCTGGCCCGCCACGCCGGGCCCTCCCGCGACCCGCGCTTCCGCCACCTCGGACGCACCCTGGCCCGCGACGCGCGCGACGCGCTGTGGACCTACGAGCGCGGCCAGCCCGAGAACGCGCGCTTCCTGATCCAGCAGATGACCGAGAGCTGCGTCTCCTGCCACGCACGGCTGCCCGCCGCGGACTCGCCGCTCGCCGAGCGGCTGCTCGACCGCAGCACGCTGGCGGGGCTCGCGCCGGCGGAGCGCGCCGGGCTGCAGATGGCGACGCGTCGCTTCGAGGACGCCCTCGTCACCTACGAGGAGATCCTCGCCAGCCGTGAGTACCCGCCGGCCGCCCTGCTGGCGCCGCTCACCGACTACCTGATCCTCGCCGTCCGGGTGAAGCAGGACCCCGAGCGCCCGCTGCCGGTGCTGGACGCCTTCGCGCAGCGCCCGGACCTGTGGCGCTACCTGCGTCTCGACGTGGAGCACTGGATCGCCACCCTGCGCCGCATCGGCGGCCTGGCCCGCCAGGAGCCGGATCTCGCCCGGGCCCGCACGCTGCTCGCCGAGGCGCGCGAGCAGATCCGCTTCCCCGCGGACCGGCGCGCCCTGGTCCACTACGTGGTGGCTTCGAGCATCCTGCACCGCTTCGTCGAGGCGCCCGGCGGCTCCGACGGCGACCGTGCCGAGGCCTACTACCTGCTCGGCCTGGTGGAGTCGCGCATCGGGCGCAACGAGTGGGTCTCCCAGGCCGGCGCGCTACTCGAGGCGTCGATCCGGCTGGCCCCGGATGCGCCCTTCGCCGAGACCGCCTACGCGATCCTCGAGGAGGAGACGCTGCTCGACTACGGCGGCCTCGAGGGCGAGGCGCTGCCGGCCGAGGTCACGGCCAGCCTGGCCGAGCTGCGGCGCCTGCTCGACGCGCCGGCCGCGGCCTCGGACGCGACGCCCTAGGAGGCCGACCCAGGGTGGGTCGGCTTCCGCCGCAAAGCGAGCCCGAAGGGCTCGCTCCGCCAGGCGCCCGCCGATCCCCCAGGGCGATCGGCGAGCCCCGGGGCGATCAGGAGCGGGAGGCGTGGCCGCCGGCGAGGGCCTCGAGCACCACGCCCTCGCGCAGCCCCCAGTCGCACACCGTGTAGGCCTCGATGCCGAGGGCCTCGGCCAGCGCGGTGAGCACCAGGCCGCCGGCGGGCAGCAGGTCCGCGCGGTTCTTGCGGATGCCGGGGAAGGCAAGCCGCTCGTCGTGGTCCGAGCGCACCAGCTCGCGGGTCAGCTGGGCGAGCTCCTCCACCGGGATCTCGACGTGGTCGATGGAGCCGCTCGCCCGCAGGCCGCGGCGCGCAACGGCGAGGCGCGCGAAGGCGCGCGCGGTGCCGCCCGCCGCGATGCACATCTCGGGCGCCAGGGCCTCGATGCGGTCGCGGTGGGGCTCGAGGGCCTCCGCGAGCCGCTCGCGGATGCGCCGGGCGTCGCGCTTGCGCATGGGGTCGCTGGTCACCAGCTCGCGGTGCAGCCGGGTCACGCCGATGCGCAGCGTCGCCTCCCAGTGGATCCGCCGGGCGTCGCCCACCACGAGCTCGAGGCTGCCGCCGCCGAGGTCGACGCCGAGGGCGTTGCTGCGCGGCAGCAGCACGCGCCGCCGGAAGGCGAGGAACAGCAGGCGCGCCTCCTCCTCGCCGGACACCACCCGCACCTTGGCGCCGAGGGCCTCGCCGATGCGACCGGCGAGCTGGGCGCCGTTCTCGGCGTCGCGCAGCGCGGCGGTTCCCACGGGCAGCAGCCGGGTCGCGCCGGCGTCCCGGGCGAGCTCGCCGAGGCGCCGCGCCGTGGCGACGGCCTCGTCGCAGGTCGCCTCGGGGATGCGCCCGTCGAGCGCGATGGCGGCGCCGAGACGCAGCATGATGCGCTCGTTCACGACGCGCGTGAGGCGCCCCGCGCGCGTGGCCTCGAACGCCACGAGGCGGAAGGAGGTCGAGCCGAGGTCGAGCACCGCGAGGCGCTCGCGATCGCCGTCCTCGTCGCGCTCCGGTCGCGGCGCCGGCCGGTAGCTGGCGCGCCGGGGGAAGCCCCCCTGCCCCTCCAGCACCCAGATCGACCCCTTCTCGCAGGGCACGCTGCCGGGGGCCTCGAGCACGACGCCGCGCTCCTCGAGCTCGGCGAGCAGCCCCGGGATCAGGTCGCCGTGGCTGCACAGCACCACGTTGCGGTCGCCGGCCTCGTGCAGGAGGTCGAGGGCCTTGGCCGGGCTCTCGCCTTCGGCGAGGCGCTCGTCGATCTCGACGTCGAGCCCCGTCACCGCGGCGAGGGGAGCGACGCTCTGGGTGCAGCGCAGGTGGGGGCTCGACACGATCCGCTGCACGCCTTCGCTCGCGAGCGTCTCCGCGATCTCCCGGGCCTGGCGCAGGCCGCGCGGCGCCAGGGGACGAAGCGGATCCGGCGCGTCCCAGTCGAGACGCCGCTCGGCCTTCGCGTGGCGAAGCAGGTGGGCCTTCACTTCTCCCCCTCGAGCGTCCACGCGGATCGCGGACGCACGCTCCGCTGCGAGACCGCGGGGTGCTCGCAACCGGAGGACGATGTTCTCGATCTCGCGGGGGTTCCCCCCGAATGTATCACCCCGCGGCCCCCCTTCCAGACTCATTCGGGGCGCGGAGCGAAACGTCGTTTGCCGGAGCCAACCGGCAACTCACCCCGCAAGTCTAGGTCGCCAGGCCGGTTCCGGAGCCGGTGTCACCGCTTCGTCACCGAATCGGCGCCCGATCGTGGCCGCTGCTTCCCCGTTTCGTCCGGGGCCCGACACCCCGAGGGACCGAAGGGTCTCTAGGGTTCGCCGCAGGGGGAAGAGAGGTCTCTATGCGCATCGCGATCTTCAGCGAAGTCTTTCTGCCCAAGATCGACGGCATCACGAACCGGCTGCGCCACACCGTGGCCGAGATGGTCCGCGCCGGACACGAGGTGCTCGTGTTCGCGCCGGAGCCCGCCGTGGAGGAGCACGCCGGCGCCCGCGTCGTGCGCATCCCGGCCGTCGACTTCCGGCCCTACCCGGGAGTGCGCGCCGGCCTGCCGGACCCGCGCCTCACCTGGGAGCTGGCGCGCTTCCGCCCGGACGTGGTGCACGCCGTGGGCCCTGCGTGCCTCGGCATCTGGGGAAGCCTGGCGGCGCGCACCCTGGGCATCCCGCTGGTCGCCTCCTACCACACCGACCTGCCGCGCTACCTGCCCGGCTACGGCCTCGGCTGGCTCGAGCCGGTGATGTGGCCGGCGCTGCGGGGCGTGCACAACCTGGCGATCCGGAACCTGTGCCCCTCGCGCTTCACCCGCGCGGAGCTGCGCAGCCACGGCGTGGCCAACGTCGGGCTGTGGCGCGGCGGCGTCGACACCGAGCGGTTCCACCCCAGGCGGCGCGACCTCGCCATGCGCGAGCGCATGAGCGATGGCCGCATCGACGCGCCGCTGCTGCTCTACACCGGGCGGCTCGCGCCGGAGAAGAACGTCGACCTGCTGGCCTGGGTGCTCGACGCCGTGCCCGAGGCGCGCCTCGCCCTGGTGGGCGACGGGCCCGCACGGCGCGACCTCGAGAAGGTGTTCAGCGACCTCCCGGTGAGCTTCCTCGGCTTCCTGAAGGGAGAGGAGCTGGCCACGGCCTTCGCGAGCGCCGACGTGTTCGTGATGCCGTCCACCACCGAGACCCTGGGCTTCGTGGTCCTGGAGGCCATGAGCTCCGGGCTCGCCGTGGCGGCCGCCGACGCCGGCGGCATCCCCGACATGGTGCGCCACGGCGAGAACGGCCTGCTCTTCGACGCCGAGGATCGCGCCTCGGCGATCGGCGCGGTGCGCGAGCTCGTCGAGTCGCCGGGACGCCGCCGCTTCCTGGCCCAGCAGGGCCGCAAGGCGGCGGAGAACGCGAGCTGGGAGAGCGAGACGCGCAAGCTCGTGCGCGAGTACGAGAGCGCCATCGCGCTGGCGCGCCGCAGCGGCATCGTGGGGAGGCTGCGCCACGCCTTCTCCTTCTGAGGGGACCCGGCCCGAGCGGGCGGGGAGCGCGGCACCCCTCCTCGGCCTGATGGCCCAATGGGGCCACCGGAGCGGCGTGAACGGCGCCGCCCTCGAGCCCGGCGCCCTCGACTCCGCGGGAGCCTCCCAGCGCGCATGAGCGGGCCCGGGCGCCAGCGTGGAGGACCGCCCCGACGGCTCCCCGCTAGACTGCCGACGCCGTGGAGATGCCTTCCGACCTGCTCCAGCGAGCGCCCGAGGAGGCGGTGGCGCGCATCGCCCGCGGCTGGCTGGCGAGCGCACGGACGGCCGCGGCTCGCCTCGACGACCCGGCCGACGAGGAGGCGCTCCACGACTTCCGCGTCGCCGTCCGGAGGCTGCGCAGCACCCTGCGCGCCTGGCGCGACGAGCTCGGGAGAAGCGCCTCGCGCAAGCAGCGCCGCGCCCTGCGCGAGATCCAGCAGGGGACGGGGGGAGGACGCGACGCCGAGGTGGCCCTCGCCTGGCTGAGGGGCGAGCGCGAGGCCCTCGGCCCCACCGAGCAGGCCGGCCTCGACGCCATGGTGGCCCGGCTCGAGTCGGCCCACCGCGAGGCCATGGCCCACGCCCGCGAGGGCGTGCGCGCGCGCTTCGACGCCATCGACGCGCGGCTGGCCCCGCGCCTGGCGCGGGTGCGCATCGAGCTCGACCTCGACCGTCCCGGCGAGGCGCCGCGCTTCGGGAGCGCCCTCGCAGAGCGGGTGCGCGAGGCGGCGACGGCCCTCGGCGACGGGCTCGACGCGGTGCGCGGCTTCGAGCACCGCGAGGAGGGCCACGCCGCCCGCATCGCGGGCAAGCGCCTGCGCTACCTGATCGAGCCGGTGCGCGAGTCCGGCGAGGCCTGCGTCGAGCTGTGCAAGGAGCTCCAGGACCGCCTCGGCGATCTCAACGACGCCCACGTGCTCGGCGAGGAGATCCGCCGCTACGAGGCCGACGCCCCGGAGCCGGAGCGGGCCGGCCTGCGCGCGCTCGGCCAGCACCTCGACGCCCACGCCCGAGCCCTCTACGCCGGCTTCGAGGAGGCCTGGCTCGGGGCCCGCGCGACGCAGCGGGCGCGCCTGGGCGAGGAGGTCGAGGCCTTCGCGCGGCGCTGCGAGGGCGCCGCGCGGCCCTCCGTCGAGATCGAGCGCAAGTACCTGCTCGAGCGCCTGCCCGACCTCGACGCGCTGCGCGCGCGCGGCGTCGAGGTTCGCACCCTGGAGATCGACCAGGGCTGGCTGCCCGGGGAGCGGCTGCGCGAGCGCATCCGCTGCACCCGGCTGCCCGACGGCGAGAAGCGCTACCAGCTCACCGTGAAGCTCGGCGCCGGGGTGCAGCGCATCGAGGTCGAGGAGGAGACCTCGGCCACGGTGTTCGAGACGCTGTGGCCGCTCACCGAGGGCTGCCGCATCCGCAAGCGCCGCCACCGCATCCGCGAGGGCGGCCTGCTCTGGGAGATCGACGAGTTCCTGGACCGCGACCTCGCCCTCGCCGAGGTGGAGCTCGATGCGCCGGAGATCCACCCCGCCCTGCCGGCCTGGCTCGACGTGGTGCGCGAGGTCACCGAGGAGGGCGGCTTCACGAACCTCTCCCTCGCTCGCTGAGCGGCCCCGTTGGCGGAGAATCGGATTCGGGCGCAAGATCCGGATGGAGTGGATGCGGCTCGGCGTGGACCCTTCTCCTCAACGAGGAGGACCCCATGGCCACCGCCAGCGACCCGGCTCTCTTGACCCAGCCCTTCGCCAACGACCCCGAGGCCCGGTGGCGGGCCGTCGTGGACCGCGACGCCGCCTTCGACGGGCGCTTCGTCTACGCCGTGCGCTCGACGGGCGTCTTCTGCCGGCCGAGCTGCCCGAGCCGCCGCCCGCGCCGCGAGCGGGTGGCCTTCTACCCGGACCCGGCCGCCGCCGCGGCCGCCGGCTTCCGGGCCTGCCGGCGCTGCCGCCCCGCCGAGGCCGCGCCGGCGGACCCGACCCGCGAGCGCGTGCTCGCCGCCTGCCGCGCCATCGAGCGCCGCGTGGCCGAGGGCGAGCGTCCCACCCTCGAGGCGCTGGGCGCGGAGGTGGGGCTCAGCCCGTCCCATCTGCAGCGCGTCTTCAAGCGCACCCTCGGCGTGTCGCCCCGGGAGTGGGCGGCGCGCTGCCGGAGCGAGCGCCTCAAGGCCGGCCTGCGCCGCGGCGAGTCGATCCTCGAGAGCCTCTACGACGCCGGCTTCGGCTCGACCAGCCGCGTCTACGGGAGCGCCGACGCGCGCCTCGGCATGACGCCGGGCCGCTACCGTCGCGGCGGGCGCGGCCTGGTGATCCGCCACGCCACGGCGCGCACGCCCCTGGGCTGGCTGCTGGTGGCCGCGACGCCCCGCGGCGTGTGCCGCGTCGCGCTCGGATCGAGCGCGCGGGCGCTCACCGCCGAGCTGCGCCGCGAGCTGCCCGAGGCGGAGATCGCCGCCGAGGACGCGGAGCTGCGCGGGTGGCTCGAGGAGCTGGCCACCTGGCTCGCCGGGGAGCGCACCTGGCCCGAGCTTCCCGTGGACGTGCGCGGCACGGCGTTCCAGTGCCGCGTCTGGCAGGCCCTGCGCGAGATTCCCGAGGGCAGCACCGCCACCTACGCCGAGGTGGCCCGGCGCGTCGGCCGCGCGACCGCGGCGCGTGCCGTGGCGCGCGCCTGCGCGACGAACCCGGCGGCCCTCGCCATCCCCTGCCACCGCGTGGTGCCGGCGAGCGGCGGCGAGGGCGGCTACCGCTGGGGTGCGCGCCGCAAGCGTGCGCTGCTGGAGAACGAGGCGGGGAGCAAGGGGAAGAAGCGCGGGAAGCGCCGCCAGGAGGCTGACCCGAGAGGGTCAGCCGACGACGCGAAAGACTCCGCGAAGCGGAATCGCAGCTAGGAGGCCGACCCGGGATGGGTCGGCTTCCGCCGCGAAGCGAGCCCGAAGGGCTCGCTCAGCTAGCGCGGACGCAGCCAGCCCGGCGGCACGCCGGCGCGGCGCGCCCGCTCCTCGAAGCGATCGAGGCTGCCGCGCGCGCTGCGCAGGTCGCTCTCGGCGCGCTGCCGCTCGCGCCAGCGGCTCCGGTACCGGTGCCAGCGGCGGCTGCTCGCGTTGGAGACGTGTCGCGGTGCCGGCGGCTGGGTGACGCCCAGCTCCTCGAGCTCCGCGATCCGCGCCTCCAGCTCCCGCACCCGGTCGAGCCGGCTGGCGTGCTCGTCGCGCCACCAGGTCTCGTCGCGGCCTTCGGGCTCGGGTTCCTCGACCTGCCACGGCTTGCGGGCGGGCCGCGGTCTCGGGGCCGCCCCGGAGCGAGGCTGCGCGCGCTGGATGCTGCGGCGTCCCGCCGCCTCTGCGCGGGCGCGCTCGCGGTCCGCCGGCGGCACGTCCTCGAGTCGGGTCGTGAAGTGCTCCCGCCCCTGGGCATCCACCCAGCGGTAGATCTCGGCGCCCGCGGGGCCGGCGAGCAGCGCCAGCGCGAGGGCGACCCAGGCACCGGGACGAGCCATGGGGAGCGGATCGGCTCGCGGCGTGGGCCACTTGATCCGCCCGCGGATGGCCTCAGCGCAGCTCGAGGGGCAGCGCGGTGGGGCCGCGCAGCACCGCCGAGGGCTTCCAGCCCGGCGGGTCCGGATCGCCGCGCAGGTCCGGGAAGCGGCGCAGCAGGGCGGAGAGCGCCACCTGGGCCTCGAGGCGCGCGAGGCCCGCACCGAGGCAGAAGTGGTTGCCCAGACCGAAGGCCAGGTGGCTGCGGTCGCCGCGCGCGAGGTCGAGGCGGTCGGGCTCCGGGAAGTGGGCCGGGTCGCGGTTCGCGCTGCCGAGCAGCACCCACACCAGCTGGTTCCGGCGCAGGCGACGCCCGCCGAAGTCGAGATCCTCGGTCACCACCCGCTCGGTGAACTGCACCGGGCTGTCGAAGCGCAGCAGCTCCTCCACCGCGGAGTCGATCAGGCCCGGGTCCTCGGCCAGGCGCTTGCGCTCGCCGGGGTTCGCGAGGAGCGCGCGGACCCCGTTCCCGATCAGGTTCGTGGTGGTCTCGTGGCCCGCGGCCAGGATCAGCCCGCACAGCGAGATCAGCTCGGTCTCGTCCAGGCTGCGGCCCGACTCCTCGGCCGCGATCATGGCCGAGAGCAGGTCCTCGCGGGGCTCGGCGCGACGCTCGGCCAGCATGCCCCGGAAGTAGGCGGCGAGCTCGTTCACCGCCTCCACGACGGGCGCCATGCCGCCCTCGCCCGACAGCGGGTCGAGGATCTGCACCAGGGCCTCGGACCAGCGGCGGAAGTCCGCGCGGTCCTTCACCGGCACGCCGAGCAGCTCCGCGATCACGATCACGGGGAGCGGGTGGGCGAAGTCGCGCACCAGGTCCATCTCGCCCGCGGGCTCCACGGCGTCGAGAAGGTCCGCCACCACGGCCTCGATGCGCGGGCGCAGCGCCTGCACCCGGCGCGGCGTGAAGGCCTTGGAGACCAGGCCCCGCAGCCGCGCGTGGTCCGGGCCGTCGAGGTTCAGCAGGTTCGTGTTGACGAAGCCCAGCAGCCCCGGGTCGGGCGCGAACAGCCGCTCGAGCAGCTTCGCCAGCGGCAGCTCGCGGCGGTCGGCGCTGAAGCGCCTGTCGCGCAGCACCGCCACCACGTCGTCGTAGCGGCTCACGATCCAGATGCGCAGCAGCGGGCTGCGGTAGATCGGCGCCTCCTCGCGCAGGCGCCGGTAGTCGGGGTAGGGGTCCTGGCGGTGGCGGGGGTGCCAGGGATTGTAGCGACCGAACAGGAAGCCCAGCAGCCGCATCGGCCAGCCGAGCCGGATCACGCGCTGGAGGAATCGCAGCATGGCCCCTCCGGGTCGCCCTTCCCGGGTCTACCCGGGAGCGGGGAAGAGCTCCTCGATGGCATCGATCACCTCGACGGGAAGCCGGCGCCCCGAGGCCTTCACGTCGTCGTCGAGCTGCTCGGGGCGCG
Source organism: Myxococcota bacterium (assembly GCA_028277885.1). GTDB lineage: Bacteria > Myxococcota_A > UBA9160 > UBA9160 > UBA6930 > JANQFK01. The sequence continues at coordinate 19,825 of JANQFK010000038.1, forward strand.
TCACCCCCACGATGGCGCTGGAGACCCCGGGCGTGCGCAGGCACCAGGCCAGGGCGAGCTGGGCCATGGAGAGGCCGAGCTCGTCGGCCAGGGGCTGGAGCCGATCCACCCGGGCGAGCATCTCCTCCTCGAGGAACGCGTCCATGAACTGGTTGCGCTGGTCGTCGGCGGCGCGGCTGCCGCCGGGCCGCACGCCGCCGCTGTACTTGCCCGTGAGCGCCCCCTGGGCCAGCGGACTGAAGACGATCTGGCCGAGCCCGTTGCGCTGGCTCACCGGCAGCACCGCGCGCTCGATGCCCCGGCGCAGGATCGAGTACTGGGGCTGGTTCGAGACCGGCGCGTAGGCGTTGCGCAGCTCCGCCACCCGGCAGGCCTCGACGATGTGCTCCGCGCGCCACTCCGAGACGCCCCAGTAGAGGAGCTTGCCCTGGCGGATCAGGTCCTCGAAGGCGCACACCGTCTCCTCGATGGCGACGTGGGGGTCCGGCCGGTGGCACTGCTGGAGGTCCAGGTAGTCGGTGCCCAGGCGGCGCAGGGAGCGCTCCACGCTCTCCACGATGTGCTTGCGCGAGAGACCCCGGTCGTTCGGGTTCTCCGACATCGGGAAGAAGCACTTGCTGGCGACCACGACGTGGTGGCGGCTCAGGTCGCGCAGCGCGCGGCCGAGCGCCTCCTCGGCGGCGCCGCCCGCGTAGACGTCGGCGGTGTCGAACAGGTTGATGCCCAGGTCGAAGGCGCGGTGCACGAGATCGCGGGTGGCGTCGGGATCCACCGCCGAGCCGAAGGTGAGCCAGGAGCCCAGGGAGATCTCGCTCACCCGCAGGCCGCTGCTTCCGAGCTGTCGGTACTCCATGCCCGAAGGGTAGCGGGCCGGAGCCCGGGTTCAGCGCGGGGCGTCGGTGGCGACGGGCGGGAGCTCGGGGCCGTTGGGGAGGAAGGCGTCGGGGTAGTCGCGGGCGATGCGGATGCGGCGCTCCCAGCGGGCGTCGGCGGCGCGCAGCGCCACGGCGATCTCGCCCTCGTCGGGATCGCCGAGGTCGCGCAGGGGGTTCTGGCCCGTGGCGACGTGCAGGCGACCCAGCGCGCCCTGGAGGTCCGCGTAGGCGCTCCAGGCCCGCAGCTGGGCCAGCACGTGGTCGGTCTGCTTGCGCACCAGCTCGAGCTCGCTCTCGCGCTCGGCCTCGACCCGGTCGCGGGTCACGCCGTGGAGCCGCTCCTCGACGCCGCGCACCTCGTGGGCCAGGTGCAGCTCGGCCTCGGCGGCCCGCAGCTCGCTGGCCGCGACGTGCACCTGGGCCAGCACGCCCATGGAGAGCGCCAGGCGGCGCGCGTCGGCCAGCTCCACCTCGCTGCGCGCCTGCCCGATGGCGTTGGGCGCGGTCACGATCTCCACCAGGTTCTTGGTCAGCACGGCGGAGTAGCTCCACCAGTCGTCGTTCTCGAGGAAGTCGTTGGTGTCGGCGTTGCGCCCCACGCGCACCTCGAGCCCGGGCAGCACCGAGAGCATGGCGCGGCGCACCTCGAGGCGCTGGATGCGCAGCCGGTAGTCCTCCTCGCGCAGCTCCGGGCGCCCCGAGAGCGCGTCGTTCTCGAGCAGCGCCACGGGCAGGTCCGTGTCCGGCAGCTGGAGCTCGTCGAAGGCCGGCACGGGCAGCTCGAGGGCGATCCCCGGCCGCACGTTCAGCAGCCGGGCCAGCTCGATCTGCGCGGCCTCGAGCTCGCGCTGGATCCCCACCAGCTCGCGCTGCTTGTCGAGGAGCGAGCGTCGGTAGGAGAGCGACGCCACCGGGTCCACCAGGCCCTGCTCGTCGAGCTCGCGGCTGAGCTTCAGCGCCTCCTGGACCTCGGCCGCGATGCGCTGCACCTCGGGCATCAGCTGGCTGGCGCCGGCGGCGCGGTAGTAGCTGGCGCGCACGTCGGCCACGAGGTCGCCCACCACCTTGGTCTCGCGCTCCTCGGCGATCAGCACCTCGTTGGCCTGCTGCTTGGCCCGCACGTAGGAGAGGCCGAAGTCGAGCAGGTTGAAGGCCACGGTGAAGTCGTTGCGCCAGCCGTAGCGGTCCTGGGAGGTCGAGGGCTCGAGGGACTGGAGCCCGGTGGCGAGGGACTCGCTGAAGGAGCCGGGCACGTTGTTGCGCCCGTAGTACTCGTTGCGCGCCAGCAGCTGGGGCAGCATCGCGAGACGCGAGCCCGTCAGGCGCTGGCGCTCCAGGCTGTGCTCGAGGAGCGCGACGCGGTGCTCGCGGTTGTGCACCACCGCCCGCGCCATGGCGGCGTAGAGGTCCACGGGCCCGTTCAGCGGCTCCGGGAACATGCGCTCGAGGTCCGCGCGGGAGCGTGCCAGGCGCGCCGACTCGGTGAGCGGCGCGGGGCGGACGCAGCCCGCCAGCAGCACCAGGCCGCCAGCGGCCAGCAGGACCAGTCCACGAGCTCGCAACGAGATCCCCTCCGGATCCAGCCGGGCGCACCGCGCCCGTGCTCCTCCTTTCGGCCGATCCTCCCCGCGACCGGAGGGGGAATCGGCCGGGCACGGAACACGGGGCGATGTGCGGCCCACCGGCAACTCGCGCGCAACATGCGCGAAGGGCGGGCGGAACCCCGCGCTTCGCTCCTCAGGTCGGCCCCGGAACCGACCGTAGAGATGAGACGGACGTGGGCAGGCGGCGCTCAGGACGTGCAAGGCGCGGCCAAATCCCCCCTTTTCCAATCAAGGCCGGGTGTTTTGTGACCGATGAACACTCGACGGACCTCGGAGCAGCGGAGGGGCGGGAGTAGAGGCCATGGGCCGATCCCGACGACGCGAGCGAGGGGGACCGGAGCGCCCCCCCAAGCCCCGGCGGCCGCGAGCCCGCGGCCCGCGCCGGCCCCTCGTGGAGGAGCTCGAGGCGCGGCTGCTGTTCTCGGCGGACGTGCCGGGCGTGCCCGTGGAGGTCGTCGCTCCCCCCGCCGACTCCGAGGGCGACGCCGTCCACGCCGCGCCCCTCGACGAGAGCGCGGCCGAGACGAGCGAGGCGGCCGAGCACGAGGTCCGCCACGAGATCGTGTTCGTGGACGCGGGCGTCGAGGACCACGAGACCCTCGTCCAGGACCTGCTGGAGCGTGCGGGCTCCGACCGCCGCTTCGAGGTCGTCCTCCTCGACTCCGACCGCGACGGCCTCGACCAGATCGGCGAGGTGCTGGCCGGCGCGGGTCGGACCTGGGACGCGGTGCACGTCGTCTCCCACGGCACCGACGCCGCGGTGGGGCTGGGCGACTCCTGGCTCAGCTCCGAGAGCCTGGCGGCGCGCTCGGACGCCGTGGCGGCCTGGGGCGGCGCGCTCGCCGCCGATGCGGACCTGCTCTTCTACGGCTGCGACCTCGCCGAGAGCGCCGAGGGCCGGGCGCTGATCGACGCCCTCGCGCGTCTCACCGGCGCCGACGTGGCCGCCAGCATCGACGACACGGGCTCCGCCGCCCTGGGTGGCGACTGGCACCTCGAGTACGAGGCCGGTGCCGTCGAGACCGCGATCGCGTTCAGCGCCGCTGCCCAGGCCGACTTCACCGGCGTCCTCGACGGCACGCTGATCTGGAGCGACTCCGGCACCAGCGAGCTCGAGACCGCGGAGTTCACCGGCAGCGGCTTCGACACGCCCGACGCGACGGCCGCGGCCGGGGGCCCCTACGTGACCACCGACGGCGCCGAGGCCCCCACCCGGGACGAGAAGATCGTGATCGGGGTGAACGCCGCCAACGAGATCCACGCCCAGGTCTACTCCGGCGGGAGCTGGGGCCACGTGGGCCAGCTCGCCACGGTGACGGCCGGCTACCACGGCTTCGACGTCGCCTACGAGTCCCAGAGCGGCGACGCCCTGATCGTCTACAACGACGGCACGGGCATCACCTACGACGTCTGGAACGGCTCGAGCTTCGCGGGCTCGGGGCCCGTCCCGATCCCCCTCGTGGGCGAGCCCCAGCAGATGCACCTCGCCAGCAACCCCCTCACCGACGAGCTGGTGCTGGTCGTCAAGAACGCCGCGAAGGAGCTCTACGTCCACGTCTGGGACGGCGGCTCCTGGGACCCGGGCACCCTCATCCCCGCCGGCAACTCCTCGGTCGAGATCACCGACATCAGCGTCGTCTACGAGCAGCAGAGCGGCCGGCCCATGATCCTGTTCGGCGACAGCTCCACGGACGCCCACTACCGCGTCTGGAACGGCAGCTCCTGGACCGGTGGCAGCGTCTCGCCCCCGGGCTCCACCTCGGGGGAGGTGCGCTGGACGACCTCGGCGGCGGACCCCAACAGCAACCGCATCGCTCTCGCGGTGAACACCCAGGACGCCGACCTCTGGCTCGCCGTGTGGGACGGCAGCAGCTGGGAGGCGTCCGCCGAGGCGACCACCGCCGCTCCGGCGGACTTCATCTCGGCCATCGACGTCGCCTTCGAGTCCAGCTCGGGCAACGCGATCGCGGCCTACACGAAGTTCTTCAACGACCGCATCTGGTACCAGACCTGGACACCGGGCGGAGGCTGGTCCGGCGACACCATGGGCCAGAGCCTCGGCCTGGTGGGCGGCACCACCGTCACCCTCGATGCCGATCCGGCCTCCGACGAGGTGATGCTCACGACGCTCGACTCCTCCGCCGACGTCAACACCCTGCTGTGGGACGGGGGGAGCTGGGGATCCCGCGTCGAGCACGAGACGGGCTCCGGCATCACCCTGGCCCAGCCCTTCGTCTTCCTGTGGGAGGCCGGGGCCGCGAGCGAGGCCGCCGGGCTCTGGCTCGGTGCCGACGACGGTGACGAGGTCGTCGAGGAGTTCACCCCGACGGCCCTCGAGAATCCGACGACGGCCGGGACCTTCAGCACGCTCACCGATCTCGACGCGTTCGTCGTCAGTGGCAATCCGAAGTTCAAGGCCATCCACTTCGTCTCCGAGTCGCTCCCGATCTCGGGGGTCGGCCTCAACGCCCTCTCCCTCGACCGCGGGGACCTGATCCTCGCGCTCGACCAGAACAACACGGACCTGTCCAGCACCAACGCCCTGACGGTGAGCCAGGACGACCTCTTCGTGTTCAAGCCGGACACTCCGGGCGACTACAGCTCCGGGACCTTCTCCATGCTGGCCCCGGGCCTCGGCGCGTCGGAGAAGATCCTGGCCTTCACCCTCGTCGAGCGGGATACGGACGTCGGCGGCGTCGGAACCCTGGCTCGCGGCTCGTTCCTGTACGTCGTGGACGACTCGGACGGGGACCGCCAGATCCTCCACTACGACCCGAGCGACGGCAGCACGACCGTCGTGGTGGACGGCACCTCCGGCTCGGGCTTCTCCGACGCGACGACCAAGATCGACGGCATCGATCTCGTCGAGGAGAGCACCGCGATCGGGGGACGCATCCTCACCTCCGGCCAGATCCTCGTCTCCACCAACAAGGACGACCTCGACGTCGGCGCGACCCCCGTGACCACCGACGACGAGGACGTCTTCCTGCTCGACGTCACCTCGCCGACGAACTTCGAGGCGACGCTGCTCTTCGACGGAAGCGACGTCGCCTACGGCGACGACACGAGCATGCTGACGCTGGTCGCCACGGCCGCCTCCCCGGACCTCATCGCCAACCGGCTCACCATCGCCGAGGGCGAGACCGTCGTCCTCTCGAAGACGAATCTCTCGACCATCGATGCGGACACGCCAGCGTCCGACCTCGTCTATACCGTCTCCAGCGTGTCGAACGGGCAGTTCGAGTTCGTCGCCGCGCCCACGGTGGCGATCACCAGCTTCACCCAAGACGACGTGGACACCGGAAAGGTCCAGTTCGTCCACGATGGCTCCACCAGCGCGCCGGCCTACAGCCTCACGGTGACCGACGGAACGACTCCGGCCGGCCCCTCGGCGGCCAGCATCACGTTCTTGCCGCCCAGCGACGCGGTGATCTGGTTCTCGAGCAACAACGACGTCAGCTCGAGCGGGGCTCCCGGCCTCGACTCGTGGTCCGACTCCGAGCTCGTGCAGTTCGGGGCCCCCAGCCTCGCCCTCGGCCCCACCACGAGCGGCACCCTCTCGGCGGTCGGCTTCGACCTCTCCGCCTTCGCGGGCGATGGCGTCGCGGACATCGACGGGGTCCACTACGTCTCGCGCCCGACGACGGTCGGCACCACCAACCCCATCGAGCTCTACGCCGGCGACCTGCTGCTCTCCCCGGTCTCCACCGAGACCCTGGGGGGTGTCCCGGCGCCCGAAGACGATCTCGTGATCTTCCGCCCGGACCAGCCCGGCGACTACGGCACCGGAACCTTCCTTCCCTTCCTGAACGGTACGGGGGTCACGGACCTGATGGGATTCGCCCTGGTCGAGGAGGCGATGACGATCGGCGGGATCGCCCTCTCCCCAGGGTCCTTGATCTTCCGGTCCGAGCCTGGCGACGACGTCCGGTACTACGTTCCCGACGATCCCATGGCGGGGACCGGGACATCGGGAACGCTCCTGGACGTGAGCGACATCGGGGTCTTCGACGACTCCATTCGCGGGATCGGTCTCGTCCAGCACGACCAGAGCATCGGCGGCGTCGATGTCTCGCGGGGTGACATCCTCCTGACCGTGGACGGCTCGGAGACGGTCGGCGGACAGGCTGCCGGCGACACCGACGTCATCCGGCTCGTCGTCACCACGGCCGGCGACAGCACCGTGGCGACGGGAAGCCTGCTTCTCGACGGCTCCGACGTCCAGCTCGACGACGACGACGAGGACCTCCGTGCGTTCACCCTGGCGGCGGTGAACGCCGCCCCCATCCTGACTCCTGGCGGCCCGTCCCTCACTCCGATCGACGAGGACGACCTCAGCAACCCGGGGAACCTCGTCTCGGAGATCCTCGGCACCTCGGTCTCGGACGACGACGCGGGTGCCCTCGAGGGCCTCGCCATCACCTCCCTCACCCCCAGCAACGGCACCTGGGAGTTCTCCACCGACGGTGGCGGCTCCTGGAGCGCGATCGCGCCGGTGTCCGACGCGAGCGCGCTGCTGCTGCGGGGGACGGACCGGGTGCGCTTCGTCCCCGACGGCATCGACGCCGACACCGCGAGCTTCGACTTCCGCGCCTGGGACCAGAGCGCAGGAGCTCCCGGCACCCGGGTGGACGCCACGACGACCGGCGGCGAGACCCCGTTCTCGGATGCGCGGGATACGGCCGACATCGACGTCTCCGCCGTCGATGACGCACCGGTGATGGCAGCCAACGCGCTCACCATCGCCGAGGGACAGACGGTGGTGCTCGCCACCGGCGATCTTTCCAGCACCGACGTCGATACGGCGGCTGCCTCGCTCACCTACAGCGTGACCAGCATCTCCGGAGGCCAGTTCGAGTTCGTCGCCGCGGCCGGCACGCCCATCACCAGCTTCACCCAGGACGACGTGGACACCGGCAAGGTCCAGTTCGTCCACGACGACGGCGAGGCGTCTCCCACCTACAGCCTCACCGTCACCGATGGCACGACCCCGAGCGCTCCCTCCCCTGCCACCATCACCTTCCTGGCGTCGGACGATCCTCCGGCCATCACCACCAACAGCCTGACCATCGCCGAAGGCGGGACGGTCGTGCTGGCCGCCACCGACCTGAAGACCACGGACGTGGACACGCCCGCCACGGGGCTCGCCTACACGGTGGCCTCGGTCACGGGCGGACAGTTCGAGCTCGTCGCCGCGCCCACCGTCGCCATCACGAGCTTCACCCAGGACGACGTCGATACGAGCAAGGTCCAGTTCGTCCACGACGGCGGGGAGGCGGCCCCCACCTACAGCCTCACCGTCACCGACGGCACCACGCCGAGCGGCGCATCGGCCGCGACCATCACGTTCACGAACGCCGACGATCCCCCGTCGGTGCTGATCAACAAGCTGACCATCAGCGAGGGCGGCTCCGTCGTGCTCGCGAACACGGACCTGGACGCCTCGGACGTGGACACCGCCGCGACCGGCCTGAGCTGGACGGTCGTGAGCGTCACGGGCGGGCAGTTCGAGCTCGTCGCGGCGCCCAGCGTCGCGATCACGAGCTTCACCCAGGACGACGTGGACACCGGCAAGATCCGCTTCGTCCACGATGGGGGCGAGGCGGCCCCGACCTACAGCCTCACCGTGAGGGACGCCACCACGCCGAGCGCACCCTCGGCGGCGAACATCACCTTCAGCACCATCGACGATCCGCCGGCCATCACCACCAACGCGCTCACGATCTCCGAGGGTGGGGTGGTGGTGCTCTCGGCCGCCGAGCTCTCGACGAGCGATCCCGACACCGCGGCTCCCTCGCTCGTCTACACCGTGGTCTCGACGACCCACGGGCAGTTCGAGGCGACGGCCTTCCCGGGCGTCCCCACCGTGAGCTTCACCCAGAACGACGTGGACACCGGGAAGATCCAGTTCGTCCACGACGGCGGCGAGACGGCCCCGACCTACAGCCTCACGGTCTCGGACGGAACGACGCCGAGTGCCCCGTCCGCCGGAACGATCACGTTCTCCAACGTGGACGATGCGCCGGTGATCACGACCAACGCGCTCAGCATCACGGAGGGGCAGTCCGTCGTGCTCGGGGCTGGCGACCTGGCCGCTACGGACCCCGACTCGGACCCCGAGGATCTCGTCTTCACGGTCACCAGCGTGACGGGAGGCCAGTTCGAGCTCGTCGCCGCCCCCACCGTCGCGATCACCAGCTTCACCCAGGACGACGTCGATACCGGCAAGGTCCAGTTCGTCCACGACGGCGGCGAGGGCGCTCCCAGCTACAGCCTCACCGTCACCGACGGCACCACCCCGAGCGCGCCCTCCCCCGCGAGCATCACGTTCTCGAACGTGGACGACGCCCCGACGATCGCGACCAACCAGCTCACCATCGGGGAGGGAGGCTCGGTGATCCTCTCCGCCGCGAACCTCTCGACCACGGATCCCGATACACCGGCGACCGGTCTCACCTACAGCGTGGGCCCGGTGGTTCAGGGCCGGTTCGAGTTCGTGGCGGCGCCCGGCGTCCCGATCACCGGCTTCACCCAGGACGAGGTGGACTCGGGCCAGGTCCGGTTCGTTCACAACGGAGGCGGCGTCGCGCCCAGCTACAGCCTCACCGTCACCGACGGCACCACCCCCGTGGGCCCGAGCGCGGCGAACGTCACCTTCAATCCCGTGGACGACCCGCCGTCCATCACCACGAATACGCTCACGATCTCCGAAGGCGAGACCGTGGTGCTGGCGACGGGGGATCTCGCGACGACGGATCCCGACACGGCGGCCACCGGACTCACCTACTCCGTGACGTCGGTGGCCGGCGGCCAGTTCGAGCTCGTCGCCGCGCCCTCGGTGGCGATCACGAGCTTCACCCAGGACGACGTCGACGCCGGCAGGGTCCAGTTCGTCCACGACGGCGGCGAGGCCGCACCCACCTACAGCCTCACCGTCACCGACGGGACGACGCCCAGCGTGCCCTCGGCCGCCAGCATCACCTTCTCGAACGTCGATGACGCTCCCGCCGTCACCACGAATGCGCTCACGATCTCGGAAGGCCAGACGGTGGTGCTCTCGACCACCGACCTTGCCAGCAGCGACGTGGACACCGCCCCGACCGGGCTCACGTACTCCGTGGTCGCGGTGACCGGCGGCCAGTTCGAGCTCGTTGCCGCCCCCACGGTGGCGATCACGAGCTTCACCCAGGACGACGTCGATACCGGCAGGGTCCAGTTCGTCCACGACGGCGGCGAGGCGGCCCCCACCTACAGCCTGAGCGTCACCGACGGGACCACGCCCAGCGCGCCCTCGGCCGCCGCCATCACCTTCTCGAACGTCGACGACGCCCCGTCCATCACCACCAACGCGCTCACGATCACCGAGGGCCAGACCGTGGTGCTCTCCGCCGCGGACCTCTCCACCAGCGACGTGGACACCGCCGCCACCGGCCTCACCTACACCGTCGCCAGCGTCTCCAACGGCCAGTTCGAGCTCGTTGCGGCGCCGACCTTGCCCGTCACCAGCTTCACCCAGGACGACGTCGGCGCCGGCAGGGTCCAGTTCGTCCACGACGGCGGCGAGGCCGCGCCCACCTACAGCCTCACCGTCACCGACGGCACGACCCCGACCGGGCCGTCGGCCGCCACCATCAGCTTCAGCAACGCGAACGACGCGCCGACGGTGACGGGCACCGCCACGAGCCAGCCGGTGGACGACGACGCCACCCTCAAGCCCTTCTCGACCGTGCTGGTGGGCGAGCTCGACCCCCTCGACACGGTGACGGTGGACATCTGGCTCGACGACGCGGCGAAGGGAACCTTCGCGACGCTGGGGGGCTTCGTGCCCCAGCCGGGCAATCTGTGGCGCTTCACCGGAAGCGCGGCCGCCGCCACCACCGATCTCCGGAACCTCGACTTCATCCCGACGCCGAACCGCCTGGCGCCGGGAGCCAGCGAGACCGTGACGCTCACGATCTTCGTGGACGACGGCACCGCCGCCCCGGTGGTGAACTCGACCACCACGGTGGTCACCACCTCGATCAACGACGCGCCGACCCTCGCCGCCGCATCGCCGAGCCTGCCCAGCATCAGCGAGGACGACCTCGCCAGCCCGGGCGCCACCGTGGCCAGCCTGCTGGGGGGCTCGGTCTCGGACCCCGACGTCTCGGTGGGCCAGGGCATCGCCATCACGTCCCTGGCGAGCGGGAACGGGCGCTGGCAGGCCGACACCGGCTCGGGCTGGTTCGACGTCGGCAGCGTCTCGGCGGGATCCTCGCTGCTCCTCGAGGACGGCGACCGGGTGCGCTTCGTCCCGGACGCCCAGAACGCCGACAGCGCCTCCTTCTCCTTCCGCGCCTGGGATCTCTCCAGCGGCAGCGCCGGATCGAAGGTGAGCACGGCGGCGAACGGCGGGCCGAGCGCCTTCTCGACCGGCTCGAACACGGCGAGCATCACCGTGGATGCGCTCAACGACGCGCCGACCCTCGCCGACGGCATCCTGACGGACCCCGGCGGCGGCACCCTCGGCGCGATCTTCGCGGGGAAGCTCGGCGACGTGGACGCCGGGGCGAGCCTCGCGGGCGTCGCCGTGGTGGGCAACGCCGCGAGCGCCGCCACCGAGGGGACCTGGCAGTACTCGAGCGACGGCGCCAGCTGGTTCGACGTCGGTGCGGTGAACGACGGCTCCGGCGCCCTGGCCCTCGACGCAGGCGCCCGCGTGCGGTTCGTCGCGGCGGCGGGCTTCGCGGGCGCGCCGACGGACCTGGTGCTGCGCGGCCTCGACGACAGCTACCTGGGGAGCTGGTCCTCGACGACCGGCGGCCTGGAGAGCCGCGTCAACGTGGACACCACCGGCGCCGGCGGGGTCAGCGCCATCGCGGGCGGGACCAGCCGGCTCTCCACCGCCATCGCCGCCCCCTTCGTGCCGCCGCCGGACCCGGGGCCCGACCCGGGCGATCCGGCGGGCGAGACCGGCGGTGACGACCCGGGCGCCGAGGCCGAGGCCGGCGAGGAGTCGGGCGGCGAGACGGGTGCCGAGGCCCCCGCGCCGCCGCCGCCGGCCTCCGAAGCCGGCGACCCGGTCGCGGCCGGAGACCCGCCCCCCGCCGCGGCCCCGGCGGGCGCCGAGCCGCCGGCCGGCCTGGCCCTGGCCGAGGAGGGCACCGCCTCCCGCCCGGAGACCGCCTCCTCCACGCTGCTGCCCCGACCGGCCCAGGAGCTGCTCTACCGGCTGCTCGAGACCGGGGCCCCGGGCTTCACGTCCGGGACCTCGCTTGCGGAACTCATCTTCTCGGACCAGCGAGCCGATTTCTTCTCCGAGCTGGACGAGATGCGCGAGGAGGTCGAAGGCCCGATGCAGATCGAGGCCCGGGTCATGGGATCGGCGATGGCGATGACGACGGGACTCTCCGTCGGCTACGTCGTCTGGCTGACCCGCGGCGGCCTGCTCCTGGCGAGCCTGATCTCCGCGCTGCCGGCGTGGCGCGTGATCGACCCGCTGCCGATCCTCGGCAGCCTGAGCAGCCGCGAGGACGAGGGGGACGAGTCCCTCGCGGACCTGATCCGGCAGCGCAGCGACGATGGCGACGACCGCTCGACCCAGCCCGACTCCGACGATTCCACTCCCAGCGGAGAGTAGGGGCAACCCGCCATGCGGCTGAGCGCGAAGACCCACGTGGCCCTGGGCCAGTCGTTCCTGCTCTCGACGCTGCTGCTGATCGCCATGCTGCTCGGCCTCGTGCCGGACCCCGACGAGGAGACCCGGCGCGGGCGCACCGCGCTCGCCGAGGCCATCGCGAGCACGGGCTCCGCCCTGGTGACCCGCTCGGAGCTGCAGCAGCTCGAGGCGACGCTCCAGCTCGTGGTCGCGCGCAACCACGACCTGCACTCCGGGGCCGTCCGCCGCGTCGACGGTCAGGCCGTGGTGACCGTCGGGCCCCACGAGGGCCACTGGATCCACGACGAGACCGCGCTCTCCACCGACGCCCAGCTCACGGTCCCGCTCTGGGGCAGCGGCGAGCGCTGGGGCCAGGTGGAGCTGCGCTTCGAGCCCCTGGTGGTCGGCGGGCTGCAGGGCTTCCTGGCCGCCGACTCCACCCAGCTCGTGGTCTTCGTGTGCCTCGGGGCCTTCCTGGCCTTCTACTTCTACCTGGGCAAGATGCTGAAGCAGCTCGACCCGTCCCAGGCGGTGCCGCCCCACGTGCGCTCGGCCCTCGACACCCTGGCCGAGGGCCTGCTCGTGGTGGACATGAAGGGCGCCATCGTGCTCGCCAACCAGGCCTTCGCCGCCCTGGCGGGCAAGACCCCCGACGACCTCATGGGCCAGAGCGCAAGCGACCTCGACTGGGTCGACCGCGAGGGCGCGCGGGTGGTGGAGGGCTTCCCCTGGGTGTCGGCCCTCGAGCAGGGGATCGCCATGCAGAACGACATCCTGCACATGTGCGACGGCCAGGGCGAGCAGCGCACCTTCATCGTCAACTGCTCCCCCGTGCTCGGCAGCGGCGGCAAGTACGCCGGCGTGCTGATCAGCCTCGACGACGTGACCCAGCTCGAGGAGGCCAAGGGCGAGGCCGAGGCGGCCAACCGGGCCAAGAGCGACTTCCTGGCCAACATGAGCCACGAGATCCGCACGCCCATGAACGCCATCCTCGGCTTCACCGAGGTGCTCAAGCGGGGCTTCGCCAAGGACGAGGCGGAGCGCGTCAAGTACCTCGAGACGATCCACGCCAGCGGCCAGCACCTGCTCCAGCTCATCAACGACATCCTCGACCTCTCGAAGGTCGAGGCGGGCCGCATCGAGATCGAGCGCGTGCCCTTCGCGCCCCACGAGCTGCTCCAGGAGGTCGTGACGGTGCTCGGGGTGAAGGCCCGGGAGAAGGACGTCGCCCTCGACTTCGAGATCGAGGGCCCGATCCCGGCCACCGTCGTCTCGGACCCGACGCGGCTGCGCCAGATCGTCACCAACCTGCTCTCCAACGCGATCAAGTTCACGGAGTCGGGCGGCGTGCGGATCGCGGCCCGACTGAGCCGCTCGGGCCCGGAGCCCCGCTTCGAGGTCGCGGTGACGGACCAGGGCATCGGGATCCCGGCGGACAAGCACGAGTCGATCTTCGAGGCCTTCGTGCAGGCGGACGCGTCGGTGACGCGCCGTTTCGGGGGCACGGGCCTGGGCCTCCCCATCAGCCGGCGCTTCGCGCGCATGATGGGCGGCGACATCGTCGTCGACAGCGAGCCCGGCCGGGGCAGCACCTTCACCGCCGTCTTCGATCCCGGCCCCCTCGAGGGCGTGGAGATGCTGACCCCCGAGCAGGCCCTCGCCGCCGCGTCCTCCTCGGAGGACGAGGAGGGCTGGGAGTGGCGCTTCTCGCCGGCGCGGGTGCTCGTGGTGGACGACGGCGACGAGAACCGCGAGCTGGTCCAGCTCGTGCTCGAGGACGTGGGCCTCACGGTGGAGGGCGCGGAGAACGGACTGGTCGCCCTCGAGCGCACCCGCACCACCGGCTACGACGTGGTGCTGATGGACATGCAGATGCCGGTGATGGACGGCTTCACCGCGACGCAGGAGATGCGCGGGGAGGGGGTCGAGATCCCGATCATCGCGCTCACCGCCAACGCCATGAAGGGCTTCGAGCGCGAGTGCCTCGAGGCGGGCTGCACGGGCTACCTCACCAAGCCCATCGACATCGCGGCCCTGCTCCAGAGCCTGTCGGAGCTGCTCAGCGCCAGGAAGGTCCCGCGCCGGGAGCAGCCGGCGCCGGCGCCCGCCCCGCCGCCGGCCGCCGAGGCGGGCCGCATCGCGTCGCGGCTCGCCGACGACCCGCGCTACCGGCCCACCATCGAGAAGTTCGTGGGTCGCCTGCCCGACCAGATGCGGGCCCTCGGCGCCGCCCGGGACGCCGGGGACCTCGCCGAGGTGGCGCGCCTCGCCCACTGGCTGAAGGGCGCCGCGGGGACCGTCGGCTTCGACGCCTTCACGGAGCCGGCCGCCCGGCTCGAGAGCTTCGCGAAGCAGGGCCGGAGCGACGCCGCCGATGCCGCCGTCGACGAGGTGCGGAGCCTGGTCTCCCGCATCAGCCTGGGCGGCCTCGAGGAGCCGGCGCCCGCCGCGGTCGCCGCCGCCGGCGGCGGGGGGGGCGACCCCGTGGTCTCGAGCCTCGCCGCCAACCCGCGCTTCCGCCCCACGGTGGAGAAGTTCGTGGAGCGTCTCGAGGGCCAGCTCGCCGCGATGGAGAGCCGGCTCGAGGAGGACGACCTCGAGGCCCTGGCCGGCCTCGCCCACTGGCTGAAGGGCGCCGCCGGCACCGTGGGCTTCTCGGCCTTCACCGGCCCCGCGGCGACCCTCGAGGGCCTGGCCCGCGAGGGCAAGCGCAACGAGGCCGAGCCGCTCCTGGACGAGCTGCGCAGCCTCGCGAGCCGGATCGCCCTCGACTAGGAGGCGGCTCCATCCGGCCGCCGCCACTCCTCAAGTCGGGTCGAAGCGAGGCCGATTCGTAGGCCGTGGAGCTGGTTTCACGCACACCTGCACTGCGTCTACGGGTGGAAAGGGCAACGGCGGTTCGATGACGGACCCGAAAGACGTCGTTCAGCCTCTCGAGGACAGCCAGACGCCCCTGGTGGCCATCGAGGAGCTCTCCTCCCTGCGCGGCGTGAACGCGTTCCGGGACGCCACCATCATGCTGGTGGACGACGAGCCCACCACCATCGACATCATCGAGATGTGCCTTCAGGACGCCGGCTACAGCAACTTCGTCAAGACCACCGACCCCACCCAGGTGATCGCGCTGATGCGCTGGGAGCAGCCCGACATGCTGCTCCTCGACCTCAACATGCCGGAGGTCGGCGGCTTCGAGATCCTCGAGCAGATCCGCAGCGACCCGGAGCTCCAGTACACGCCGGTCGTGATCCTGACCTCGTCGGTGGACGCCGAGACCAAGCTCAAGGCCCTCGAGCTCGGCGCGACGGACTTCCTGGGCAAGCCCGCCGACCCCTCGGAGCTGGCCCTGCGCCTGCGCAACACCCTGGCCGCGAAGGCCTACCAGGACCGGCTCAACTACTACGACGCCCTCACCGGCCTCCCGAACCGCAAGCTCATGATGGAGCGCCTGCGCCGGGGGCTGAAGCGCGCCAACCACGACGCCCGGGACTGCGCGGTCCTCCACATCGACCTCGACCGCTTCAAGCAGATCAACGACACCCTGGGCCGCCAGATCGGCGACGACCTGCTGAAGACCGTGGCGGACCGCCTGGAGCGCAACATCCGCCCCACGGACGCCATCGGCGGCAGCCAGCCCCAGGGCAACGGCGGCATGCTGGCCCGGGTGGGGAGCGACGAGTTCGTGCTGTTCCTGCCCTGGGCGGACTCCGTCGAGAACGCCTCCCGGGCGGCGCGCCGCATCATCGCGAGCTTCGAGAAGCCCATCGAGCTGGCGGGCCACGAGCTCTTCGTCACGTGCAGCATCGGGGTCGCGCTGTGCCCGGGAGACGGCGACGACATCGAGACCCTGATGCGCAACGCCGACATCGCGATGTCCGAGGCCAAGCAGCAGGGCCGGAACAACTACCAGTTCTACAGCGAATCCATGAACGTCCAGTCCCTGGAGCGCCTCGGCCTGGAGACCCAGCTGCGCGGCGCCCTGGCCCGGCGCGAGATCACGCTCCACTACCAGCCGAAGATCGACGTGCGCACGGGCCGCATCATGGGCTCCGAGGCCCTGATGCGCTGGAGGCACCCCGAGATGGGCCCGATCTCGCCGGGGCGCTTCATCCCGGTGGCCGAGGAGACGGGGCTCATCATCCCGCTGGGCGAGTGGGCGCTCGCCACGGCGCTGCGCCAGACCCGCGCCTGGCACGACTCCTCGCACCGCCCGCTGCGCGTCTCCGTGAACGTGGCGAGCCCCCAGTTCCGCAGCGGCAACCTGCCCGACCTGGTGCGCAACTGCCTCCAGCGCAGCTTCCTCGATGCCAAGTACCTCGTCCTCGAGCTCACCGAGAGCATGCTCATGGAGAACCCCGAGCAGGCCGTGTCCGTGCTCCAGGAGGTGAAGTCCATGGGCGTCAAGCTCTCGGTGGACGACTTCGGGACCGGCTACTCGTCGCTCTCGTACCTGAAGCGCTTCCCGCTCGACGAGCTCAAGGTCGACCAGTCCTTCGTGAAGGGCATCCCCCACGACGCCGACGACTGCGCGATCGTGACCGCCACCATCGCCATGGCCCACGGCCTGGGCCTCACGGTGGTGGCCGAGGGCGTCGAGACCGTGGAGCAGCTCGCCTTCCTGGCGGGCCGCGGCTGCGACGAGTACCAGGGCTACCTGTTCAGCGCCCCCAAGGCGCCCCGGGACTGGCGCGAGATCTTCGAGAAGGAGATCGAGGACGCCCAGTAGGGCCGCCCTCCTCCCCGGGCCCCGCCGGACCCCGGCCCGCCCCTCCCTGGAACCCCCGACCCGGGGGCCTCCGCCGGCTCCTGGAAGCTGCCGGTGCCGTCAAGGGGATCTCCCCGATGGCCGAAAACGCCCGAGGGTCCTTGCGCCGAGGGGATGATGCGAGAGCTCGCTCGCGCCTGGCTACAGCGACAGTGCAAGGCGACGCCGGGAGCGTCGCGGGCCGTGCTGTTCCTGGGCGATCCCGACCGCGGCCCCTTCGCGCCCCAGGGCGTCTGGCCCGAGGGCGCCAAGGCCTCGCCGGCGCTCTCCGAGGGCGCCGAGTTCGCCATGAGCGAGCGCCGGGGCCTGGTGCGGAAGGTCGAGAGCGGGGAGCCCGGGCCCCAGCGGGACGTCGTCGCCCTGCCCTTCCTGGTCGACGGCGCGCTGTGGGGCGCGGCGGCCCTCGAGGTGCGCCACCGGCCCAAGAACGAGCAGCAGGCGGTGCTTCAGCTGCTGGGCTGGGGGCTGCAATGGCTCGAGCTGGTGATCCGCGAGCGCACCTCCCGGCGCGAGATGCCGCTGGTGCCCGTCGTGGAGACCCTCGCCGCCGCCCTCGAGCACGATCGCTTCCAGGCCGCCGCGACCGCGGTGGCGACGGAGCTGGCCACGCGCTTCGGTCTGGAGCGCGTCAGCATCGGCTTCCGCCAGCGCGGCGAGACGCGCCTGCGCGCCATCTCCCACAGCGCGAGCTTCGGCAAGGGCAGCAACCTGGTGCGCGACCTCGAGGCGGCCATGGACGAGGCCCTCGACCAGGGCACCTCCGTCGCCCACCCGCCGCCCGCCGAGGGCGAGCCCCTCGTCTCCCGCGCCCACCAGGCCCTGGCCGCCCGCGGCAACGGCGCGGTCTGCACCGTGCTGCTCACCGACGGCGACGAGGCCATCGGCGCCGTCACCCTGGAGCGCGGCGGCGAGGGAGCGCTCTCCCGGGAGACCATCGCGGTGTGCGAGCAGGCGGGCTCCCTGCTGGGCCCGGTGCTCGAGCTGCGCCGGCGCGAGGATCGCTCCATCCTCGCCAAGGCGGGGGCCTCGGCGCGCGGCGAGCTCGAGAAGATCGTCGGCCCGGGCCACGTGGGCACCAAGCTCGTCACCGCCACCCTGGCGGTGGTGCTGCTCCTCCTGGCCTTCATGAAGGGCGAGCACCGCGTCACCGCCGACGCCACCCTCGAGGGAACGGTGCAGCGGGTGGTGGCCGCCGCCATGGACGGCTTCGTCCTCGAGGCGCCGGTGCGCGCCGGCGACGTCGTCGAGCAGGGGCAGCTGATGGCGGCCCTCGACGACAAGGACCTCCAGCTCGAGCACGCGCGCTGGGTCGGCCAGCGCCAGCAGACCCTGCGCGAGTACCGCGAGGCCCTGGCGGCCCACGACCGCGCCCAGGCGAGCATCCTCTCGGCCAAGGTCGCCCAGGCCAACGCCCAGATCGAGCTGCTCGAGGAGCAGATCGCCCGGGCCCAGCTGCTCGCCCCCTTCGACGGCATCGTGGTGGAGGGCGACCTGAGCCAGTCCCTCGGCTCGCCGGTGGAGCGCGGCGAGGTGCTCTTCGAGGTGGCGCCCCTCGACGCCTACCGGATCGTGCTCGAGGTGGACGAGCGCGACATCTCCGACGTCGAGGTGGGGGACAAGGGCCAGCTCGCGCTCTCGTCGCTGCCGCGGGAGCGACTGCCCCTGGTTGTGGAGCGCATCGAGCCGGTCTCCAACGCCGAGGACGGGCGCAACGCGTTCCGCGTCGAGGCGAGCCTCGAGCACCCGACGGACCTGCTGCGCCCGGGCATGGAGGGCGTCGCCAAGGTCGAGGTCGGCCGGCGCCGGCTACTCTGGATCTGGACCCACAAGCTGGTGGACGGGCTGCGGCTGCGGCTCTGGAGCTGGCTCCCCTAGGCGCGATGCCCGAGTCGGTCTACAGCTCCTACTGGTACCGCGTGGCCGAGCTGCGGCCGCGCCTGCGCGGCCACGCCACCCTGCATCGCCACGACGTGCGCGGCGAGGCCTGGTACGTGCTCCAGGACGCGGCCTCGGGCCGCAACCTGCGCCTCAGCACCGCCGCCTGGTGGATCTGCGGGCTGATGGACGGCCGGCGCACGGTGCACGAGATCTGGGAGACGACCACGCGGCGCCTCGGCGACGATGCGCCCAGCCAGGACGAGACGATCCAGCTCCTGGCGCGCCTCCACGCCAACGACGTGCTGCTGTGCGACGTGCCGCCGGACAGCGTCGAGCTCTTCAACCGCTTCGAGCGCCAGGAGCGCAAGAAGCTCATGGGCCGCTTCGCGAACCCGCTCTCCCTGCGCTTCCCGCTGCTGGACCCGGAGCCCTGGCTCGCCCGGGCGCTGCCGGCGGTGCGACCGCTGTTCGGCTGGGCGGGCTTCGCCGTATGGGGAGCGGTGGTGGCCAGCGCCCTGGTGCTGGCCGGCGCCCACTGGGACGCGCTCACCTTCGAGATCGCCGACCGCGCCCTCGCTCCCGAGAACCTGCTCGTGCTCGTCCTGGTCTATCCCCTGGTGAAGGCGGTCCACGAGTGCGGCCACGCCTTCGCGACCCAGGTCTGGGGCGGCGAGGTGCACGAGGCCGGCATCGTGCTGCTGGCCCTCATGCCCATCCCCTACGTGGACGCCTCGGCGTCCACGGCCTTCCGCTCGCGGCGCCGGCGCATCGTCGTATCGGCCGCCGGCATGATGGTGGAGCTCTTCCTCGCGGCCCTGGCGCTCTTCGTCTGGCTGCTGGTGGAGCCCGGCTTCGTCCAGGACGTGGCCTGGAACGTGATGCTGATCGGCGGCGTCTCCACGGTGCTGTTCAACGGCAACCCGCTGCTGCGCTTCGACGGCTACTACGTCTTCGCCGACCTGATCGACGTGCCGAACCTGGGCCAGCGCTCGAACCGCTACCTCGCCTGGTGGCTGGAGCGCCGCGTGTTCGGCGTCGCCGAGGCCCAGTCGCCGGTCACCGCCCGGGGCGAGGCCGGCTGGTTCGCCGCCTACGGCATCGCGGCCTTCGTCTACCGGATCTTCGTGATGGCCGCGATCGCGCTCTTCGTGGCCGAGCGCTTCCCCGTGATCGGCGTGGCGCTCGCCCTGCTGGCCCTGGTGACCCAGATCGTCCTGCCCGTCGCCAAGGGCGTGAACTTCCTGCTCGCGAGCCCGCGCCTGCGCCGCCAGCGGAACCGGGCGGTGGGCGCGAGCGCCGCGGCCCTCCTCCTCGTCCTGGCCCTGGTCTGCCTGTTCCCGCTGCCCCTGCGCACCCGCGCCGAGGGCGTGATCTGGCTTCCCGAGCGCTCCCAGGTGCGCGCCGGGGCCGACGGCTTCGTGCGCCGGATCGTGGCGGAGCCGAACGTCGCGGTCAGCGAGGGCCAGCCCCTCGTCGAGACCGAGGACCCCTTCCTCGACGCCGAGGTGAAGCTCCTCGAGGCGCGGGTGGCCGAGCACGAGGCCGAGCTCGACGCGGTCCGGCTCGACGACCTGGTGCGGGCCCGCATCCTCGAGGAGGAGATCGCCACCGCGCGGGCCGAGCTGGCGCGGGCCCGCGAGCGCGCCGCCGAGGCCGTGGTGCGAGCGCCCAGCAGCGGGAGCTTCGTGCTGCCCCGGCCCGGGCAGCTCCCGGACCGCTTCCTGCGCAAGGGCGAGGTGATGGGCTACGTGACGGACTTCTCCACCGTCACCGCGCGGGTGGTGGTGCCCCAGGCCGACGTCGCCCTGGTGCGCGAGCGCACCCGGGGCGTCGAGGTGCGGCTCGCGAGCCGCATGTCCGAGACGCTCCCCGCCGAGATCCTGCGCGAGGTGCCCATGGGCACGAACCGCCTGCCCAGCCGCGCCCTCGGCCAGGAGGGGGGCGGCCCCTTTGCCGTGGATCCCCTCGACCCCGACGGCCTGTCCGCCCTGGCGACGGTCTTCCAGTTCGACGTGGGCTTGCCCGACGACGCGCCCGTCGCCCACGTGGGCGGCCGCGTCCACGTGCGCTTCGACCACGGCACCGAGCCCCTGGCGGGCCAGGCCTGGCGCGCCCTGCGCCGCGTGCTGCTGAGGCGGCTCGGTGTCTAGGGACCTGCGCCCCGGGGCGACCCTCGGCCCCTACCCCGAGCGCCTGGATCCGCCGCCCGGCCGGCTCGACGCCGGCGCCGCGCGCCTGCGCAACGCGCTGCGCGGCCGCGGCAAGCGCCGCCTCGCCCCCTTCCGTGCCCAGGTGGCCCGGGCGCTCGCCGAGGGCAAGGTGCTGGAGAAGCGCAGCGACGTGGAGCTCGGCTCCCTGGCCCGGGAGCTCCAGGGACGCCTGCGCAAGGAGGGCCTCACCGAGGCCCTGGTGGCGCGGGCCTTCGCGCTGGTGCGCGAGGTCTCCGGCCGCACCCTCGGCATGCGCCACTACGAGAGCCAGATGCTGGGCGGCGCCGTGATGATGAGCGGCCGCCTCGCGGAGATGGAGACCGGCGAGGGCAAGACCCTCACCGCCACCCTGCCCGCCGCCACCGCGGGCCTGGCGGGGATCCCGGTCCACGTCATCACCGTGAACGACTACCTCGCGGCGCGGGACGCGAAGCTGATGGCGCCGGTCTACGAGGCCCTGGGCCTGCGCGTGGGGACCGTGACCGAGGAGGTGGTGGACCCCGACGCCCGCCGCCGCTCCTACGCGGCCGACGTCACCTACGCGACCAACAAGCAGCTCGCCTTCGACTACCTGCGCGACCGCCTCGTGCGCGGCAACGCCCGGGGCCGCCTGCCCCTCCAGCTCGAGCGCCTCCACGCCCGCCAGTCCCGCATCGACCGGCTGATGCTGCGGGGCCTGTGCTTCGCCATCGTCGACGAGGCGGACAGCGTGATGATCGACGAGGCTCGCACGCCGCTGATCCTCTCGCGGACGGTGGAGTGCGAGCAGGAGGAGCGGCTCTACCGCCAGGCGATCGAGCTCGCCGAGGGGCTCGAGCGAGGCTCGGACTACCGCGTGCGGGTGCACGAGCGCCTGGTCGAGATCAGCGAGGCCGGGCGCAACCGCCTCGCCCTCGCCGTGGAGACCGCGGGCGACGAGCTCGAGGCGGTCTGGTCCGGCGAGCGGCGCCGCGTCGAGCTGGTGAGCCAGGCGCTCTCGGCCCTGCACCTCTTCCAGCGCGACCACGACTACATCGTGCGCGACGGCAAGGTGCAGATCGTCGACCCCCACACCGGCCGCATCATGGCGGACCGCTCCTGGGAGCGCGGGCTCCACCAGCTCGTGGAGACCAAGGAGGGCGTGGAGGTGACGGGCCGCCGCGAGACCCTGGCGCGGATCAGCTACCAGCAGTTCTTCCGCCGCTACCTGCGCCTCTCGGGCATGACGGGCACCGCCGAGGAGGTCGCCGGGGAGCTCGCCTCGGTCTACGACCTCGACGTGGTGCGCATCCCCACCCACCGCCCGCGCCAGCGCAAGGTGGCGCGCGACGTCGTCTACGCCAAGGAGTCCGAGAAGTGGCCCGCCGTGCTGGCGCGGGTGCGCGAGGTGCACGCCGAGGGCCGCCCGGTGCTCGTGGGAACCTGCTCGGTGGCTTCCTCGGAGCGCATGTCGGCGCTCCTCGAGGAGGCGGGCCTCCCCCACCAGCTCCTGAACGCCCGCCAGGACCAGCACGAGGCCGAGATCGTCGCGCGTGCGGGAGAGCCCGGGCGCATCACCGTGGCGACCAACATGGCGGGCCGCGGCACCGACATCGGGCTCGGCGAGGGCGTGGCCGAGCAGGGCGGGCTGCACGTCGTGGCCACGGAGCGGGCGGAGGCCGGGCGGATCGACCGCCAGCTGCGCGGACGCTGCGGTCGTCAGGGCGACCCGGGGAGCTGCGAGGCAATCCTCTCGCTCGACGACGAGCTTCCGTCCCAGTTCTACCGCCCCGTGGTGCGGCAGCTCCTTCGCAACTTGCGCGCACCGGGCCGGGCGTTGCCACGCATCCTAGGGGAAATGCTCATGTATTTCGCACAGCGCGCCGTAGAGCGACGACACGTGCGGATGCGGCGGGAGCTTCGCCAGCTCGACGAGCGACTGGGAGAGGCACTCGCCTTCGCCGGACCGACGGAGTAGACACGTGGCGCGCAATCGGAGGGGACGACTCGCTCGCGGGACGCGGCTCGTGCTGGCGACGGCAGGGCTGGTCCTCATGCCCTTCAGCCTGGAGGCCGGTCCGCGGACGGGCCAGGACGAGACACCGGCGGTGAGCGCGGGCACGGGCCCGCTGCCCGAGCTCGACTGCGTGATCGAGCCGGACACGACGGTCTCCGTGGGCACGCGCTTCGAGGGTGTCCTCGACACCATCTACGTCGACCGCGGGGATCTCGTCGAGGCCGGCCAGGCCCTGGCGGAGCTGGACTCGGAGCTCGAGCTCGCCAACGTGGCCCTGGCCGCGGCACGCGCCGACCTCGAGGCGGAGCTGCGCGCCAAGGAGGCCAACGCCTCCCTCGGCGAGCGCCGCATGAGCCGCAACGATCGGCTGTTCGAGAAGCGAGCGATCTCCATGGAGGCCAAGGACGAGGGCGAGACCAACGCCGTGCTCGCCGCCATGGAGCTCGAGCAGGCCCGCAACGGCAAGCGAGTGGCGGACCTCGAGCTGGCCCGCGCCCGGGTCAGCCTGGACCAGCGCACCCTCCGGAGCCCCATCGACGGCATGGTGGTGGACCGCATGATGGCCCCGGGCGAGCTCGTCACCGACCAGGCGATCCTGAGGCTCGCGCGCATCGACCCGCTGCGCGTCGAGGTGATCGTGCCCGCGCAGCACTACGGCCGGATCAGCCGCGGCATGCAGGCCCAGATCACGCCCGAGGCGCCCAGCCAGGGCAGCCACACGGCCTCGGTCCGCATCGTGGACGGCGTGATCGACGCCGCCAGCGGCACCTTCGGCGTGCGCCTCGAGCTGCCGAACCCCGACCACGCCATCCCGGCGGGCCTGGGCTGCAAGGTGCGCTTCCAGTAGCGACCACCGCGACCGCGCCGTCGCGCGGTCCGTGATCCGGGTCACGGTTCCTCCGCTGCGCACTCGAGATCCCTCGTTGCGCACCGGAGAGGGGTTCCCTGCGCCCCTTGGAGGGAAACACCCCCCCACACGGCTCAACGCACCTTCCAATCCGACCGAAAAAGAGGTGGTCTTCTTGCGGGTCGGAGGGGTGTGGGGACGCGATGGGAAGGAAGCGCGCACGCACGCTCGCGTGCCGGCAGCCGCTGATCGAGGAGCTGGAGGCACGCCTCCTGTTCTCCGCCGATGCCGCCGTCGTGGTCGCGCCCGTCGAGGTCCCGGTCGCGGACGCGGGCGCCCACCCCGAAGCGATCCACCTCGACGAAGGCCCGGCCGGCGAAGGGGCCGACCCCGGGCGGCGACGCGAGCTCGTGTTCGTGGACGCCGGGGTGGAGGGCCACGAGTCCCTGGTGGACGACCTGCGGACCCGCGCCGGAGCTCGGCAGCTCGAGGTCGTGGTCCTGGACTCCCAGCGCAGCGGCGTCGAGCAGATCGGCGAGGCGCTGTCCGCTCATCGGGGCGAGCTGGATGCGGTGCACGTGGTCTCCCACGGCGACGACGGGGCCGTGCTCCTCGGCAACGACTGGCTCCGCTCGGCCGACCTCGGCCGTCACGCCCAGGCCATCGCGGCGTGGGGCGCGGCCTTCGCGGCCGACGGCGACCTGCTCTTCTACGGCTGCGACCTCGCCTCGGGAGCCCGCGGCGTCTCGCTCGTCGACTCCCTCGCCGCCCTGACGGGAGTGGACGTCGCCGCGAGCACCGACGCCACGGGGGCCGCGCGGCTGGGGGGCGATTGGATCCTCGAGCACGCGGTGGGCGAGATCGACTCCGAGCTGGCGCTCAGCGCCGAGGCCCGAGCCGGCTTCGCCGGCATCCTCGCGAGCACGAGCTTCCAGCAGGGCAGCGGCGGCTACGCCGACACCCAGGATACGCAGATCGACCAGACCAGCCCGACCACGGACCGGGGCTCCAACACCTCGATCTCGATCGATCTCGACGACGGCGGAGGTCCCACCCAGGGGCTGGTCCGCTTCGACGGTCTTTTCGGGACCGGTCCCGGACAGATCCCTCCCGGCTCCACGATCACCTCGGCGACGCTCACCTTCGAGGTCACGGACCCGAGCGACGGCGCCGCCACCATCGCGCTGCACCGCATGCTCGATCCGTGGGACGAGAGCTTCACCTGGAACGACTTCGGTGGCGGGGTCCAGCTCGACGACAACGAGGCGCACTCGGTCGCCGACGGAACGGTGCCGAGCCCGGGCGGCACGGGGACCCGCACGGTGACCGGGCTCGACGCGACGGTCCAGGCCTGGCTCGACGGCGCGGCCAACCACGGCTGGGTGATCGTGACCGACAGCACCGACGGCTGGGACTTCCGCTCCTCCGAGACGGGCACCGTCTCGCAGCGCCCTCGACTGGACGTCACCTACGACCCGAACTCCGCTCCGATCCTCACGCCCTTCGGCCCCGACCTCACGCCCATCACCGAGGACGACCTCGATCCCGGCGGCGACCTGGTCTCCTCCATCGTGGGCGCCTCCATCAGCGACCCCGACGGGCATCCCGAGGGCATCGCGATCACCGCCCTCACCAGCGGCAGCGGAACCTGGCAGTACTCGCTCAACGGCGGGGGAGCCTGGAGCGACGTCGGGACGGTCTCCGACTCCTCGTCGCTCCTGCTCCGCTCCACGGACCTCGTCCGCTTCGTGCCCGACGGGATCGACGGGGAGTCGCCCGACCCGACCTTCGGCTACCGGGCCTGGGACCGAACCATCGGGACCGAGGGCACGAAGGTGGACACCTCGAGCAACGGCGACCCGACGCCCTTCAGCACGGCCACCGACACGGCCTCCATCGCGGTGAGCGCGGTCAACGACGCGCCGAGCCTCGGAGACGGCAGCGTCGCGGCGGTGAACGAGGACGACCCGGACCCGCCCGGCGACACCGTGACCAGCCTGTTCGGCGCCGGCTTCAGCGACGTGGACGGAACCCTCGCCGGCGTCGCCATCGTGGGCAACGCCGCACCGGGTGCCGAGGGCGTCTGGCAGTACTCGAGCGACGGCGGCCTGAACTGGGCCGACGTGGGCAGCGTGACGGACGGCGCCAATGCGCTCGCAATCCAG
>JANQFK010000045.1 GCA_028277885.1 Myxococcota bacterium
TTCATCGTGATGATGATCCAGCGCCAGAAGCAGGGCCTCGGGGCCCGGCTGGCCCGCCTCGAGAACCTGACGCTCACCCATCTCAAGCTCTCGGAAGAGGCCTGACGCCATGGCTCGACACTCGCGGCTCGTCGATGAAGAGGAAGAGACCGAGATCAACCTCTCGCCGATGATCGACTGCATCTTCATCCTGCTGATCTTCTTCATCGTGACCACGGTGTTCGTGGAGGAGCCCGGCATCGAGATCTTCAAGCCCGACGCCACCGTCGACGAGCAGCTCGAGAAGAACAGCATCATCATCGCCGTCTCGGCGGACAACAAGGTGGTGTACGGGGGCAAGGAGGTGGGGGTCGCCGGGGCAGGCGCCCGGGTGCGCCAGCTCCTCAACAAGGACGACCTTCCGGTCATCATCCAAGCCGACAGCCGCGCCGACCACGGCGTCTTCTCCGACGTGTGGAGCGCGGTGAAGCTCGCCGGCGCCAAGAAGATCAGCCTCTCCACCCGGAACGACTAGGAGCGGCCGGACGCGCCATGCCCATCGAGTCCTTTCGCCTGCCCGAGGCCCGCTCCGAGCTGCGCCTGAGCGTGCTGCTGGGCGCCGGCATGGCGGTGGTGCTGTTCGTGCTGATGGCCCTGGCCCAGATGATGGGCAAGATCGAGCCGCCCAAGGACCAGCTCGAGGAGAGCCTGGTCGCCTACGCGGCGCCGGAGATCGAGGAGATCGAGGACGAGCCGCCGCCCCCCCCCGAGGAGGAGGAGCCGCTGCCCGAGGACCTCGCCGAGGAGCCGCCCCAGCTCTCCCTCGACCAGCTCGAGATCGCGCTCAACCCCGGCACCGGCGGCTCCCTGGCCGGCGACTTCTCGCTGCCCACCATCGGGACCTCGGCCCGGGACCTCGGCACCGAGGACTTCGTGGACTTCTCGGACCTCGACCAGATCCCGCGGCCGATCGGCGTCACGGGCTTCAACTTCCCGCGCCGCCTGAAGCGCAAGGCCGTGAGGGGTCGCGTGGTGCTGCTGATCCGGCTCAGCCCGGAGGGGGACGTCGTCGAGGCGACGGTGGACTCCTCGACGCTCCCCGATTTCAGCGACTTCGTGCGAAACGAGGTCGCTCGCTGGCGCTTCACGCCCCCGACCAAGAACGGGCAGCCCGTGAAGGCCAAGGCCCGGCTCCCCATCCCGATCAACATCAACTAGGAACGCCGCGATGAAGAGAACCCTCCAGACGCTCTCCCTCCTCCTGCTCGCACTGGGCCTCGCCGGTGCGGCCTTCGCCCAGGCGCGGCCCTGGGGCGGCGACTCCATCGTCAGCGATCCCGAGTGGAGGAGCCGGTTCCTCGGCAGCTACGGCTTCCTCTCCGGGGCGGAGCCCAAGGTGAACGCCACGGAGCTCGAGATGCTCCGGGAGGTGCTCGAGCTGCTGAAGGCGAACCCCCAGGCGGCGGCGGCCCGTCTGAAGGGCACCACCGGCAACGAAAGCAGCGCGGCGCTCGACTTCATCCTTGCGAACCTCGAGTTCCAGAACGGCGAGCTCGAGGACGCGAAGACCCACTACCGGAGCGCCCTGAAGAAGTTCCCGGACTTCCGCCGCGCCCACAAGAACCTCGGCCTGCTGCTCGTGCAGGAGGGAGACTTCCAGGGCGGCGTCGAGCACCTGAGCAGGGCCCTCGAGCTGGGCGATCGCGACGGCCGCAACTACGGCCTGATGGGCTACTGCTACGTCAACCTCGAGAACTACCTGGCCGCCGAGCAGGCCTACCGCAACGCCGTCCTCCAGGAGCCGGACACGAGGGACTGGAAGCTCGGCCTGGCGCGCTCGCTGCTGGCCATGGAGCGCTACAAGGAGGCCGTCGCGCTCTTTGACACGCTGATCGAGGAGAACCCCGAGGACTCCACCTCCTGGATGCTCCAGGCCAACGCCTACATCGGCCTCGAGCAGCCGCGGGCCGCCGCCATCAATCTCGAGGCCGTGCGCGCCCTGGGCAAGGCCCAGACCAGCAGCCTGGTGCTGCTCGGCGACATCTACATGAACGAAGGCCTCTTCGACCTCGCCAAGGACACGTACCTGGACGTGATCCGCCAGGACGAGAAGGGCGCGAGCTACGCCACCGCCTACCGCGCTGCCGACCTGCTGATCCGGACGCGCGCCTTCGACGAGGCCGCCGAGATCCTGGCTTCCATCGACGAGCGCTACGCGGCGAAGCTCGAGACCGGGGAGGAGCTCAAGGTCCTCACCCTCAAGGCCAAGGTGGCCCGCGCCAAGGGGCGCAAGAAGGAGGCCGCCAACCTCCTCGAGTCCATCGTGGAGCGCGACGGCACGCGCGGTGACGCGCTGCTCGAGCTGGCCTCCTACCACCGCTCCCACGGCGACGTGGAGAAGGCGCTGCTGCTGGTCGAGCGCGCCCAGAACCTCGAGGCCTTCGAGCGCCAGGCCCTCCTCGAGCACGCCCAGCTCCGCGTCTCCCAGAAGGAGTACCGCGAGGCGGCGGGGCTCCTGCGCCGGGCGCTGGCCATCCGCCCCGAGCCCCGCGTGGAGAGCTTCCTGGCCCGGGTCGAGGACGCCATCCGGCGGTGAGCCGTGGCCTCACTGCGGGTTCGCGGGGGGCGCTCGGCCTCGGCATCGTGGTCCTCACCTTCGTCGTCTTCCTGCCCGCCTACGCGTACGACTACACGCGGCACGACGGCACGGTCTGGGACGACGACGACCACTTCCTCGAAGATCCGCTGATCCGCGCCGAGGACGGGTGGTGGCGGATCTGGCTGGACCCCCAGCCCGGGATCGTGGGCGTCGCTGGCGGCTCCACGGTGTGGAACTACTGGCCCCTCACCCGCACTTCGTTCTGGGTCGAGCGTCACCTCTGGGGAGTGGACGAGCGCGAACGGCCCAACCTGCTCGCTTCCCACGTCACGAACGTGGCCCTCCACGCGCTGAACGCCCTGCTGGTGCTGCTGGTGCTGCGCCAGCTGCGGCTGCCGGGGGCGGAGCTCGCGGCGCTGCTCTTCGCCGTGCATCCCGTCACGGTGGAGTCCGTGGCGTGGCTCACCGAGCGCAAGGCCGTCCTCTCCACGACCCTGTTCGGGGTCTCGCTGGTGGGCTGGCTGCGCTTCGAAGACACCGGACGCGCGCGCTGGTATGCGTTCACCAGCGGAGCCTTCCTGCTCGCCCTGATGTCGAAGACGTCGACGGTCATGTTCCCGGTGGTCCTGGTCCTCATCCACCTCTTCCGCGGCCAGCCGTGGACGTCGAGGAGGATCCTGCGTCTGGCGCCCTTCTTCGCCATGTCGCTGGTCGCGGGGATCACGAGCATCGTCTTCGAGAACTTCTTCATCGGCTCCGAAGGAGACGCCTGGTCGGTGGGCCTCGGCGAGCGGCTCGCAGCGGCGGGGATGATCGTGTGGTTCTACGTGGGCAAGCTGTTGCTCCCCCTGGGCCTCTCCTTCAACTACCCGCGCTGGCAGATCGACCCCGCGTACTGGGTGAGCTACCTGCCGAGCGTCGCGTTGGTGGCCGCCGCCTTCGTCCTGTGGCGGTTCCGGAAGGGCTGGGCCCGTCCGTGGATCCTCGGGCTGGGCAGCTTCGTGGCGAGCCTGTTCCCGGTGCTCGGCTTCTTCGACATCTACGGAATGCGCTACGCCCACGTCGCGGACCACTGGGTCTACCTGCCCTGCATTCCCGTGCTGGCCCTGGTGGCCGGTCTCGTCGCATCGTTTCCCGACTGGATCTCGCGCTCGCGGCCCGGCTCGCTGGGGACGGCGCGCATCGGAGTCGGAGCCTTCGCGATCCTGGCCGTCGGTGCCCTCGGCTGGCTGACCTGGCAGCAGAGCGGCGCCTACGTGGACGCCGAGACCCTGTGGGAACACACCCTCGAGCGCGAGCCCGACTCGTTCATCGCCCACAACAACCTGGGTACGCGTCGGCTCGCCGAGGGGCGGCACGACGACGCGATCGCACACTTCCGCCGCGCCATCGAGGTCGCGCCGCGGGTCGCCGAGGCCCACCTCAACCTCGGCAACGCCATCAACGCGTCCACGGGGGATCTCGCACGTGCCGAGCCCCACTGGGTGCGGGCCTCGGAGCTCGATCCGGGGCAGGCCCAGGCGCTCTACAACCTGGCCGCCCTGCGGCTCCAACAGGGGCGCCTCGCCGAGGCCGAGGGGCTGCTGCGCCGCGCCCTCGAGGCGCGTCCGACCTACGAGCGGGCGTTCCTCCGCCTCCTCTGGCTGTTCCGACAGCAGGGGCGTCCCCAGGCGATCGAGCCCCATCGCGAAGCCGCGCGCGAGGTCCTCGAGGCGCGTGGAGAAGGCGGGCGGTCCGTGGCTCTCGGCATCTGGGCGGCCATGGCGGTTGCCCTGGCGGCCTGTGCGGCGGTCGGTGTCCTCGAGGCGCGACGCCCCGCTGCAGGGCCGGGATCGGTCTGACTGCTCGCCGCCCTCGAGGCGCCCCCTCGGTTCACGGAATCGCCCCGATTTCCTCACAAGAGCTTTGGTTCGACGAACTTTGAATCTCCCTAGATTCAGGCCTCCATGTCCCCCCTTCGCTCGCGTTTGCGCGCATGCCCCGCGGCATGGACAGCCTCCTTGTGCCCCGGGCGCGTGAGGCTTTCGCAAGGGCGCGGGTCCCGCGGGGGCTCCCTCGGCCCGTGGGCGCCCGGGCTGCTCGGTGTCCTGCTGCTGGCCGTCGCGGTCGCCGGCTCACCCGCCCGGGGCCAGAGCGACCTCGAGGAGGTCTTCGGCGACCTCGGAAGCGCCGCGGCCCTGGGCGACGAGGCGGATGCGGCCCAGGGGCAGAGGGAGGGCGAGGGCACGATTCGCGGCCGGGTCTTCGATGGGGACCTGGGCACCCCGATCTCCGGCGTCACCGTGATCGCCGCCTGGGAGGACGCCGCAGGCGACCCCCGCCAGGAGGTGCAGGTGAGCGACGCCGACGGGGGCTTCGAGTTCCCGTCGCTCCCTCCCGGCAGCTACAGCCTGAGCTTCGTCAAGGCCGGCTTCCGGGCGTCCGCAATGAAGAACTTCGAGGTCCGAGCGGACGAGGTGAACCGCGCCGACTTCCCGATGCCGCCGCTTCCGGCCCAGGCGTCCGAGGACGTGCTCGAGCTCGAGGAGTTCGTGGTCGAAGCCGCCACGGTCTCGGAGATGATGACGAGCCTCGAGCTGCGCATGGAGTCGGACCAGCTCCTCAACATCCTGAGCGCCGAGGACCTCTCCAAGTTCGCCGCCAGCGACGTGGCCGACGCGCTCAAGCGAGTGGCCGGTGTCAACGTCGTGGAGGGCCAGTTCGCCATCATCCGCGGGCTCGAGGACCGCTACAGCAGCACCACCTACAACGGCGCCCCGATCCCGAGCCCGGACCCGACCCGCCAGTCGGTCCAGCTCGATCTCTTCCCCTCGGACGTCGTGAGCAACCTCGTGGTCGAGAAGACCTTCGGGGCGAGCTCGCCCGGCAACTCGTCGGGCGGCTCGATCGACATCGTCACCCACGACTACCCCGAGGAGACCCTCAGGCTGAAGCTGAACGGCGGCGGCGGCTTCGAAGAGGGAGCCGACGACCGCTTCCTCGAGTTCCAGAGCGGATCGCCGGTGGGGCGCGGGGCCGACGACATCTGGGAGAGCGACTTCGGCGGCTCCGTGGGCGGGCGCACCCAGCTCTTCGGGCGGGAGCTCCGCTACAAGGGTCTCTTCGCCCGGGAGACCGACTTCCGCACGAGGGACGGCTTCCAGGAAGGTCGGGAGCCCATCCGTCCGAACATCAGCCGGGAGGGCGACGCTCGTCGCGAGCGGATCCGAACCCCGGGAGGACTCGCGACCGGCGAGCTCTTCCTCAGCGACGGGCTCTTCGACCTCACCGAGAGCGAGCGCGCCTACCAGAAGACCGAGCACATCGGCTTCGGCTTCGACATCGACCGCGAGGGCAACCATCGCATCGACGCCTCCCACTTCCGCACCCGCAAGGAGGAGGAGACGGTGCAGCTCAAGGAGAACGGTTACCTCCCCAACGTCGACTACGACGCCCTCGTGGCGGCGGCCGCGGCCGGCGAGGACATCACGGACGAGGACTTCTTCGGTGGTGCGAACGGCGACTTCGCCACCAGCAGCACCTGGATCGCCCAGATCCGCGACGGCGGAGGGCCGTCCCGGGGCCCGAACTGGAACAACGCCTTCTTCGAGACCAAGTCCCTCGACATCGACCGTGAGCTCAAGGTGCAGCAGCTGAACGGCGAGCACCGCTTCGACCTCCTCCCGGGGCTCGAGCTGAGCTGGGCCGCCAACACCGCCGAGACCACCCAGGAGGAGGAGGCCCTCGGGGCGCGAGTGTTCGCCTCGGCGGCCAACGAGGGCTTCCCGCGCGTCGCCCTCTCGCCCGGCCTGTTCAACACCAACGCCGGCGGGCTGATCGACAGCGCCAACCAGATCGCCGAGACCCAGGACTTCGCGCGAATGGACGCCGAGTACGAGTTCGAGATCGGCGACTGGCTGAGCCTCCAGCTCACCGGCGGCGGCTGGTACGAGCGCTCGGACCGCGACGTGGAGTCCACGTTCCTGGAGTCGGCCACGTTGAACGGCGACTCCCAGTTCGCGGTCCAGGCCCCGACCCTCGAGGAGCTCGGAGACACCATCTTCAGCACCGTGTCCGGCTTCCGGCGTCGCTCGACCAACGAGTCCAGCCGGGACATCGACGCTCTCAGCCTGGGCATGAAGGCGACCTTCTGGGACAAGTTCGACGTCCTCGCCGGCGTCCGCCGCGAGGAGATCCTGATCGAGTCCAACAACGATCCCTTCACGGGCCGGCCGTCCCTGAACACCGGACCGCAGGCCTTCCCGAGCCTGTTCCTGTTCCTGGACCGGCTCGACAATCCGGCCCTCGGCGAGGTCGACCAGCAGCGCCCCCAGACCTACAACGACCAGCTCCTGGGCATCGGCGTCCCGAGCGGCCCCTGCCGGGGCACGAACGGCGAGCCCGATCCCCGGTTCGCGAGCCTGAGCTGCGTGGATCTGCTCAGCGAGGACGAGGCCCGGGGGCTGCTGAACGGGGTCATCGACGAGACGAAGTACCTCCCGTCCCTCGGGCTCAGCTACCGCCCCATCGAAGGCCTGAGCCTGCGCGCCGCCTACTCCCAGACCGTCGCACGCCCGTCCTTCCGGGAGCTCGGCTTCTACGCCTCGGTCGAGCTGGGGAGCGACGATCTCATCGTCGGCAACCCCCGGCTCGGACTCTCCGAGGTCGAGAGCTACGACTTCCGCGTCGAGTACACCTGGGGGGATCTCGGCGACCTCTTCGCACTGAGCCTGTTCAAGAAGGAGATCGACAACCCCATCGAGACCCTCGTCATCCGCGATCCCACCGACCTCCGCTCGGGGATCGACTACCAGACCTTCTTCAACAACCCGGACACCGCGGACCTGTGGGGCATCGAGGTCGAGGGCCGGAAGCACTTCGGCTTCCTGGGCTCCGAATTCATGGAGTACTTCTCGATCGGCGGAAACTTCACCTGGATCGACGCCGAGGTGGACCGGAATCCCCTCGAGCTGGACCGGGCCTCCGTCTTCTTCCGCACCCCCGAGGGGACCGTTGCGAGCTACAACCGGCTCGAGGAGAGCCGTCGCCTGTTCGGCCAGCCCGAGTGGATCGCGAACGCCGACCTGAGCTTCGACCACCCGGGCTGGGGCACCCGGGCGACCCTCTCCCTGTTCGCGATCAGCGACGTGCTCGACGCCGCGGGGAACGCGGGCATCGAGGCCGGTACCGGCCGCTCGACCAGCTACACCCTCGATCGCTACACGGCCGAGTTCCACCAGGTGGACCTCGTGCTCAGCCAGACCCTCGACTTCGGCTTCCGTCCCGACTTCGGCCTGCTCCCGGACGAGGCCGCGCCGAGCGGGGTCTGGACCGCCAAGTTCAGCGTCAAGAACCTCACCGACAGCACTCGCGGGATCATCTACGACACCGAGCAGACCTCGGGCGAGGTCTCCGAGCGCGAGTTCAAGATCGGCCGCGACTACTCCTTCTCGCTCTCCTACTCGCTCACCTTCTAGCCGAGCCGTCACCCGCGGGGGTCGCCCCGCGCCTCCCCCGTCTCGATTCCGCGACGATCGGATGAAGCGCCACCACTGTGGGGGCACTGCTCCCACGTGGTTCACGGATTCGTAGTCCGGCGTCATGCAAACGCCGCGGCTGCATGTCCGGAAACCGCAGGTCGTTGGCCGCTGGTCGGAAGCCCGCGTGGGCTCGTCCTCGTAGGATGCGCCCACCACCGCGCTGGATCCGTTCCGGCGCAGCTCGAGACGGATGGGACAGAAACCAAAACCGGAAGGACCTCGAAGAAATGAGATTCAGCTCCGTGCTCCTTGCTCTCGCTCTGGCCGCAGCATTCGCTACCGGCGCGAGCGCGCAGACGGTGAGAACGTTCGACTTGTTCTCGGCCTCGCTACCCGCGTCCGAGTTCTGCGCGACCCCCTCGGGCTGCGTGGTCTCCGACGCGAACCTGACCGCCGACCCGACGCTCTGCGGCGCCGCGACGCCTCCCGGCTGCGCCGGCAACCCGAACGTGGACTGCGTCTGCACCTTCGGCGACGACGAGGACACCGTGATCCTCGACGGCCCGCTCTTCGCGGCCGGCGGCGGCGAGATCGTCATCAACCCCGGCGTCACCCTGCGCGGCCAGCCCCGCAGCGGTCCGGTCGTGACCGGCGATCCCTTCGGCACCCCGGGAGCACTGGTGGTCACCCAGGACGGGACGATCCAGGCCATCGGCACGCCCTCCCCGACGGGCGTCATCGTGATGACGACCGCCGCCACGGACAACGACGGCGACGGCGTCGCCGACGACTTCGACGGCAACGGCTTCGAGGACCAGTGGCCCGGCTACTCCACCGCGGGCTGCTTCTGCCCCGACAACGGCACCCCGGATCCGAACCCCGGGACGCCCGGCGACGCCGAGGAGCTCGACGACTGCGTCGGCAGCGACGGCGTGCTGGGAACCTCCGACGACTTCCTGGGCACGGCCGGGGGCACCCCCGTGTGCACTCTCGGAGCGGGCAGCTTCCTCGATGCCTCGCCGCGGACGGCCCCCCTGGCTCCCCTCAACTCGGCCGGCGACCCCAACGTGGCCCTCTGGGGCGGCGTGGTGATCAACGGCGAGGCGCCCACCAACCTCGCGGGCTCGAGCGGCAGCGGGCAGTTCGGCACGGGCCTGGTCGAGGGCCTCACGGTCCCCGGGTATCCCACGCAGCGCGCCATCTACGGCGGCGTTCAGCCCCACGACAACTCGGGCAACGTCCAGTACGTCTCGGTGCGCCACGCGGGTGACGAGCTCGGCGACGGCAACGAGCTGAACGGCGTCACCCTCGCCGGCGTCGGCGACGGCACGACCTTCCGGTTCAACGAGGTCTACGCCAACTTCGACGACGGCTTCGAGTGGTTCGGCGGCACGGTGAACTGGGACCACCTCCACGTGCTCTTCGCCGGCGACGACCAGCTCGACGTGGACCAGGGCTACACGGGCGTGGGCCAGTTCGCGCTCACCGTCACGCCCTTCTTCAACCCGCTCGACTGCGTCGACCTGGTCGACAACGACAGTGGGACCGCGCCGCCGGACGGCGAGTGCGACGGGAACTCCTTCGGGAGCCTTTCGGGCGACCGCCACGGCGAGTTCGACGGCGACGACTGCATCGGCGACTGCAACGACGCGGGTCGGGACTCCATCAACGACCTGATCGGGGGCAGCCCCGAGGCCGCCACGGTGCCGCTCCACAACAACTTCGTGTTCAACTGGACGGCCCTGGGCAACAACCTGAACTCGATGGAGTCGTCGCCGGGTGCCCCCACGGTCCGGGTGGTGGACATCGACTTCGACCCCAACGTCGCGCTCTGCGACGGGGCGCCGGATCCGGTGTGCTGCACGGGCATCGGTACCGGCGTCTGCACCACGGCCGACAACGAGGGCGTGCGCCTTCGCAACGGCTTCGCGGGTGAGATCATCAACAGCCTGCTCCTGAACGCCGGTTCCGAGGAGAACCTCAACGTGGCGCCGCCGAGCGGAGGCGGGGTCTTCTTCGACGTGGACGACAACATCTGTCAGGACTACGACGGAGAGGACGGTGCCAACGGCGACGACGACAACGGTGACCTGATCCGGTTCCGGGCCACGACGCTGGACGACGGTGCGGCGATCGCCGCCTGGACCAACGGCCCGACGGGCCCGGCCTCGGCCCCCTGCGGTACGCAGAGCGACGAGAGTCAGGTGCTGGAGAACGGGGACGCGATCACCGGCTCCGGTCTCGGCGTCGTGGCCGGCAACATCGTGAACAACGTGCCGTTCTTCGGTCTGCTGGACGAGGACACCACCTTCGACCCGCAGGGCCTGGCCTGCCCGAGTCCGGGCACGCTGTGCTCGGCGCTGAAGGCGTCGCCCATCAACCCGCGTCCGTCGGTGCCCGGTCCCGGAATCGTGCCGGTCACGAGCACCGAGAACCTCCCGGTCGTGGACCCGGCCTTCGGCCAGCGAGGCGCCTTCCTGTCCACCGATCCCGCCGGAGGTCTCTGGACGGAGGGCTGGACGGTGCTCGACATCAGCGGCCTGATGGACTGATCGGTTCTCTCACCTGAAGGTTCCGGCCCGCCTGCGGGCGGGCCGGAACCGGCTCCACCAGCTCGAAGAAGCTCAGAAGGAAGAACGAAATGAAATTCCAGCACTTGCTCGCGATCCTGGCTTCGATGGCCGTGGCGGGCTCCGCCCAGGCGGTGCCGGTCATCGGGACCGACGTGTTCGTTGCCGGGTGGGAGTTCTCCCAGTTCCAGGGTGCCGGCACGCTCGTGGACACCGCCGCCGAGGCGGGGACCTTCACCTCGGACGGCCAGACGATCTCCAACTTCTCGGACCTGGACCCCACCCAGGGCGCAGGGTCCGACGCGGGCCTGGGCACGCTGTTCTACGACGGCAGCCCCACGAACGGCTCGAGCGCCGTCGGCCTCGCCTTCGGTCTGGACCTGTTCGCCTCTTCGACGAGCCTGACCTCGGGCGAGAACTTCCCGGTCAACGGGACGCCGACGCCCGAGATCGGGTTCAACGACGCGGCGGGCTCGACCGTGCTCCCCGGCGAGGGCCAGAACTTCTACAACAACGGCGTGCTCGAGGTCGGCAGCACCCTCATCGGGGGGGCCGGCGTGGTCGACATCGTGTTCGCGGTCGATCTCACCGACGTCGACCCGCTCCAGGTGGGCCAGAACTGGGCGTTCCAGTTCGCGGGCCAGACGCGGGGCGGCTCGGACACGCTCGTGGACGTCGAGTTCTCGACCGACGGCAGCACCTTCGTGCCCGTGACGACGGTGACGCTGAACGCGGACGACCGGCTGTTCGGTCCGACCGGGAACGGCGGCATCATCACCCTGCCCGGCAGCAGCGCCACGTCGGCGTTCATCCGGCTGGGCTTCGATGCGGGCTCCTCGCAGCCGGTGATCGACAACGTGGCGATCTCGGCCGACCTGTCCGCGATCCCCGAGCCCGGCACCGCCCTGCTCGTGGCCGCGGGCCTGGGCTGCCTGGGTGCGGCTCGCCGCCGGACCGCCTAGCGCGACGAAGGATCCGAGCCACCGAGAGCCGCTGTCCGGGCGCCGCCCCGGGCAGCGGCTCTCCCCTTTTCCACGGAGGACCCTCGATGCGCCTGCTCACCCGGATGCTGCTGCTGGTGGCCCTCCCCGTCGCGGGCTCGGCGCAGACGCCTCCGGTCTACGAGGCTGCCGATCCTGCGGCCCCGGTGGTGACGGAGCGGAACCTCGCCGCGAGCGAGCGCTTCTGGCCGTACCGGGTCTCGCTGCTGCGCCCCTGGCGCTCCGACGCGGAGGCGAAGGCGCTCGAGGCGGGCCGGGTCGGGGTCCTGCTCCGAGTCGACGGCGCCGGGCGTGCGACGATCGACTTCGGACGTGACGGCCGCCACTCCCTTCCCGTGGCGGCGACGGACCTCGTGTCCCGGGCGAACCGGATCCGCACCGGGGAGAGCGACAAGCACGCCCCGAACCTGGTGCTGGCGATCGGTCCGCGGCTGCAGGACCCGAGCCGGGAGGACGTTCCCCGGGTCGAGCTCTCGAGCCTTCTCGACGAGCGGGCCTTCCTCTGCGTCTTCGGCGACGCCAGTGCCGAGAGCCTCCGCCGCCTCGCGGCGAGTCTGGCTCCCCTCGGCGGACGCGAGGGACTCGCGACGGTGCTGCTGCCCCGGAACCCGGGCGCGCGCCGGGACGCGGAGGTCGCGGGGGACCTGCGACGCCTCGGCTGGAAGGCGCTCCTGATGCCCTCCCTGCTCGCGGAGGTCTACCGCCCGTCGCTGCTGGGCGACGAGCTCGAGCTGCCGGCCGTGAGCCTGCAGAGCCCGGAGGGAAGGATCCTCTTCGAGGGCTCCCTGGACGCGGATTCGTCGGCCCGGATCGAGGCGGCGCTCGAAGCGGCCCGGGCGACCTCCCCCGCCGAGGTCGTCGCCAGCGACGGGCCCTGAGGCCCGAGGTCGACCCAGGATGGGTCGGCCTCCGCCGGCAAAGCGAGCCCGAAGGGGGCTCGCTCGGCTAGTCGCCGCTCCTCGACAGCGAGACGCTCTGGACCTTTCCGTTGTCCTCCAGAGCGCGGAGCGGGAAGCGCGCCATGGCGGGTCGGGTCGCGCGGTAGGCCTCGAACTGGCGGTAGAAGCCATAGGGCATCCCGACCAGCAGGAGCTCCGTCTCGGTCCTGGGGTACGAGTCGCTCTCGTAGTAGCTCTCCAGCCACCCGAACATGAAGTCCCTCTCGGTGCCGAGCCAGGGCGAGTCGGGCTTCAGCCGGTCGCGATACCAGAGCCGCTTGAAGAGCTTGGTCGCGGCGACGTAGTGACCGGGGTCGTTGGCCTCGGTGCTGCCGGGGTGGAGCGTGCGAATCAGCTTGAGGTCGCGGAAAGCCTCCTCGTGGTCGCGCTTCTTCATCGCATCGTCGGCGTGGGCGAGGAGTGCCCCGGGGTCGCGACACACCTCGGGTGCGTATCCCTCGGGACACCCGGCGGGAACCATCGCGCAGCCCAGGCTCGCTCCGAGGGCGGCCGAGAGGAAGGCGGATACGGCTCGCGAGGGGGTGGATCTCATGGGGGCTCCACGCGCGCTTCGGCGCTCCGGACCATCCGGCACCCTAGCGCGCGGGCAGCCGGCCGGACCAGCCGGGAAGCCCCATCTTCACCGAGACGTCGCGGTGGGTCCGTAGATCGGGACGTAGGCTGCCGCGATGCCGTCGCTGCGCGGGCGGTCCCGGCCGGTGCCCCTTCGCACGGGCCCGGTCGTCTGGTCCGAGCTCTGGTGGCGCCGGATCGCCCACCGGGCGCGGGACGCGCTGGATCCGCCGACGCGGCCGCTCAGGCGCAGGTCGAGATTCGAGGAGTACGTGATCGGACCGATCCCGGACTCGCCCGGCAGGCGCACCTGGCCCTCGAGATACGCATGGGACTTCGAGGCGAGGGCCGACGCCGGGAGCGGCTTCACGGTCACCCAGTCCACCGGGATGTGGAAGACGACGACGAGGCGCCCGTCTCGCCGGCGCAGGGTGGCCTTGAGCGGCCTGTCGAAGCCGAGGGCACGCACTCCCTGACGGCGCAGGAAGCGTCGCGCGAGACCCCGATCGAGCTCCCAGGACTCGTCGATCTCGACCGGACGGCCCGGGTCGAAGAGCGCCGGGCCCGGGCCGTGATCGAACCGGGTCTCGAGCAGCTCGGAGACGACGCGCTCCACGCGTCGGCCGACGCGTTCGCCGTCCACGAAGAGGCGAACGTCGCCTCCGTCGCGGCGCTCCACCTCGTAGGCGGTCCCCGGGCCGAAGAGCGAGCCGCGCCGGTTGCCGCGCACGTAGGTCAGGCGGACCTCCTCGTGGCGCTCCCGCAGGGGGCGGCCCACGTCGTCGACTTCCAGGATCACCACCTGCGCGTCGTAGCGGAGCTCGACGTCCTCGAAGAACTGCCGTCGCGTGCTCACCAGGGAGAGGGTCGAGGCCTCGGTCTCGGTGAAGCGGCCGAGGGAGAGCGAGTAGCGGTCGCCCGGCCGGTAGGCGGGCCGGAGCTGGAGCGTCTCGGCGGACGCCGCCGCCGTCGGCGCCCCGAGGAGGGCGCACGCGATCGACACGCGCGCGAGTACGACGAAGAGGGCTCTGTTCATGCCGACGACCGGTGCGTTCCGCAGAACGACGCCGTCTCCGGCTGATCGTCAGATGGGGAGCCCTGCTTGACGTTCTCGTGAAGCTTCGGACGAGCTTCGCGGAAGCCGTCTGCGCGGCCCGGGCTCGCTGCTCCGCGAAAACCCGAACCGCCTCGGGGCCTTGAGGCGACGTCTGCCGCCGGGCCTAATGCCTTCCGATCTTGATCGGGATCGGGAGCCTCGCCGTGGCTTCGATCGGCCGACCGCGCCAGGTGGGCGCGGTGAAGCGCCAGCTCCGCACCGACTCCACCACGAACTCGTCGAAGTCCGGAAGATCCGAGCTCTCGACCCGGGCGTCGAGCACGCGGCCCTCGCGGCTGAGGCGCACCCGCAGCACGATGCGGCCCTCCACCTCGCGGCGGCGAAGCTTGCGCGGGAACTCGAGCTCCGCGACCTCGACGGGGCGCGGCGGTGCGTCGAGCTCCGTGAGCTCCCGCAGGCTCTGCTCGAGCTCCGCCTCGGCGGCCGCGCGCTGGGCGCGCCGCTGCTCGAGCCGCTCCGCCTGGGCGACCTCGCAGTGCTCGCCCTCGCAGAAGACCGCCGTGAGAGCTGCGGCGGCGATCTCGGAGGCGCTGGTGCCGGCCTCGGGATCGCTCACCACGACGGTGGCGACGGCGACCCGCGGCGCCTCGGCCGGAGCCACGCCGATGAACCACTGGTAGCGGCCGTCGGGGTCCGTGCCGCTCAGGGTACCGGTCTTGCCCGAGACGCGGATCGAGTCGAGCTGGGGGCTGCCGTCGCCGCTCCGGAAGGCGCGGCTCGCGGTGCCCCGCGCGGTCACCTCCACCATCTGGTCCCGCAGGTCCCGGGCCAGCGGCCCGGACCAGACCGAGCGCGGCGCCTCCCGCTCGGGCAGCTCGAGCGGGTCGCCGTGGGCGTCCCGGACCCGGGCGACCCAGTACGGCCGCACCAGATCTCCCTCGGCGAGCAGGGACGCCAAGCGCGCCGCGCCGAGGGGAGTGACGAAGGAGCCCGCGAGCCCCGATCCCAGATTGGCGAGGTCGAGGGCGTCCTCGATGGGCTCGATCCGGCCGGGGGGGTGCTTCACGGCGGGCGACTCGAGGAG
Organism: Myxococcota bacterium; assembly: GCA_028277885.1. Classification (GTDB taxonomy): domain Bacteria; phylum Myxococcota_A; class UBA9160; order UBA9160; family UBA6930; genus JANQFK01. The sequence continues at coordinate 15,261 of JANQFK010000045.1, forward strand.
GCCCACGCGGTGCACCTCGGCGAGCAGGGCGTCCTCGCCGAGATCGCGGACCGCGAAGCGCGCGAAGCACTGGTTGTTCGAGATCGCGATGGCGCGGCGGAACGAGTCCACGTCGCCGACGGCCGGAGGCGTGTCCAGGTGAGCGCGCCACACCCGGTAGGGGCTGCCCACGTAGCGGCACTCCTGGGTCGCGACCTCGGGCTTGTGGCGCAGCACCGCGGCGGCGGTGACCACCTTCATCAGCGAGGCGGTGGGGTAGGTGCGCGTGGCCGGGAACGCCGCGGGGTCCGTGGAGACGTAGGAGAAGACCTCGCCGCTCCGGGGATCCATCAGGATCACGTGACCGAGGCCGACGCCCGCCCTGGAGAGGATCGCGCCCACGCGCGCGTCGAGCTCGGGGTCGATGGTGTACTCCACCTCGAGCCACTCCCGCCCGGCGTCCCCGGCCCCGGGATCCTCGACGATCTCGATGAGATGGCTCCCCCGGTCCCCGTTCGAGCCCGGCCGCCCCTGGCGCACCCAGGAGAGACCCGAAGGCGCACCGGGCGCGCGGATCGCGGGGGGCAGCAGCTCGAGCACGGCGGCCGGCGCCGTGGAGGGCCCCTCGGCGCGCGCAGGCAGCCCGGTCGCGAGGACGGCGAGCAGAGCGGCAGCGACTCGGAGCAGCCTCATACGCGCGGAGAATAACGCCGGGCTGGCGGTGCGGCAGCGCGGGCACGGCGCGTCAGGCGGCCCGACTCCGGAACTCCGACGGGGTCGCGCCGACCCGGCGCCGGAAGGTCGCGTTGAAGTGGCTGAGGGATCCCCAGCCCGTCAGCATCGCGATGTCGGTGACGGACTGGTCGGTGCTGAGCAGCAGTTTCTTGGCGCGATCGATGCGAAGCTTCAGCATGTAGTCGCTGAACGTGCAGCCGAGCTCCTGGCGGAACAGGCGGGAGGCGTGGCGTGGAGAGAGCGAGAGGCGCTCCGCGAAGCGCTCGAGCGAGCAATCCTCGAGCGATTCCTCTTCCTCGAAGGCCTCGAGCACTCGGAGCAGGTCGGACCTGTGCCTCGAGCCGCTCGATGGCCCCTCCGGGATGGCGCAGTCGAGCCCATTGCGCGCCTCCCGGGCGATCGAAAGGAGCGCGAGGTGACGCACCGCCGAGGCCATCTCGTCCTCGGCCTCGGCGCTGCACGCGCGGATGTGGCCCTCGGCCAGGAGCCGCCCGGCGCGGCGGGCCACGTCGCTGTCGGCCGGCTCCACGCAGGTGCGCTCCGGCCGCCTGCTCCGGTCCATGCGCGCCAGGTGCTGGGCGCGGGTGGCCCAGTCCGGAGGCGCGAAGAACAGCAGCGCCTCGCTCCCCGCCAGCGGGGAGGCCTCGACGAGGTAGGACTCGCGCACGACGAGCAGCTCCCCGCGACGCAGGCGGCGCGGGCCCAGGGAGCCGTGACGGACGAGCCACTCGCCGTCCAGCGGCTGGAGAAGCGAAACCGCGAGCATGCTCCCGCCCGATCCGACGCGACGGATCGACGGATCGCAGGCGCACGCAGACTGCTCGCCGATCGGGGGCTTCATGGTGCAGGGGTCGGGCGACTGGGCGAAGCTAGCGGCCATCGGCGTCGGTCCTGTGATGGGGAGTCGACGTTTCGTCGACCGTCTGCAGCACTCGTGGCGCCCGGGTGCCCGATCTCGCGTGGCTTTTGGGTGAGCAGACGATGCAGTGTGAAGCGTGAAGATGACGGAGTGGGGGTAGATGGCACAGTTCTTCGACGTGGAGACCCTCGAGGCGCGCCAGTGCCTCGACATCACCCACACGGTGGGCGAGCTGGTGCGCGACTCCGGGGTGAGACGCGGTTTGTGTCACGTCATGGTGTTGGGGGCGACCGCCGCCATCGTGGTGAACGAGAACGACGACCCCGCCATCGGGCTCGACCTGCTGAAGGCGCTCGAGAAGGCGGTGCCCGACCACGACGGCTGGCTCCACGACCGTGTCGACAACAACGCACACGCCCACATCAAGGCCTCGATCCTGGGCCCCTCCGAGACGGTGATCGTGGACGAGGGCGAGCTGCTGCTGGGAACCTGGCAGGGCCTGATGTTGGTGGAGCTCGACGGACCCCGCCGGCGCCGGCGGATCGCGGTCGAGGTGGTCCCCAGCGGCTCCTAGCTGAGCGAGCCCTTCGGGCTCGCCTTGCGGCGGAAGCCGACCCATCCTGGGTCGGCCTCCTAGGAGGCCAGGGGCCTGCTCAGCGCATCGTGTAGAGCAGGCTGGGCAGCAGCAGCGCGAAGCCCGGGACGATGAGCACGCGCATCTCCGGCGACAGGAAGCCGGGGATCAGGAGCGCGAAGCCGGCCACGATCCCGAAGAGCGCGGAGCCGTCCCGAATGCGACTGTCGGTCATCTGCTTCATGACTCCGATCATACGACGGAATCGTGTCTTTTCAATGAAAAGCTTCTCGATTTCGTAACGCGATCGGCACATGAAAAGCGTGGGTAAACCAACTCGATATCCTGGAGGGCTACTCGGGGAGGACGGCGAGCCAGGCCTCGCGCTGGCCGGCCGGGTTCACGCCATGGCCCGCGATGCATCGGCCGTCGGCCGAGACCGACCGGGCGGCGACCAACCGCCATCCCTCGAGGTCGAGGCCGTGGGTCTCCACGAGGAGCGCACGAAGGCCGCGCATTCCCCGCCTGGCACTCCAGACGAAGGCCTCCTCGCCGCCGGCGGAGTGGCTGCTCCCCACGACCGTCGCGCCGTCGGCGGAGACGTCGAAGGCGTCGCTCCCGGCCTCGCCGCCCGGCAGGTCGCCGAGGCTCCGCATGCCGCGGCGCCGCGTCCAGCGGAACCCCAGGCGCTTCGAGCCCGACTCGCTGTAGCCCACCACCACGGCGCCGTCGGCGGAGACCGCGCGCGCGGCGCTCCGGAAGCCGCGCCGCGCCAGGCCGCCGAGGCCCTTCATGCCGCCCTCGGAGGTCCAGCGGAACGCCTCGGAGCCCGACTTCGCCGAGCCCAGCCCGACCACCACCGTGCCGTCGTCGGAGACGTCGGCCGCGGAGCTCACCAGGATCCCGCCGGGCAGGTCGCCGAGATCCACCATTCCCGCCTCGCGGGTCCAGCGCCAGGCGCGCGACCAGGCCCGCGTGCCGATGACCGACTGCCCCACGCCGACCACGATGGCGCCGTCGGCCGAGGCCGCCGTGGCACGGCTCGAGAAGATGCCGGAAGGCAGGTCGCCGAGACCGAGCATCCCCACCTCGCGGGTCCACTGGAAGGCCTCGCTGCCCGAGTCCGACGCGCTCTCGCCCACCACCACGCCGCCGTCGGCCGAGATCGCGGTGGCGGCGCTGCGCGCCGCGCCGCCCGGCAGGGAGCCGAGCCGCTCCAGGCCGCCCTCCCGGGTCCAGCGGAACGCCTGGGTGCGGCCGACGTCGTCGATCACCGAGGAGCCGATCACCACCGAGCCGTCGGCCGAGACGCCCGTGGCCTCGCTGCGGAACTCGCCTCCGGGAAGGTCGCCGAGGGCGTGGAAGCTCGCCCCCTCGGCGCTCGAGACCCGCGCGCCCGCCACCGTGAGGGCGAGGAGCAGGGCGCCGAGGGCGGCGGCCCCCGGAAGCGATCCCCGGCCGACGGTCATGCCTACTGGACCGGCCAGAGCCGCTTCAGGACCGCGTGGCCCTGCTCGCTCACCACGCAGTTCTCGAGCACGTAGCCCTCGATCTCGTGGGCGCTCGCCTCGTCGTTCAGGTAGACGAGATCGACGAGGGTGAGCAGGTGGCCGAGGGTCCGCTCCTTCTGCCTCACGAAGGGGCTGCGGACCATCTTGCGCGTCGCCTCGATCTGCTCCTGCTTGGTGACCCCGAGGTCGCGCTGCTGGGCCACCAGCCGGAACGTGTAGGCGAGGTCGGCACACACGCCCTCGCTCGCCCGCCGCTGGGGCACCGCGTGGCCCCGCGCGTGCAGGCCCAATCCGCGCGGCGGCGGGGCCTGGCAGGCGACGCCGCCCGCGGCGACCGCGGCGGCGAGCAGGGCGGAGACGAGGCGCACGCCGGCCCCCGCGCTCAGGACTTCCGGTACCAGACGCGCACGAACTGGTGCCACTGGGTGTGGACGAAGTCGTCGTCGTGGCGCAGGTCCACGTCCTCGGAGCCTTCCTCGTGGGGGTGGTGGATGTTGGGCAGCACGACGGTCTCGACGTTCACGACGTCGACGTCGTTGCTCTTCACCCAGTCGTTGCCGTCGTCGAGGGCGGTCTGGAGGCTCTCGAACTCCGCACGCTGCATGCGGGCAGCAGGCGTGATCATCCTCGGGACGAAGTCTCGGTAGGCGAGCATCGGGCGATTCCTTCTGGAGCGACGGAGTGCGCGCGGATGGAGGGAGTGAACGGGGTGGCGTTCGTTGGCTCGACGGAGAGGCTCGCTCCGGCCCCGGGGGCCAGAGCCGCGGAGTGTACCAGACAGCCCCCGGCGGGCTCGGTCGGTTTCGGGTGGGCTCAGGCCCCCACGACGAGGCGCGCCTCGCCGGTCTCGGCAGGCACCACCTCGCCGATGCAGGTCGCCGCGGCATCGCCCGCCGCGTGGAGGCTGTCCAGGGCGGCATCCGCACGGTCCGCCGGTACGCCGAGCAGCAGACCTCCGGAAGTCTGGGGGTCGAAGAGCGCCGCGAGCTCTTCGGGGCAGGCCGCCTCCGTGTCGACGACCGCGCCGGCCGCCTGGCCCTCCTCGTTCTGCGCGTGGAAGGTGCTCCGCAGTCCCCGCGCCAGGAGCGAGGCGGCGCCGGGGAGCAGCGGCACGGCGCCGAGGCCCAGGCGCGCGCTGGCCTTCGCGGCCCGCAGCATCTCGAGCAGGTGGCCCGCCAGCCCGAACCCGCTCACGTCGGTGGCGGCGCTGGCGCCGTGCGCCCGCGCCACCCGGGCCGCCGCGGCGTTGCTGCGCAGCATCGAGGCGACGGCGGCCTCGATCCATGGCCCGCGCGCGAGCCCGCGCATGTCGGCGTGGAGCAGCACGCCGGTTCCGAGGGGCTTGGTGAGGAGCAGCCGGTCGCCGGGCCGCAGGCCGCCCTGGCGCAGCAGCGAGTCCGGGCCCTCGCCGAACCCCTGCACCGCGAAGCCCACCTGGAGGTCGGGCCCCGTGGTGCTGTGGCCGCCGACCAGGGTGACGCCCTCGGGGTCGAAGGCGGCGCGGGCACCCGCCAGCACCTGCCACAGCACCTCGTCGGCCCGATCGGACTCGGCGTCGGGCACCTGGACCTGGGCGAGGGCGAAGCGCGGGGCCACGCCCTTCGCCCACAGGTCGCTCGCCGCGTTCACCGCCGCCACCCGGCCCACGAGCCACGGGTCGTCGGTGAAGGCCCGGAAGGCATCCAGGCTCGCGACCACGAGGTCGCCGCGGGGCGTCGCGACGGCCGCGGCGTCGTCGGGCGCGCCCAGCCCCATCACCACCGCGGGGTCGTCGGCCGGCGGCAGGCGGCCGGGCGCCTCGGCGAGCGCGGCCGCGCCCACCTTCGCCGCGCAGCCGCCGCAGGGCATCTCGTCCGCGTCCATGCCCGCCATCTCGGGGAAGCCGGGCCGCGGCGCGCCGTCGTCGCCGAGCACCTGGAAGCGCTCCACGAAGCGGCGGTCGATGCGGTCCTTCCCGTCGAAGACGCGCCGGCCGCCGAACGCGATCCCCCACTTCTCGCCCAGGGCCGCGCCGTCGGCGGTGTTGAGGAGCACCAGGTAGTCGCGCTGGGGCCGCCAGGCGCGCGGCTCCCGTCCGGCGGCGACGCGGCGCAGGTTGTCCTCGAGCACCGGTCCGGCGCGCACCGCGTACACGCCGGCCTTGGGGAGCGCGTGGCCGTCGAGGCTCGCGCAGTCGCCGGCGGCGAAGAGCTCGGGGTGGCCGACCACCTGGAGGGTGGGGCCGACGCGCAGGAAGCCCGCCGCGTCGGTGGGCAGGCCCGAGTCGCGGAAGAGGGGCCCGGCGGCGGCGCCGGCGACCCAGACCACCGCGTCGCAGGCGAGGGCCTCCGCGCCGGCCAGCCGGAGCGCGCCGTCCTCGACGGCCTCGACCCGTGCGCCCAGGCGCAGCTCGATCCCGGCGGCCCGGGCGTGCCGGGCCGCGCGCCGCGCCAGCGACTCCGAGCGCTCGGGCAGGATGCGGGGTCCGGCATCCACCAGCACGACCTCGGCCCCGGTGCGTGCGCGCAGCGCGAAGGCGAGCTCGACGCCGCCCGCGCCGGCGCCCACCACGGCGATCCGCGAGCTTCGCGAGGCGCGCTCGACGAGCGCGTCCACCCGGGCCACGAAGTCGCCGATGGGCCGCGTGGGCAGCGCGTGCTCGGCGACCCCGGGGAGGGCGCCGCCGGCCACCGTCGAGCCCACGTCGAAGGCCGCCCAGTCGTAGGCGAGGGCGGGGCGGTCGTGAAGCCGGATCCTGCGCGCCTCGGGGTCGATCCCGGTGGCGGCGCTCACCACCACCCGCGCGCCGGCGCGCTTCGCCAGCGGCCGCACGTCGATCTCGAGCTCGTCGGCGCGGTACTGGCCGGCCACGAAGCCCGGCACCATGCCCGAGTAGACCGCGACGGGACGGTCCACCACGAGGGTGACGCGCAGGCCCGGCGGCGGATCCATGGCGAAGCGCCGCAGCACCTGGACGTGGGCGTGACCGCCGCCCACGAGCACGAGCTCTCGCGTCGCCTCGGGCATCGCGGAAGGGTACCCGAGGGCACCGCCGCCGCGCGGGCGTGCGCCTAGACGGTGGCGGGCACCAGGTGGGAGGCACCGCGCCGGGTCACGAAGGCGGCGCCGAGGCGCTCCGCCAGGGAGCGCTGCTTCACGGTCTCGAGGAACCACCACTCGGCGCGGGTGCGCTCGTGGCTCACGTCCACCACCACGTAGCCCCGGTGATCGAGGTCCATGAAGTGCAGGTGCGGGTGGGTCGAGACGGCGTCGCGGTACTTCGCGCGCAGGCCGGGGAAGCTCCCCAGCACGGACGAGCTCACCGCCGGCGCCACCAGCTCCACCGCCAGGGCGCCCCGCCCCGTGGCCGGGTCGTAGGCGTCGGGCGAGAAGGGATCGCGCGCCACGTCGAGGGCCCAGGAGCTGTGGACGTCGCCGGTCAGGACCACCAGGTCGCGGATGCCGGCGGACTCGACGTGGTCGAACAGGCGCTCGCGGCTGGCCGGGTAGCCGTCCCAGGCATCGGGGTTCGGCGCCGCCCCCGGCAGGGCCAGGTGCCCGAGGAAGACCTGCTGGCCGAGGACGCGCCAGGCGACGCCGTCGGCCTGGGAGGCCGACAGCTGCTGCTCGAGCCAGGCCTCCTGCTCGGCGCCGAGCAGCGAGCGGCCCGGCTCCGCGATGGCGGCCGCGTCGTCCCGGGCCGCCTGGGCGTCTCGCTCGAGGCGCGTGTCCAGCAGCAGCAGGTCGGCGAGGTCGCCGTAGCGGAAGCTGCGGTAGAGCGGCCCGGTGCGGCGCGTCGGCATCCACTCGTGGTAGGCGCGCACCGCCGCCGTCTTGCGGGCCGCCCAGTCGCCCTCGGAGGCGTCGTGGTTCTGGGCGCCGTCCTTCCAGGCGTTGTTCGCGCTCTCGTGGTCGTCCCACACCGCGAGGAAGGGATGGCGTCGGTGGGCCTCCTGGAGGTCCGGGTCGGCCTTGTACTGGGCGTGGCGCCGCCGGTAGTCGGCGAGGCTCACCACCTCGCGCGGCGGGTCGGGGACGCGGCCGAGGGCGAGGCCCTCCTCCCAGCCGTAGCCGCCCTCCCCGTACTCGTAGATGTAGTCGCCCAGGTGCACCACGGCGTCGAGGTCGTCGCGCCGCGCCATGGCGGCGTAGCCGTTGAAGAAGCCCTGGGGATGGTTGGAGCACGAGCACACCGCCAGGCGCAGTCGCTCCACCGCGCCCACCGGAAGCGTGCGCGTGCGGCCCACGGGCGAGCGCTGGCCCTGGCTCTCGAAGTCGAAGTACCAGGTCCGCCCCGGCGCGAGCCCCTCGGCGTCGACCTTCACGGTGTGGTCCGCCTCGGGTCCCGCCGCCACCGCCCCGTAGCCCACGACCTCGCGCAGCTCCGGGTCCTTCGCGATGCGCCAGCGCACCGGCACCCGGGACAGCGGCGGCGCCGTGATTCGCGTCCACAGGATCACGCGGTCCGCGAGGGGATCGCCGCTGGCGACGCCGTGCTGGAAGACGGGAGCCGCCGGTCCCTCGCGACCGAGCCCGCGGCAGCCGAGCCCGGCCACGGCGGCCGCGGCGCCGGCGGAGCGCAGGAAGTCGCGGCGGGTGAAGCGCACGGCCGGAGGATGTCACGCGAGCTGCCGGTCGCCAAGGGACCGCAAGGGAGGGTCTGCGACTCGCGGGCCTCGTCGGATCGGCGCAGGGTGCCCCGATCGAGGGCGCTCGCTACGGGGCGGCGGCCAGTGCGAGTCCCCCCAGGAGTCGAGCGCTCTCCGCGAAGACCGATTCCGAATCGTCGGCGAGCCTCCGCGCCGAGACGGTCGGAGCACCGTGAACCGAATCGACGAGATCCTGGAACCGGCACTCCACCTCGCCCGGGTCGCCCCGCCAGAACTCGGGCGTACGGAGGTTCTGGATGCTGATGCGATCGGCGAGCTGAACGGCGAGGACGAGGGGCGCCAGGGAGCCGCCAGCGTCGTGGTGGTGGAGAACGACCTCTGCGATCTCGTCGGGAAGCTCCCAGATCCCGCAGGCGCGCCACCCGAGCTGCGCGTGGTCGAAGCCGCAGCGCTGCATCTCTGCCTCGATCAGTCCTTCGGGTGAGGCCCACTCCGTCTCGTCGACGGCCTGGATCGACTTCGGCGCCTTCTCCAGCATGATGAAGCGGCCGATGTCGTGCAGCAGGCCGCACACGTACGCGAGCTCGGCGTCGGGGCCGGACTCCCCGAGAAGCCGCGCGATGTGGCGAGCCCAGCACGCAACCTCGAGGGCATGCGTCCAGAGGAAGCGGTCGCTCGCCGTGGTGGGAACGAAGACCCTCGCGACGGCCATGGCCGTCGAGACGCCCACGATCTGCTGCGCGCCGAGGCGAGCGACGGCGTCGCGAATCACCGAGATCGGCTGGGCAGGTGCGTAGGCGGCCGAGTTGGCGAGTCGGATGATCCTGATCGCGAACGGAGGATCCTCCTCGCTCAGCTCGACCACGTCGTCGAAGAACGTGTCCGACTCACGATCGAGGGCGAGAAGCTTCGCCACGACCGAGTGGAGCATCGGAAGGTCATTCAGGCTGCGCTCGATCTCGGAGAGCGTCGCCTCGGGGCTTCGCCCCTCGCGATGGCCCAGGCTCATGGGCGATCCCTCCCGGCCCGCCCCGAGACGAGCGCCCACTCCACGACCGAACACCGGGCGCCGGCGAGGAGGCCACGCACACCCCGGCCGGGGAGCCGGGCCGGGGGGCCGGCGGCAGAGGTCGGCCTTGCCGCTCGAAGCGACGACGCGTTCAGTCCGGGGAGGGTCGGGAGAGTCCCGGCGCTCGACGTCACGGCGCGCCCTCCGTGGCCGGCGCTCCTGCCGACCGAGAAGCTTTCCCCAGTGTGATCGGCCGGCGGACGGTCACCCTGAAGGGGGCGATTCATCGCCTTGGCCGCGCTCGCCCGACCCACGGCTCGAGACGCAATGGAATCCCGCATCCAAGGCAAGGACTTTCAACCACGAGGCAGGGGCAGCGGGTCGCCCTGGCCCGCAACCGCCCGGACCCCGGTCCGCCGCTGTGGCGCAACGCCTCGCCTTCGAGTGGGTCGCGGCCACTCCGGATTCGTCCGTGTCCCTGCAATCCTGGGACGACCCGCCCGGAGCGCTAGGCTCCCGGGCGACGCTCAACCCAGCGCAGCCCGCTCGAGCAAGCCGACCCCATGAGCAAGCGTGTCGCCCTCGGCGTCCTCGTCGCCATCCTCGCCGCCGGCGCCTGCCAGGAGCGCGGGGATGCGGTCGAGCCCACGGGGCGGATGCTCTTCGCGCGGCACTGCGCGGCCTGCCACGGCACGGCGGGCGAGGGCGACGGTCCCCTGGCCGGATCCCTGCGGCGCACTCCCTCGGACCTCACGACGATCGCCAGACGCGGAGGGGGACGCTTCGACGAAGCCGCCGTCATGGCGACCATCGATGGCCGCAGCGCCGTCGCCGAGCACGGGCCTCGCGACATGCCCGTGTGGGGTGTCGTGTTCGAGGACCGGTACCGAAGCGAGCGCTACGGCTCGCTCACGACGCTGTATCACGGCCGCGCTCTCACGGACTACATACGGTCGATCCAGCAGGACTAGCAGCTCGACGTGGAAACGATCCTCGGACGCCACTGGCACCACCTCCCTCTCCAGGAGGTCGCCGGGATCCTCGAGACGAGCCCCGAAGACGGTCTCGACATCTTCGAGCTCGAGCGTCGCCAGAAGCGATTCGGACCGAACCGTCTCCCGGACAGCAAGCCCCAGCCCGCCCTCGTCCGCTTCCTGCTCCACTTCCATCAGCCCCTCGTCTACATCCTGCTGTCCGCCTGCGCGATCACGGCGGCGTTGCAGGAGTGGGTCGACGCCGGGGTGATCTTGGGCGTGGTGCTCGTCAACGCCCTCGTCGGGTTCCTCCAGGAGTCGAACGCCGTCAACGCGATCCTGGCCCTGGCGAAGACGCTCGACATCCAGGCGACCGTCGTCCGGGCCGGAAAGAAGCAACGCGTTCCCGCCACCTCCCTGGTGCCCGGCGACCTGGTCCTCCTCCAATCCGGAGACCGGGTCCCCGCCGATCTGCGGCTGGTGCAGTGCCGGGACCTCCAAGTGGACGAGTCGAGCCTGACTGGGGAGTCCCTGCCCGTGGCGAAGCGCATCGAGGAGCTCCCACCGCGGACGCCGCTCGCGGACCGCGCGAACATGGCATACGCGTCGACTCTCGTGACCTACGGCGTCGCTCGGGCCGTGGTGGTCGCCACCAGCGAGGCGACGGAGATCGGTCGGATCTCCGCGCTGATTGCCTCGTCGGAGGCGCTCGCCACACCGCTCACACGCAGGATCGCGGACTTCAGCCGGCTGCTCCTCTACGTCATCATCGGCCTCGCGGGCGCGACGTTCGCCGTCGGAGTCCTGCGAGGCGAGACCTGGCTCAACATGCTCATGGCGTCCGTCGCCCTCGCCGTGGGCGCCATCCCCGAGGGCCTTCCGGCTGCGATGACGATCACGCTCGCGATCGGAGTGCGCCGAATGGCCCGGCGCCACGCCATCATCCGGAAGCTTCCAGCGGTCGAGACCCTCGGGAGCACCACGGTGATCTGCTCGGACAAGACCGGGACGCTCACGCAGAACCAGATGACGGTCCGGAGGATCCTCGCGGCTGGCGCGGAACATCGCGTATCCGGGGTCGGCTACGCCCCATCCGGGAGCATCGACCCCTTCGACCCGGCGCGCGACCGTGGCCTTCTGGAGTGTCTCAGGTCGGGCGTACTCTGCAATGACTCGGCGCTGAAGGAGATCGGGAGCGGATGGCGGGTGGAAGGCGACCCCACCGAAGGGGCCCTCCTCACCGCCGCCGCCAAGGCGGGCATTCTTCAGGGCGACATCGAGTCGGCCCTTCCACGCCTGGACGCCATCCCCTTCGAGTCCCAGCATCAATACATGGCGACGCTCCACGAAGGCGGCGTCGGCGAACCGCGGCTCGCCTACCTCAAGGGGTCCATCGAGAGCCTCCTGCCTCGCTGCGTCAACGCTCTGGACGCCTCGGGCGGCGAGGCTCCCTTCCTCCTCGCCGACACGCAGCGCCTCGCCCACGCCTGGGCCGAGAGCGGGATGCGGGTCATGGCATTCGCGCGCGCCGAGCTCCCACCGGAGATCGACGGCCTCGCCCACGCCGACGTGTCGGCGGGGCTCACCTTCCTCGGGCTTCAGGGCATGCTGGACCCTCCCCGACCCGAGGCCGTCCCGGCCGTGGAGGCGTGCCAGTCCGCGGGGATCCGTGTGAAGATGATCACCGGCGATCACGGCGCCACGGCCGGCGCGATCGCCCAGGCCATCGGCCTCGGGGGCGCCGCGGAGAGGGCCTTGTCGGGAGCCTCGTTGGCAGGGTTTTCCGACGGTGAGCTGGTCGATGTCGCGGAAGCGGCCTCGGTCTTCGCCCGCGTCAGCCCGGAGCAGAAGCTCCGGTTGGTCCAGGCGCTCCAAGCGCGCGGCCACGTCGTGGCCATGACCGGCGACGGTGTGAACGACGCGCCCGCACTGCGCCGCGCCGACATCGGCGTCGCCATGGGACTGGAAGGGACCGAGGTCGCCAAGGAAGCTGCCGACATGATCCTCACGGACGACAACTTCGCCTCGATCGAGGCCGCCGTGGAGGAAGGTCGCGGTGTCTTCGACAACCTCACCAAGTTCATTCTCTGGACACTTCCGACGAACGTCGGCGAGGGCCTCGTCATCCTGGCTGCGGTCCTGACGGGGGCGGTGCTCCCGATCCTCCCCGTGCAGATCCTGTGGATCAACATGACGACGGCGGTCCTTCTGGGGCTCATGTTGGCCTTCGAGCCGAAGGAGGCGGGCATCATGCGGAGACCGCCACGGGACCCGGAGGCGCCCATCCTGACCAGGCCACTCCTTCAGCGCATCGGGTTCGTGGGGATCCTCCTCCTCGCGGGCTCCTTCGGTCTCTTCGAGTGGGCCCTCTCCTCGGGGGCGAGCGAGAGCGAGGCCCGAACGGTCGCCGTGAACGTCTTCGTCATCGGAGAGCTCTTCTATCTGTTCAACTGTCGCTCGCTCACTCGATCCATGTTCTCCCTCGGCGTGTTCTCCAACCGCTGGCTGTTGCTGGGCGTCGGAACGATGCTCCTGCTCCAGCTGGGCCTGACCTACCTTCCGCCGATGAATGTCGTCTTCCATACGGCTCCGATCGGGGGCGAGGAATGGGCCGCCGTGGCCGGCGTCGGCCTGGTCATCTACGTCTCGGTCGGTCTCGAGAAGAAACTGCGGCGTGCCTTCGACCGGGGCGCCGAGACCTGAGCCACACCCGGGTTGCGGGCCTCGCGTAGCCGTGGGAGAGAGGCTCTGGGAACCGTGGCCCAGGCCGCCGACCGCCGCGGAGGCGTCGGGCTCCCGCGGTGGGGCGGGTCCGTGCCCGGCGCGACCGCTAGCGGGGCTCGGGGGCGCGCCGGAACGGCAGGTAGTCGAGGGGGTCCACCGAGGGCTCGTCGCTGCGCGGACCGTTCCACCAGCCGCCGGCCCCGGAGCCGCGCACGACCTTGTAGCGGCGCTGGACGTCGGCGCCCTTCCACTCCCAGGTGCACGCGAGGCTCGCGAAGTGGGCCGAGATGGCGCGCCGGAAGCCCGCCGTGCGGTTGCGCCCGGAGCCGTGGAGCAGCAGGGGGTGGAAGAACACGGTGTCGCCCGGATCCATCTCGAGGTGCACCCGCTCGGCGTCGGGCCCGACCCCCTCGGCGCCGAAGTAGGCGAGGTTGACGTGCTCCCAGTCCGGGTTCTCGTGGCGCCGCAGCCCGCCGCGGTGGCTCCCGGGGATCACCACCAGGCAGCCGTTCTCGCGGGTGACCGGCTCGAGGGCGGTCCAGGCGGCGACGATCGCGTCGGCGGGCCGGAACGGGAAGTAGAGCAGGTCCTGGTGCAGCGGGTGGCGGCCGTCCACGTTGGGCGGCTTGTTGATCAGCATGGTGTGGAGCGAGAAGACCTCGCGGCCGACGAAGCGCTCCACGCAGTCGAGCAGACGCTCGTCCGTGGGGTAGGACCAGAGCACCGCGTCGGCCTCGAAGTCCTGGAGCTTGGCCACCGCCTCCCGGCGGTCCGAGGGACGCACGGCGCCCTTCGCCACCATCACGTCGCGCATCACCAGCATGCCGTCGGCGGGCTCCACCTCGCCGCCCACGATCGCGTCGAGACGCTCGCACCACCTCGCGAGGCTGTCGGCGTCGAGGAGCCGGGGCACCACCACGAAGCCCTCGCGCCAGTAGTGCTCGAGGCGCTCGTCGCCGACGGGGCTCGGGCTCACCCGGTGGGGCCCCGGGTGCGCTCGCGTCGCTCGCCGGGAAGCTCGTCGAGCACGTGGAAGCGCACCTTGCCCTGGGCGACGAGCTTGCCGTCGGACTCGCGGCGCACGTCGACCCGCCAGAGCTGGGCACTGCGACCGACGTGCACGGGCTCGGCCTCGGCGAGGAGCAGGCCCTCGGAGTGGCTGCGCAGGAAGTCCGTGTGGTTCGAGACGCCCACGATCCCCGCGGCGCCCCGGGCCCGGGCGGCCAGGCCGGCGCCATGGCTCGCGAGGCCCTCCACGATGGAGCAGTACACCCCGCCGTGGAGGATGCCGTAGGGCTGGTGGTGGTGCGGGTCGGCGAGCACCCGGGCGCGCATGCGCTCGGGCCCGGCCTCGGTCACCTCCATCCCCACCGCCTCCCCCCAGCGGTCGGGGCCGAGGGCGCCGGCGGGCGGGGACGCCTCGCGGCTCGCGGGATCGGACACGGCGGCTACGGCTCCTGCCTGCGCTCGCGGTACTTCGCCTTGGCGCGGCGGCCCTGCTCGACCAGCAGCGGGCGGATCAGCCGCGGGATCTGGGGCACGAGGTAGCCCGCCGTGGCGAGGGCGCCGGTGATGCGCGGCAGCGTGCGCTCCGCGGCACCGTCGCCCGCGCAGTCGAGCACCGCCTTCGCGACCTCCTCGGCGCTGCTCATGGGCTGGGAGAAGACGATGTCCGGCACGCTGTCGAGGTCGTCGCTGATGAAGCCGGTGTCGATGGGGCCGGGCGACACCACCGAGACGCTCACCTCGCTGCCGCGCAGCTCCTCGGCCAGCGCGAAGCTGAAGCCGCGCAGGCCGAACTTGGTGGCCGAGTAGGTGGCCTCCTCGGGCAGCGGGATCTGGCCCGCGATGGAGGCCACGTTCACGATCGCGGCCTTCCCGGCGCGGCGCAGGTAGGGCAGGGCGAGGCGCGTGGTCACGATGGGGCCCTTGAGGTTCACGTCCACGATCTGCGCCAGGGCGGCGGGGTCCGCCTTCTCGACCGGACCGCGGTGGTTCACGGCGGCGTTGTTCACCAGGACGTCGATGTGGTCCCCGGGCTCGGCGGCGCGGCGCAGCAGCGCGCGCACGCCCTCCGGATCCGAGACGTCCGTGGGCACCGCCAGGGCCTCCGCGCCGATCTCCTTGGCGGCCGCCTCGAGGGGGGCGGCCGTGCGCGCGGCCATCACCACGCGTGCGCCTTCGGCGGCGAACAGCCGCGCCGTCTCGGCGCCGACGCCGGACGAGGCGCCGGTCACCACCACGATCTTGCCTTCGAACCGTCCGCTCATGAGGGGCCTCCCCGGGGCGGCGTCCTTGCGCGCCCCCGTCATGCCGGAGCGTAGCAGGGCCCGGGCCCTTCTTCGGTATGCTCCCCGGGTTCCGGGGCACTCCCCCCGGTCGTCAGGTAGGAGACGTCATGGCCATCGACTTCAGCTTCCCCGAGGAGATCGAGCTCGTCCGCCAGAAGGTCCGGGAGTACTGCGACTCCGTGGTGCGGCCGGCGGAGAAGGAGATCGAGGCCAACGAGGGCGACCGCCAGGTGCTGGTCGAGCAAGTGATCAAGATGCGCAAGGCCGCCCAGGAGTGGGGGCTGTGGCTGCCGCACATGCCCGAGGAGTACGGCGGCATGGGGCTCGGCCACGTCGCCATGGCGGCCGTGTCGGCGGAGGCGGCCAAGACGCGCTTCGGCCCCTTCGCGCTGAACGCCCAGGCCCCGGACGAGGGCAACATGCACACGCTGCTGCATTGGGCGACGCCGGAGCAGAGCGAGAAGTACCTGAAGGGCCTGTGCAGCGGGCGCATGCGCTCCTGCTTCGCCATGACCGAGCCCGAGGTGGCGGGCTCCGACCCGACCCTGATCCAGACCCACGCCGTCGAGAAGGACGATTACTGGCTCGTGAACGGCCACAAGTGGTTCATCTCCGGCGCCCGGGGCGCCCAGTTCGCCATCCTGATCGCGCGCACCGAGGACGACCCCGAGATCCCCCAGGCGGGCAACAGCGCCTTCATCGTGGACATCCCCAGCGAGGGCTGGGAGGTGGTGCGCGACGTCCACACCATGAGCGGCAGCCACAACCACTGCGAGATCCGCATCAGCGACCTGAAGGTGCCGAAGGAGAACATGCTCGGCGGCCGCGGCGAGGGGCACAAGCTCGGCCAGGCGCGCCTCGGGCCGGCGCGCCTCGCCCACTGCATGCGCTGGATCGGCCAGGCCGAGGTCGCCCTCGAGATGACGATCGACCGCGCCATGAAGCGCTTCGCCCACGGCTCCTACCTGGGCGAGAAGCAGGGCATCCAGTGGATGATCGCGGACTCCACCATGGAGCTCTACCAGTGCAAGCTGATGGTGCTCCACGCCGCCTACAAGATCGACCGCAAGCTCGACTTCAAGAGCGAGGTCTCCATGGCGAAGCACTTCGTCGCCAACGCCCTGGGGCGCATCATCGACCGCGCCATCCAGGTGCACGGCGCGCTGGGCTACTCGACGGACACGCCGCTGGCCCAGATGGCCCAGCACGCCCGCTGGGCGCGCTTCGCCGACGGCGCCGACGAGGTGCACCAGTGGCGCATCGCGATGCGCGCCATCGAGGCCTACACCAAGACCGGGAGCGTCACGAGCGCGGCGGGCGACCTGCCGCTCTAGGGGACCACTGCGGACGGTGGGAGGGGACGATCCTTGCAGAGTTCGACTACGCCCTGCGGGGCGTTTCCGAACTTTGCAGGGAACGTCCCCACCTCGGGACGAAGCGGGGGACGCGGCTCGCGTAGGCGTCGTACTCGGCGCCGAAGCGGTCGCGAAGCTCGCGCTCCTCGAGCACCGCGATCAGCCAGACGCCGGGGATCCACAGCGCGAGCACGGCGTAGAGGGCGAGGTAGTTGCAGAACAGCGCCCAGCCCAGGAGCGCCACCATGAACTGGGCGTAGCGGGGGTGGCGGACCCGGGCGAAGGGGCCGTCGGTGATGAGGGCCTGGGGGTGGCGCTCGGGCGCGAGCTCGGGCAGGCCCGCCAGGGTGCCGGGGCGCAGGTGGCGGTGCACGCGCATGCGCAGCCAGCTCGCGAAGCCGATCACCACGCCGCCCGCCGCCACCAGCGGCCAGCGCGTGCCGAACTCGACGGCGAGGAGCGGCTCGCGGACCCGGACCAGGCCGAAGATCCCCGCGCCGAACAGCGACAGCACGCAGACGTAGGTGCCCACCGGGCCCACCCGCCGCCAGAATCCGACGAGGGGGTGGATCACGACCCACAGCCCGAGGGCGGGCGGCAGCGTCACCACCATCACGAGCGCGATCCAGTAGCGAGCGGCGTCCACGAGAGGCACTAGAGTACCGGAGATCGCATTCACGAACCCGGAGGCCCGCGTGGAATCCGTCCGCCACTGGATCGAGAAGTCGCCCTACGCGGCCGCCCTCGGCGTCGAGTGCGTCGAGGTGGGGCCGGATGCCGCACGCCTCGCGCTGCCCTTCCGGGTGGAGAACTCGAACCCCGGCGACGCGCTGCATGGCGGGGTGGCGGCCTCGCTGTGCGCGATCGGCGGCCAGGCGGTGACGCGGGCGGCCCTCGGCCCCGACTCCGGGCCCTGGCATACCTGCGGGCTCCAGGTGAACTACCTCTCCGCAGCCCTCGGCGAGGCGGTGACCGCCGAGGCGCGGCTGCTGCGCAAGGGCAAGGCGCTCTGCTTCGTCGAGATCGACGTCGCCACCGAGGCGGGCAAGCCCATCGCCCACGCGACCAGCGCCCTGCGCGGGCGCTTCGGCGCCGAGCCCGGCGAGCCGAGCCTCGTGGCCCCGGACCACGGCGGGTCCGACCCGGGTCGCATGGGGCCGCACCTCGGCGCCGTGCCCTTCATCGGCGCCCGCGGCATCCGCGTCGAGCACATGACCGGCGGCACCTCGCGCCTGGTGATGCCCTTCGCCGAGACCAACGCCGACGCCTCCGGCGGCCTCCACGAGGGCGCCGTGCTGGCGCTCCTCGACACTACCGGCGCCATGGCGGCCTGGGCGGAGTCCGGACACGGACGCTACAAGGCCTCGACTCCGGCCATGCAGGCCCAGATCGTGGCGCCGCCGCCCGGGGAGGACCTCGTGGGCTACGGTCGCTGCGTGCAGCGCGACGGCGAGATCTTCTTCGGCGAGGTCGAGCTCGCCACCCGGCCCGGAGCACGGCTGGTGGCCCGCGGCACGGTGATCTACCGCATCCTGACCTGAGCGCCCGGAGCAGGACGTCATGAGCGAGCCCTTCGCCTTCCACCCCATGGACCCGGCCATGCGCCGCAACCCCTGGCCGCTCTATGCCCGCGGCCGCCGCGAGCTCCCGGTCTTCGCCCACGAGGGGCTTCCGATCCCCATCTACTCCGTCTTCCGGTACGTGGACGTCCAGGCGATCTTGAAGGACGACGTGACCTGGTCGAACGACTTCACGCCGCTGCCCTTCGTGGTGCCCGAGGAGACCGACGAGGGCGGCAGCGTGACGCCGCCCAGCATGCTCGGCCTCGACGGCGACGAGCACGCGCGCCTGCGCGGGCTGGTCAACAAGGCCTTCACGCCGCGCATCGTCTCGCGCCTCGAGCCGGGCATGCGCGAGATCGCGGCCCGGCTGGTCGCCGACGCGGCGGCCGCCCGCGAGGTGGATCTGGTCCAGGCGCTCACCTACCCGCTCCCCGTCACGGTCATCGCCGAGATCATCGGCGTGCCGGCCCAGGACCGCGCGCGCTTCAAGGCCTGGTCGGACCAGGCGGTCTCGCTGCTGGGCGCCGGCTTCTTCGGTGGCGTGGATCCCGAGCGCCTGCGGCGCCAGCGGGCGCTGCTCGTCGAGATGCGCGGCTACTTCGTGCCGCTGGCCGAGGAGCGCGCCCGCGAGCCCCGGGAGGACCTGCTGACGGGCCTCGTCCAGGCCGAGCACGAGGGCTCTCGGCTCTCCCACGACGAGATGCTCTCGATGCTGGTGCTGCTCCTGGTGGCGGGCAACGAGACCACCACGACCCTGATCGGGAACACGGTGCTGGAGCTGTGCCGGCACCCCGACCAGCTCGCGCGACTGCGCGCGGACCGCTCGCTCGTGGGGACCGCGATCGAGGAGGTGCTGCGCTTCTCCTCCCCGGTGCAGTTCGACCCGCGCCGGGCGACCCGGGAGGTGGAGCTGCACGGCCAGCGCATTCGCGAGAACGAGGTGGTGCTGTGCTGGCTGGGCTCGGCGAACCGCGACGAGAGCGTCTTCGAGCGCGCGGACGAGTTCGACGTGGGCCGCGAGCGCACGGCGCACCTCGCCTTCGGGTTCGGCCCGCACTACTGCCTGGGCGCGAACCTCGCGCGCCTCGAGGCGATCGTCGCCCTCGAGGCCCTGCTCGACGGCACCCGCCACTTCGAGCGCAAGGGCGAGGAGCCGCTGCCGCTGCACGCCAGCCCGGTCTTCAACGGCGTGACCTCGCTGCCGATGCGCCTCGAGCCGGTCTGACCCCTCGCCGGCTCAGTAGGGGCGGTCGCCGATCACCGTGACTCGCTCCATCACCCGGGCCTGGGGCCAGTAGTCGCTCGTCGCGTAGTGCTGGGTGCAGCGGTTGTCCCAGAGGGCGACGCTGTCGGGCTGCCAGCGGAAGCGGCACTGGTACTCGGGCACCTGGGCCTGGCGGCACAGCGCGCGCAGCAGCTCGAGGCTCTCCTCGCGCTCCAGGCCCTCGACGTGGCTGGTGAAGATCGGGTTCACGTAGAGCGACCGGCGCCCGGTGACGGGATGGGTGCGCACCACCGGGTGCCGGGCCGGCGGGAACTTCGCCTGCATCTCGGCGCGCTTCTCGCGGTCCATGCCCAGGCCGAAGCTGTGGGTGAAGTCGTGGACGGCGACGAGGCCTTCGAGGCGCTCCTTGTCGGCATGCGGCAGCCCCTCCCAGGCGGCCTCCATGTCGGCCCACAGCGTGTCGCCGCCCACCGCCGGCACCTCGACGGCCCGCAGCACCGAGCCCAGGGAGGGGATCTCGCGCCAGCTCACGTCGCTGTGCCACATGTTCTCGACGCCCGCGACCTCCTCGTCCTTGGCGAAGCGGATCACCTCGGCGTGGCCGTCCTTGGCGGGCAGGAACGGGTGGTCCTCGAGCTCGCCGAAGCGACGCGCGAAGTCGAGGTGCTGCTCCACCGTGAGCGCCTGGTCGCGGAAGAAGATCACCTTGAAGGCGAGGAAGGCGCGCTCCACCTCGGCGAAGGTGGTGTCGTCGAGGGGGCGGGTCAGGTCGACGCCCTCGATCTCCGCGCCGAGGGTGGGCGAGAGCGGTCGCGGACGGATGCGCTCGAAGCGCAGGCCGGCGAGCTCCTGGCGGCGGACGTCGAGGAACTTGCGGGGGCCGAACTTGAACTCCTTCAGCTCGATCATCGGGATTCCTCCTTCGGCGCTCTCACTCGCGTCCCGCGATCCGCGCGAGGTGCTCGACCTGTCCGTCCTCGCGCTGGAGGAGCACGTCGTTGTAGTGGTCCTCGCCCCGGTGGTGGCGCGCGCCGGGGCGCGTGAAGCCCATCAGCACGCTGCTGCGGAAGGGGCCCTGGGTGCCGGTCGGGGGCGGGGCGGCGTGCATGCCGTCGCCGTAGTGGAGCGAGACGTCGCCCGCCTCGGCGGCCACCGCGACGCCCCGGGGCGCGGCGGGGTCCGTGGCCTCGGCGAAGCCGAAGCTCGTCTTCCAGGAGCCCGGCAGGAAGCGCAGCTCGCCGGTCTCCGGCGTCGCGGGCTGGAGGTACGTGCTCATCACCATGGTGGGGCACATGACGGCGTGCCCGCCCATGCCGCAGTCGCGGTGCCAGGGCAGGTCCGAGAGGCCCTCGCTCATGGCCGGGTTCTTCCACAGCACGGTGACGCCGTTGGGACGCTCGGCGTCCCGCGCCACCAGGCGCTCCTTCGCCAGGGAGGCGATCTCGGCGACGCGGGGGTCGGCATGGAGCCGCCGGAACACGGGCGCCACCCCGGCGTGGATGACCCGGCACAGCACCTCCTCGCCGGCGCGGTTGCGCCCCCACCAGCTCTGCTTGTCGCCGGGCACGGCGCGCTGGCGCAGCGCCTCGGCGCCGTCGCGCAGCCGCTCCAGCTCGTCGGGCGCGAACACACCCTTCACGAGCAGGTAGCCCGCGGTCTCGAGGAAGTGGGCCATCTCCTCGCGGTCGTCGCCGAGACGGAAGCTCGCGCCCGGGTCGAGGGGCGCGCCGCGACGGTCGCGCAGGTCGACCCGCTCGGGGTCGTAGATGGGGATGCCGTGGAACATCGCGCGCAGGGCCGGCTCCCAGCCCACGAAGCGCATCAGGTCGCCGCGCCGGCCCTTGGCGCGCCCCGCGTAGAGCAGGCCGGGCGCGGACTCGAGGTCGCGGACCAGCCCCTGCCAGGACTCGGCGTCGAGCTCGACCAGGGTGTCGGCGGGCCCGTCGTCCTCGACGACCCGGATCGTCCCGCCCTCGGCCACGAAGCTCACCGCCGGGCCCTCGGGCAGGCACAGGCCCAGACAGCCGTGGGGGCTCGCCGCCTCGGCGGCGAGCGGGCCCCAGCGTGCCAGGCGCCGGGGCAGCTCCTCCCGGTGGAAGCGGTGGAAGTCGAGGCTCGGGAGGCCGGCGGTCACGCCGCCAGCATAGGGCAGGGCGCGGCAGGGCCGCTGCTACCGTGGCGGCGTGGACGAGGCCCTCGCCGATCGGATCGCCGCCTACGCGGCCCGGCGCATGCCCGAGGCGTCGGAGCTCCGGGTCGCGGACCTGGAGCGCATCTTCGGCGGCGCGTCGCGGGAGACCTACCGCTTCGCGCTCCACTGGCGCGAGAAGGGCGGGGGCGCGGACGCGTCGCGTCGCCTGATCCTGCGCCGGGACCCGCCGGGCAGCCTGATCGAGACCGACCGCGCGGTGGAGTTCGGTGCGTACCGCGCCTTCCACGGCAGCGCGGTCCCGGTGCCCGAGGTGCTCTGGCTCGAGGAGGACCCGCGCTGGCTCGACCATCCCTTCTTCGTGATGGAGGAGATCCCCGGCTGCGAGGCGAGCCCGCCGGCCCTGATGGCGCCGCCCTACTCCGACCACGCGGCCGAGCTCGCCGAGCAGAAGTGGACGATCCTCGGCGAGATCGCCCGGGCGGACCCGGTGGCCCTCGGCCTCGACGCCGTGATGGAGCCGGTGGCGCCCGAGGCGTGCTGGCGCCGCGAGCTCGACTACTGGGTGGCGCGCGTCGACCGCGACGAGCTCGCGCCCCAGCCGATCCTGCGGGCCGCCATCCGCTGGCTGCGCCGCGCGCCACCGCCCCCGGCCCAGAAGCTCTCCGTGGTGCACGCCGACTTCCGCACCGGGAACTTCCTGGTCGATCCCGACTTCCGCATCCGCGCCATCCTCGACTGGGAGATGGCGCACCTGGGCGATCCACTGGAGGACCTCGCCTGGGGGATCAACCCGCTCTGGCGCTGGGCGAAGGACGAGCGCGCCGGCGGCCTCGCGCCGCGCGAGGAGGCGATCCGCCTCTGGGAGGGTGCGAGCGGGCTGCGCGCCGACCCCGAGGCGCTGCGCTGGTGGGAGGTGTTCTCCAGCGTGAAGGGCCAGGCGATCTGGATCTCCGGCGCACGGGAGTTCACCATGGGCAAGAACCAGGACCTGATCCTGGCGCTCTCGAGCTGGCTGGCGGGCAACAGCCAGGACCGCGCCGTGCTCCACGACCTGGGGAAGCTCGGATGAAGCCCGACGTCCCGCGCTTCCTCGACGTGGCGATGCAGCACCTGATGCTCCACACCGGGCCCGCACTGCCGCCGGGCTACGAGCAGTCGAGCGTCTCCGTGCTCGCGATCCTGCTCGCCGAGGTGAAGCTCGAGTTCGAGCGCGCGGCGGCGCGGCGCGTGGAGGAGAACGCGGCCCTGCGAGCGCTGTTCGCCGACGCCGCGCCCGAGGTGGCGGACCCGGGCCTGCGCGAGCGGCTCGCGGCGGCGTCCCGCGGCGCGGACGCGAGCCTGCGGGTCTCGGACCTGGAGAGCGGCAACGCCGAGCTGCGCGCGCTGCTCGTCGAGCTGCACGGCCACGTCGAGGAGCTCGACACGTCCGGCGCGCGTCGCATCGAGGACGCGATCTGGAGCGAGCTGGTCGCCTCGACGGAGCGGCGCCGCATCGGGATCGGCGCGTTCTGAGCTAGGGTCCGAGGCCGCGCGCGGCCCCGGCCGCGCGCCCGGAGGAGGAGACCGCGATGGCCAGGGATCTCAAGCTCGGCGTCCAGCTCGGCTACTGGCAGGCCCAGCCGCCGCCGGATTTCGTGGAGGTGGCCCAGGAGGCGGAGCGCCTCGGCTACGACAAGGTGTTCACCGCCGAGGCCTGGGGCTCCGACGCCTTCACGCCGCTCACCTGGATCGCGGCCCACACGTCGAAGATCAAGCTCGGCACCGCGGTGGTGCAGCTCTCGGCGCGCACCCCCGCCGCCACCGCGATGCACGTCCTCACCCTCGACCACCTCTCGAAGGGTCGCGTGATCCTCGGCCTCGGCGTCTCGGGCCCCCAGGTGGTGGAGGGCTGGTACGGCCAGCCCTTCGCGAAGCCCCTCGCGAGGACGCGGGAGTACGTGGACGTCATCCGCCAGGTGCTGGCCCGGGAGAAGCCGGTCAAGAACGACGGCCCCCACTACCCGCTGCCCTACTACGGCGAGGGCTCCTGGAAGCTCGGCAAGCCGCTCAAGCCCATCACCCACCCGCTGCGCGCCGACGTGCCCATCTACCTGGGCGCCGAGGGGCCGAAGAACGTCGCCCTGGCGGCCGAGATCTGCGACGGCTGGCTGCCCCTCTACTACTCGCCCTACCGCCCCGAGGTGTACGAGGACTCCCTCGCCCAGCGCAAGCCCGGCTTCGACGTCTGCGCCGGCGTGATGGTGAACGTCCACGACGACGTGTCGGCGGCGCTCATGCCCATGAAGTTCACCCTGGGCTTCTACATCGGCGGCATGGGGGCGAAGAAGCGCAACTTCCACATGGAGCTCATGAGCCGCATGGGCTTCGAGGCCGAGGCCGAGAAGATCCAGGAGCTCTTCCTGGAGGGGAAGCGCGAGGAGGCGGTGCGGATGGTGCCCGACGAGTTCGCCGACGAGATCTCCCTGGTCGGCCCCGTCGAGCGCATCCGCGAGCGCCTCGAGGCCTGGAAGGAGACGCCGGTCACCACCCTGCTCCTCCTGGGCCCCACCCGCGACACCCTCCGCACCATGGCCGAGCTGGTGCTGAAGAGGGGACGTTCCTTGAGATTCTCACTTCCGCCGTTCAAGGCGGAAGTGAGAATCTCAAGGAACGTCCCCTCTCACCTGCCCTTGAAGACGGGCTTGCGCTTCTCCAGGAAGGCGCGCGGGCCCTCCCGGGCGTCCTCGGACGAGAAGACCGGCATGCCGATGGGCAGCTCCTTCTGGTCGAAGGCCTCGCGCTCGGGGAGGCCCGCGGTCTCGCGCACCGCGCGCAGGATGGCGCGCACCGCCAGCGGGCCGTTGGCCGCGATGCGCTCGGCGATGCCCCGCGCCGCCTCGAGCGCGGTGCCGTCGGGGACGACGCGCCCGATCAGGCCCATCTCGAGGCAGCGGGCGGCGGAGTAGGACTCGCCGGTGAGCAGCATCTCGAGGGCGAGGGTGTGGGGGATCTGCCGGGGCAGCCGCACCGTGGAGCCCGCCATCGGGAACAGCGCGCGCTGCACCTCGGTCACGCCGAACACGGCGCTCTCGCCCGCCACGCGGATGTCCGTGCCCTGGAGGATCTCGGTGCCCCCGGCGAGGGCGAAGCCCTCCACGGCGGCGATCACCGGCTTGCCGGGCCGATAGGTCTTGAGCCAGCCGTCGAAGATGAGGCTCGCGTCCTTGCCGAGCCGCTCCTCGTACTCGTCCTCGGGCGGCTTGCCGGAGCTGAGCTTCTCGATCACCCCCAAGTCCATGCCGGCGCAGAAGTTGCCGCCCGCTCCGGTGAGGATCGCGACCCGCAGCTCGTCGTCCTGGTCGAGGCGGTGCCAGGCGTCGCTCAGCCCGCACAGCACCTCGGCGTTCACGGCGTTCTTCTTCGCGGGGCGGTTGATGGTGACGGTGAGGACGTGGCCCACCTTCTCGGCCAGCAGCACGGGCTCGGGCACGGGTCGGATCCTCCAGCCGGTCCCGGGGGGTGCCCCCCGGATGACCTCGAGGTGACGAACCGGGCGATGCTAACCGAGGCCGCCCCGGATGCCCTAGTCTGTGGGGCTGTCCGGTTCCAGGAGCTCCATGACCGATCCCGTCTTCACGCCCACTCGCCTCGGTCCGGTGCGCCTCCGCAACCGGATCGTCAAGTGCGCGACCAACGAGGGGCTCTCCCGGGAAGGCCTCGTCACCGACCGCCTGATCGAGTGGCACCGCGAGTTCGCCCAGGGCGGGGTAGGGATGACGACCCTCGCCTACTGCTCGGTCTCGCCCGAGGGCCGCACCTACCGCCACCAGATGTGGATGCGCGAGGAGGCCCTGCCCGGCCTGTCCCGCTTCGCCCAGGTGGTGCAGCGCGAGGGCGCCCGGGCCGCCATCCAGCTCGGCCACGCCGGCTGGTTCGCCCACCCCCACGCCATCGGCGGGCGGCCCCTGGGCCCGTCGCGCACCTTCAGCCCCCACGCCCAGACCTTCGCGCGGGCCATGGAGGCCGCGGACTTCGAGCGCATCCGCGACGACTTCGCGGCGGCGGCGCGTCTCGCCGCCGAGGCCGGCTTCAACGCCATCGAGGTCCATCTCGGCCACGGCTACCTGCTGAACCAGTTCCTCACGCCCTGGAACAACCGGCGCCGGGATCGCTGGGGCGGCCCCATCGAGAACCGCGCCCGCTTCCCGCGCGAGGTGCTCCTCGCCGTGCGCGAGGCCGCGGGCCGAGACGTCGCCGTCTACGCCAAGCTCAACATGGAGGACGGCTTCCGCGGCGGCCTCGAGCTCCACGAGAGCCTCGCCGTGGCGCGCATGCTCCAGAGCGACCGCAGCGTGGACGCGATCCAGCTCACCGGCGGCCACACCACCCGCACGCCCTTCTTCCTGATGCGCGGCGACGTGCCCCTGGCCGAGATGATCGCCAACGACCGCAACCGCGTGCGACGCACCGCGCTGCGTCTCCTGGGCCCCTTCCTGATGAAGCCCTACCGCTTCGAGGAGGCGTTCTTCTTCGACGCCGCACGGCAGTTCCTGGCCGAGCTCGAGGTGCCCCTCATGCTGCTCGGCGGCATCAACCAGCTCGAGACCATGAACCGGGCCATCGAGGAGGGCTTCGCCTTCGTCGCCATGGGGCGGGCCCTGATCCGCCAGCCCGGCCTCCCGCGCCTCATGCAGCGCGGCCAGACCGAGTCGCTGTGCGTGCACTGCAACCTGTGCGTCGCCGAGATGGAGCGCGACGGCACCCGCTGCGTGTTCCGCACCGACGAGAAGCCGCCCCCGCCCTGATCGGGCCGGCTGCCCGCTCCCCCGGCGAGCCGCGCCCTGCTGTGAACCAGTTCACACCCCGCATGGGGTGGGTTTGGGTACCGTAGGGCGGACTCCGAGGAGGGCGGGACGCTGGCCGAGGAGAGCGCCACCGGCGGGAGCACCCGGGTCTTCATCTCCTATGCCTGGGAGGGGGACGCCTACCGCGCCTGGGTGGCGAGCCTCGCGGCGCGACTGCGCCAGGACGGCATCGACGCCCGGCTGGACCTCTGGCACCTGAAGCGGGGGACGACGGTCACTCACTTCATGAACTCGGAGATCCGGCAGGCCAGGCGCGTGCTCGTGCTGTGCTCGCCGGAGCTGCGCAGGAAGGTCCACCAGACCGAGGAAGGCCAGAAGGTGACCGGCGTCGGCTGGGAGGTGGGCCAGCTCGGGAGCCTCCTCTTCGCGAACGCCGAGAGCAGCGACAAGCTGGTCGTTGCTCTCGCCCGGGGCGAGTGGAAGGAGGCGGCACCGGACACGCTGATCGGCCAGGCCTACTTCGACCTGTCGGATCCGACGACCTTCGAGCGCAACTACGCCGAGCTCAAGCGCACGCTCACGGGAACGGAGCAGGAGGCTCCGCCGCTGGGCCTCCTCGACACCGCGCCACCCGCTCCCGTGGCTCCGCTGCGTGGCGACGACGACGCGCAGCTCCAGGAGATCGACGGCAGGCTCTCCTGGCGGCCGATCGAGAGCGTGGCGGCGCCCCCGGCTCCCGGAAGCGGGCTGATCTACTCGACGACGGCGCACGAGCCGGCGGTGGCGACCGTGGAGCACCCGGTCGGCTCCACGCGGGTGATCCTGGGGCTCGGCGCGCTCCTCTCGCTCCTCGCCGTCGTCGCCGTGCTGATGGTGCCCGAGGAGGATCGCCTCTCCGTGTTCGCCGGCTACGCCCTCGGCCTGCTGCTGCTGGCGGGCATGTACCTGATCCTCAGCATGGGCTCCCGGCCCGACCTGCGCCTCGCCTACGCCCAGCAGGCGCGGATGGAAGCGATCCAGCCCAGGTCGTTCTACCCGGGACGCTCCCCATGAAGATCCTCACCTTCACCAGCGGGAAGGGAGGCGTCGGCAAGACGACCATCTCGCTCAACGCCGCTAGGCAGCTGAGCCTCCACGGAAGCCGCGTGCTCGTCGTGGACTTCGACATCCACAACAAGGGCGTCACCAGCCTGTTCCTTCCCAAGGTGTCGGACGAGACCTGGAGCGTGCTCGGCGTGGCGGAGCGCTGCAAGAGCTTCGACGTGTCGTTGGCCAAGGAGCTCGCCCAGCGGACGGAGCCGGCCATGCTCGACGAGGCCGGCAACCTGCTGCTCCTCCCCGCGGTACAGCCGACGCAGCTCATCCGCTGGGAGACCTTCGTCGCCCCCAACGCGGACATCGTCGCGTTCTTCCGCGCCTACTTCTCCGAGCTCGCCTCGGAGCACGGGATCGACTTCGTGGTAATCGACTGCTACGGCGGCATCGACACCATGACCGTCGCGGCCATCGGGGTCGCCGACGACACCGTCATCGTGAACGAGCCGGACGTCATCACGTTCACCGGGACGCTGCTGCTCTACAAGCACATCGGCGAGGTCTATGGCGAAGAGGAGCGGAAGCCCCGCGTGCACTTCGTCATCAACCGGGTGACCTCGCGCCACAGCTTCCGGGGGCTCGAGGACGAGTATCGGAAGCACCTGGCCCCCCTCGCCTTCTCGGGGCAGATCCTCACCTACCTGCCCTTCGACAAGCTCGTCCTGGAGACCTTCGGAGACTACCCGTTCTTCACGGAGCTGATGCCGCGCGGCCTGATCACCCGCAAGATCCAGCTCATGCTGAGGAAGATCCTCCCCGACGAGAACCTCGGCACCCTTCCGGACTTCTCCGGGCGTCGGATGCGTCGCCTCCGGAAGAGCACCAGCGAGGCGCCCTTCTCGGAGCCCGAACGGATCATCCGTCTCGCCACCACGGCACCGTTCTGGATCCTGATGCCCGCCGCCCTGCTCTGGCTCCTGACTCTCGGTGGCGGGCTCATCGTGCACTACCGCGTCGTCCAGGCGACCTGGCTCGTCGCGCTCATCGGCCTCGCCTTCATCGCGACGCTGATCGGCGTGGTCGCTCCGCTCCAGATGAGCCGCTTCCTGCTTCGGACGGCACGCTACGAGCGCCGGAAGCGCCGCCTCGAGGGCAGGGGCATGTCTCCCGCCGGAATCCTGCGCACGCTGCTCGGCTACCTGCGCGTCGCGGTTCCCGCCGTGTTCGCGGTGGGATTCGCGGCGATGCTGGGCCTCCAGGCACTGGATCTGGGAAGGCCGTTCATCCTACGGAACCTGTCCCTGTGGCCCGGAACGCTGTACGGGTTCGCGAAAGGCGGCGACTACTCGCGACTGCGTCTCCGCGACGGCGCGACGATCCGGGCCGGGAGCCAGATGTCCCGGGCTCGGCTTCGGTACGCGAAGCTCAGCGGAGTCACGCTCTCCGAGCTGGATCTGAGCGACGCGGACCTCTCGCACGCACGCCTCGATCGCGCGAGCCTCTGGGGGACGAACCTGAACGGGGCCTCCCTCGTGGGAGCCTCGCTCGACTCCGCGTACCTTCAGCAGGCGAGCCTGGAGGAGGCCCGGCTGGGTGAGGCTTCGCTCGACCGGGCGGGGCTCGACGGGGCCGTCCTGACGGGAGCGCAGCTCCAGGGTGCCTCCCTCGGTCTCGCCACGCTGACCGACGCGAACCTGGACGACGCCAACCTGGCGGGGGCCACGCTGTGGGCGACGCCGCTGGAGGGGGCCTCTCTCCAGGAGGCCAAGCTTCACGGTGCCACCCTGAAGGAGGTGTTCTTCTTTCCCCCCCTCCTGACCGGCCTCGAGGCGCCCGGCGTGAACCTCCAGCGCGTCGCCATGCCTCGAGTCCAGCTCCAGGGGGCCGATCTCCAGGGAGCGAACCTGAATCTCGCGGAGCTCACCGGAAGCGACCTCACCAAGGCGCACCTGGCCCGGGTAAGCGCGCAAGGGGCCTTCCTGGCGGGCGCGATGCTGAGGGATGCCGAGCTCGACGAAACCGACCTGAGGGAAGCCGACCTGAGAGGAGCCGACTTCGGAGGGGCGCGCATCTCTCAGGTGGAGTGGGAGGGCGCCGTCCTACGCGACGCCGACCTGCAGGGAGCGATCTTCCAGGAGGGCGGGGAGAACGACCGGGCCCTCTCCTACGCCGCGCGCGCCGGCGCCCGGCTGAGTCCGGAGCAGAAGGTGCGGGCGGCCGCCTTCGAGAAGCCGTATCTCGACCGCGAGTCGAAGCCCGAAGGAGGCTGCACGAGCCGGAGGGCAAGCATGGTCTGGCTGCACTGCGAGTGGAAGGCGCCGGACGTGGAGTGGCAACGCGAGGCAGAGAGCATGAAGCGGAGCGACGAGGTATGGGTCCGCTACTCGGCGACCCGCGCCGCCGCCACCGCAGACCTGGTCGAGCACGCCCTGGTGAGCCAGGACCTGGACACGGCGAGTCAGCGCCTCGCCGAGCTCCGGGAGCTCGACGCGCCGCGCGAGCGGGGCAAGACGCACATGCTGTCGGTGCTCCTCCGAATCGCCGAGAACCAACCCATCGAGGAGCCCCTCGAAGAGTGGTGCGACTGGCTCGGGGAGAACCAGCGACTCGACAACTGGAGGTGGAAGTACTGGAACGCCTCCTTCGCTCGTCGGGACTACACCGCCGACCAGCTCCGCCTGGCGTTTGCGCTCCAGCTCACCGCCGAGGGCGCGATCAAGTGCGAACGCCTGGGTGAGCTCGCGAGGCGATCCGACTTCGGAGGCTGAGCCCCCTCAGCCCAGGTGGTCGCGCAGGAAGTCCCGGCAGCGCTCGATGAGCGCCAGGGCCTCGGCGCCGGGGGCCACCCGCTCGAAGCCGTGGACGCCGCCCTCCACCACGTGCAGCTCGTGGGGGGCGCCGATCTCGCCGAGCCGCTCGGCGAGCCGCAGCGACTGGTGGTGGGGGACGAGCAGGTCGCGGGTCCCGTGGAGCAGCAGGGCCGGGGGAGCGGCCGGGTGGGCCTGATCGAGGGGCGAGGCCTCGCGCCAGCGGCCCGGATCCTCCTCGGGCTTGGTACCGAGGAAGCTGCTCACCATGCTCTCGCCCGCTCCACCCATGGCGCGCAGCGCGAGCTCGTGGAGGCCGGCCAGGTCCGAGGGCGGATACCACGCCACCACGGCGCGCAGGCGCTGGCCGCCGCTGCGCAGCCGGGGGCCCGGGAAGTCGTCGCGGGTCTGGCTGGTGGCGAGCAGCAGCGCGAGGTGGCCGCCGGCCGAGTCGCCCCACAGGCCCAGGCGCTCCGGGTCGGCGCCGAGCTCCGCCGCCTCTTCGACGCAGAAGTCCACGGCGTCCACGACGTCCTGGAAGGAGTCCGGGTAGGTGGTGTCCGGGGCCAGGCGGTAGTCGATGGACGCCACGGCGAGGCCCGCCGAGGCGAGCCAGCCCGCCCAGCGCGAGAGCCCCATCTCGTAGCGGCCGCCGCGGTGCCAGGCGCCGCCGTGGATCATCACCACCAGGGGCGGGTGCTCGACGTCGGCGGGCCGATAGGCGTCGAGGTGCAGCGGCCCGCGGTCCGTGTGCTTGTAGGCGACCTCGATCCGCTTGGAGTACCGCCTCTTGTCGACGGGGAACGGGAAGCCGATCTCGCTCGGATCGGCGTCTCCCATCCAGGCGGGCAGCTCGACGGTCTCGGCCTCGGCCATGCGTCGAGCCTAGCTCATCCCCGGCGCGGTCACGGGTGCGCGGCGGAGACCTCGAGGAGCGCCGCGAGGGGCAGCTTCGCCATGCGGATGTCCGTGGGGAGGAAGAGCGCCAGCAGCCACGGGTAGTCGCGGTCGATGCGGCTCGTGTAGTAGTCGATCCAGAGCTCGCCGTCGCGCAGCACGACCCCCGCGTAGGAGGTGTCGCCGGCGCTCGGCAGGTCCGAGAGGTGCACGAGGCGCTCGGGCTCCACGCGGAAGAGCGCGGTGCGCTTGCGGCTGTACAGGCCGCCCAGCCGGGTGAGGGGGCCGCGGCGACCGTACTGTGACCGGGCCACGGCGAACACCTGGCCCGCGTGGGTGAACAGCACGGGGCCGTCGAGGCGGGTCACGCGGCTGTGCACCGTGCTCCACTTCTCGAAGGGCGGCTCCGCCACCGCGATGGCGGTGGAGGCGTTCGCGTTGCCGAGCAGCCGGTCCGGGGTGACCTCGAGCCGCGCCGTGGCGAGGAGCCTTCCGTCGGGCAGGAACTCGAGGGCGGTCTCGTCGTTGCCGTCGCCCCGGTGGATGGTGGAGACGCGCTCCCACTCGCGTCCGTCGCTGGAGCGCAGCAGGATCGACTCGCCGTGGGCGTGCCAGTAGGCGGCCACGTACCAGGTGCGCCCGCCGTCGGGACTCTTGGGGCGCCAGAACAGCCAGCCCGGCGGGCCCACGGGCTCGAAGTCGCTCCACTCCCGCGCGTCGTCGCTGGTGGAGAGCGCGGTCCCGGTCGGCGTCGCGGCCAGGCCCTCGTTGGGGAGCGCGTAGAGGAACAGGCGCCCGCCGATCACCGCGAGCTTCGGGTCGCGGATGTCGCGGCCCGGCACGCGCAGGGTGGCGAGGGTCTCCCAGCGGCGGCCGTCGCGGGAGCGCTTCACCATCAGGCGCGAGCGCGTCGAGCCCAGGTGCCAGGGCGAGGCGGCGTGGACCAGCAGCAGCTCCTCGCCCCAGGCGATCATGTCCGTGTTCGAGTTGTGCTCGCCGTCCGCCACGACGTCCCAGCTCTCGAGGCCGAGGCGCGGGTCGACCTCCGCGCGGTTGGGGCGAAGCCAGAGGAACAGCAGCCCGGCGGCGAGGATCCCGACGATCGCTGCGACGACGGTCAGGATGCGTCCCTCCCTCAACGGTCGAGCGCGGCGGCGAGCATCGGGCCCCTCCTCGTGTGCCAGGATAGCCACGCACGAGGCGTCTCCGGGCCCGGTTTCGTCCCCCCGGCCCTTCGCCCGGGCCCCATGGCCGACCGGCTCTCCGCCGGGCTAGCCTTCGAGTGCTCGAGGCTCGGAGGCCTGCCGTGGCCGCACGCGACGTCCTGCTCCAGCCGTTCCGCCTCAAGGGTCTCACCCTCCGCAACCGCATCCTCAGCACGAGCCATGCGCCCGCCTACGGCGAGGGCGGCATGCCCGCCCAGCGCTACCAGCTCTACCACGAGGAGAAGGCGAAGGGCGGAGTCGCCCTCACCATGTTCGGCGGCTCGGCGTCCGTCGCCGTCGACTCCCCCGCCTCGCTGTGGAACCAGATCGACGTCTCCCGCGACGAGGTGGTGCCCTTCTTCCGCGAGTTCGCGGATCGCATCCACGGCCACGGCGCCGCGCTGATGTGCCAGCTCACCCACATGGGCCGGCGCACGCGCTGGGACGCCGGCGACTGGATCACGCCGATCTCGTCCTCGGTGGTGCGCGAGCCCGCCCACAACGCGGTCCCCAAGGCGATGGAGGACCACGACATCCGCCGGGTGCAGCGCGGCTACGCCGACGCCGCGGCTCGCTGCCGGGCCGGCGGCCTCGACGGCTGCGAGATCCTGTTCGCGAGCCACCTGATCTGGCAGTTCATCACGCCCCGGGTGAACCAGCGCGAGGACGAGTACGGCGGCTCCCTCGAGAACCGGCTGCGCTTCGGCGTCGAGGTGCTCTCCCAGGTGCGCGAGGCCGTGGGGCCCGAGTACGTGGTGGGCGTGCGCATGACCGGCGACGAGATGGCGGAGGGGGGCCTCTCCCAGGCCGAGTGCGTCGAGGTGTTCCGCCGGATCGCCGCCACGGGGCTCGTCGACTACCTGAGCGTGATCGGCGGCGAGGTCTTCACCCACCGCGAGCTCGCCGACTACATGCCCAACATGGCGTTCCCCGAGGCGCCCTACCTCGGCCTCGCGCGCGCGGTGCGCGAGGCCACGGGGCTGCCGATCTTCCACGCCAGCAAGCTCTCCACCCTCGACGACGCCGCCCGGGCGGTGAAGGAGGGCTGCGCCGACATGGTGGGGATGACGCGCGCCCACCTCGCCGATCCCCACCTGGTGCGCAAGCTCGAAGAGGGCCGGCCCGAGGACATCCGCCCCTGCGTCGGGGCCAACTACTGCATCGACCGGCTCTACGCCGGCAAGGACGCGGTGTGCCTGCACAACGCCGCCACCGGCCGCGAGGCGAAGCTTCCCCACCGCATTCCTCCCGCCGCGGCGAAGCGGCGCGTCGTGGTGGTCGGCGCCGGGCCGGCGGGGATGGAGGCCGCGCGGGTCTGCGCCGAGCGCGGCCACGACGTGGTGGTTTTCGAGAAGGAGAAGAAGGTCGGCGGGCAGCTGCGGCTGGCCGCCCGGGCGCCCTGGCGCGCCGATCTCGGCGCCGTGTCGGGCTGGCTCGAGTCCCAGCTCCGCCGCCTCGGCGTCGAGCTGCGGCTCGGCTGGGAGGCCACCCGCGAGCGCGTCCTCGACGAGCTTCCCGACGTGGTCGTCGTGGCCAGCGGCGGCCGCCCCAACCCGGGGGAGGCGCCCGGTGCCGAGCACGCCACGACCACCTGGAGCGTGATCGCCGGGGAGTCGAGTCCCGAGGGCCGGGTGCTGGTCTACGACGAGCACGGCGAGCACCAGGCGCTCTCCTGCGCGGAGCGCCTCGCCAAGGCCGGCTCCGAGGTCGAGCTGGTGACGCCCGCCCGCACCCTCGGCGAGGAGCTCGGCTCGATCAACTTCGCGATCCACCTCCAGGAGCTCTACGGGGCCGGCGTGACGCTGACGCCGGACCACCGGCTGGGCGCGGTCCGGCCCGCCGCGGGCGGCCTCGAGGTGGTGCTGCGCAACGAGTACACGCGCGCCGAGGCGACGCGCGCCGTGGACCACGTGGTGGTCGAGCACGGCACCCTGCCCGTGGAGGAGCTCTACTTCGCGCTCAAGCCGGACTCCCAGAACCTCGGCGAGGTGGACTGGGAGGCGCTGGTCGAGGGCCGCCCCCAGCGGATCGGGCGCAATCCCGGCGGCGAGTTCCAGCTGTTCCGCATCGGCGACGCGGTCGCGAGCCGCAACGCGCACGCCGCCATCCACGACGCCTTGCGGCTGTGCAAGGACCTTTGAGGGAGGCGATCCCATGAGCGAGCGACGCGGCCTGATGGAGCGGCTGGCCGAGGGCCCGGTGATCTGTGCCGAGGGCTACCTCTTCGAGCTGGAGCGCCGCGGCTACCTCCAGGCCGGCGCCTTCGTGCCCGAGGTGGTTCTCGACCATCCCGAGGTGGTGGCCCAGCTCCACCGGGAGTTCCTGCGCGCGGGCAGCGACGTCGTCGAGGCCTTCACCTACTACGGCCACCGCGAGAAGCTCCGGCTGATCGGCAAGGAGGACAAGCTCGAGCCGCTCCAGAAGAACGCACTGGCCCTGGCCCACGCGGCCGCCGCGGAGTTCCCGGAGCAGGCGCCCCTGGTGGCGGGGAACATCTGCAACACCAACGTCTTCCAGCCCGGCGACGCGGCGAGCGCCCGGGAGGTGCGCGGCATGTTCGACGAGCAGATCGCCTGGGCGGCCGAGGCGGGCGTGGACTTCGTCATCGCCGAGACCCTCGAGTTCGATGGCGAGGCGCGCATCGCCCTGGAGGCGATCCGCGCGTCGGGTCTGCCCGCGGTGGTGATGCTGGCGGTCCACAAGCCCGGCGTGCTGCGCGACGAGGTGGCGGTGGACGAGAGCTGTCGCCGCCTCGAGGCCGAGGGCGCCGCGGTGGTCGGGCTCAACTGCGCGCGGGGTCCCGCCACCATGGGGGAGCTCCTCGACGCCATCCGCAAGGCGGTGAAGTGCCCGGTGGCGGCCCTGCCCGTGCCCTACCGCACGACGCCGGAGACGCCGACCTTCCAGTCCCTTCGGGACCCGCACTGCGCGAGCCTGCCGCCCGAGGGCCCCTTCCCCACGGCTCTCGACCCCTTCACGTGCAACCGCTACGAGCTGGCGGACTTCGCGCGCAGCGCAGTGGAGCGCGGCGTGCACTACCTGGGCGTCTGCTGCGGGGGCGCGCCCCACCACGTGCGCGCCATGGCCGAGGCCCTGGGCAGGCGCCCTGCCGCGAGCGCCTACTCGCCCGACATGTCGAAGCACTACGCGCTGGGCGACGACCCCACGCTCAAGGCGATCAACCGGGAGTACGCGGACGACCTCTAGCGCCGGGGACCGGCCCGCGTCGTGTTAGAATCGCGGCGTGGCTGAGCGGGCGTGGGCCACGGCGGAGACGCTTTCCCGGGCGGCGACGGCCGCCTCCCGCTCCATCCGCGCGCTCCTGCCGGGGGGGTCCGCATTCGTCGAGGCCGACCCCTCCCACCGCGCGCGGATCCTCTGGATCTGCCTCGGCATCGGGGTCGTCGTCTCGCTCTTCGGCGTGCTGGTCGAGCATCTCCAGGGAGACGCGCTCGGCTTCCGGATCAGCGCGACGTCGACGCTGCTCTGGGCCGGCTGCTTCGGCCTGCTCTGGAAGACGCGGCGATCCGTGCTGGTGGCCAACCTCGCCGCCCTCGTCGCCCTCGTGCACCTGGGCGCGAAGTGGCTGTGGACCTGGGGAGACGCGCAGAGCCTCGCCATGGTGGCCATCGTGCCGGCGCTGATCACCGTCGCGCTGGGGGTTCGGTGGGGCCTGCTCTGGACCGCTTCGAGCGTGGCCGTCCTCGGCGTGCTGGTCGCCCTCTCGCGGCCGACCTTCGACTACGGGGTCCACCTCTGGTGGGCCAACACGGCCTTCACCTCGATCTTCTGCGCCGGCGTGCTCGTCGCCGAGCACCTGCGGGTGCGGGCCCGCGCGGAGACGGAGCGCATCCGTCGCAGCCTCACGGCGGAGCGGATGCGCTTCGGGGAGGTGATCGACGCCTCCTTCCAGCTCATCGTGGAGACCGACGCCCGGGACCGGATCCGCTTCGCGAGCCCGCAGGTGTGTCGCGCCGTGGGAATCCCCCACGACGCGCTGATCGGGTCGAGCGCCCTTCCGCTCGTGCACCCCGAGGATCGCGACACGGTGGTGCGGGGCTTCCTGCTCGACTCGAAGGAGCGCCGTCGGGCGGAGGTCCGCATGACCGACGGCAAGGGCGGCTGGCGCTGGTACGAGGTGGCCACCGGCACCTACCGCACGCCCGAGGGCGAGCGGCGCCGCATCTTCGCGGGCCGCGACGTCACCCAGGAGCGCGCCGAGCGCGAGCGCCGGCTCCAGGTCCAGAAGCTCGAGAGCCTGGGAGTCCTCGCCGGCGGCCTCGCCCACGACTTCAACAACCTCCTCACCATCATCCAGGGCCACGCGGAGCTGCTCGACCCCTGTGAGTCGAGCGAGGCGATCCGCGACGCCGCCGAGCGCGCCGCCGACCTGACCCGGAAGCTCCTCTCGGTGGGCCGCAAGCAGATGCTGCGGCCCGAGGTCGTCTCGCTGAATCGCATCGTGCACGACGCCGAGCCGATGATCCGCGGACTGCTGCGCGAGGACGTGGTGCTCGGCCTCGAGCTCGCCGACGAGCCCGTCGCCATCGAGGCGGATCCCGGCCAGGTCGAGCAGGCGCTCTTCAACCTGGTCTCCAACGCGAGCGACGCGATGCCCGACGGCGGCAGCCTCCAGATCGTGACCGCGCGCCGCGGGATCGGCGAAGCGGAGGCGCGGGAGCTCGGGCTCGACGCCCGCGAGGCGGTGATGCTCCAGGTCGTCGACTCCGGGCAGGGCATGGAGGAGGAGACCCTGCGCCACGCCCTCGATCCCTTCTTCACCACGAAGTCCCTGGGCACGGGCCTCGGGTTGCCCTCGGTCTCCGGCATCGCGGAGCAGAGCCACGCCAGCCTGCGGATCGAGAGCGTGCCGGGCGCCGGCACGCGGGTGGAGCTGCTGTTCCCCGCGACCGCGGAGCCGACCCTCGCCGAGAGCGTCGCCGCCCCGCGCGGCGTCGCGGCGACGGCCGGCGGGGAGTCGGTGCTGGTGGTGGAGGACGAGGCGCGGGTGCGGGGCATCATCGCGAGCACGCTGCGCCGGATGGGCCACCGGCCCTTCGAGGCCGCCGACGGCGCCGAGGCGCTCCGCCTGGCCCCGCCGGACCTCGACCTGCTGGTCACGGACGTGATCATGCCGGGCATGCGGGGCTCCGAGCTCGCCGCGCGCCTGCAGGAGCAGAACCGGCGGCTGCGCGTGCTGTTCGTCTCGGGGTACGACGACGAGGCGGGCCTCGCCTCGAGCCCGGACCCCCGCGTCCGCTTCCTCGCGAAGCCCTTCACGCCGTCGGGCCTGGCCGCGGCGGTGGAGGAGCTGCTGGGCACGGCGCGGTCGGCGGCGCCGCGCCCGGCTGAGGCGGCGCGCTAGAGGTACCCGCGGTCCGCCCGGGGCTGGTAGGGCTCCTCGAGGCGCGCGCACTCGGCCTCGTCGAGCTCGATCTCGAGGGCGGCGAGGGCGTCGTCGAGCTGCTCGGCTCGGCTCGCGCCGATGATCGGCGCGCTCACACCGCGCCGGCCCGCCAGCCAGGCCAGGGCGGCCTGGGCGGGCTTCACGCCGCGCTTCTCCGCCACCTCCACCAGCCGCTCCTGGATCACGAAGTCGAGCTCCCGGAACTGGTCGGCCTGGCCGAACTGGTCGGTCCGCGCCCGCGTGGTGGCCTGCCAGTCGTCGCGCCGGCGGTTGGCGGCGAGGAAGCCCCGGGCCAGCGGGCTGTAGGGGATGACGCCGACCCCCTCGGCGCGGCAGAGCGGCAGCATCTCCCGCTCCTCGTCGCGGAAGACCAGGTTGTAGTGGTTCTGCATGGAGACCATGCGCGGCACGCCGAGCCGGTCCGCGGTGTAGAGCAGCCTGGCGAACTGCCACGCGCGCATGCTCGACGCCCCCAGGTAGCGGACCTTGCCGACGCGCACGAGGTCGCCGAGGGCCTCGAGGGTCTCCTCCACCGGCGTGCTCCGGTCGGCGCGGTGGATCTGGTAGAGGTCGACGTAGTCGGTGCCGAGGCGCCGCAGGGAGGCGTCGATGCAGTCGAAGATGCGCTTGCGCGAGAGCCCCTCGCGGTTCGCGCCCTCGTCGCGCACCGGGTAGAAGAGCTTGGTGGCGATCACGACCTCGTCCCGGGGCGCGATCTCCTTCAGCACCCGGCCGAGCACCTCCTCGCTGGCGCCGCGGGAGTACATGTCCGCCGTATCGAAGAAGTTGATGCCCGCCTCGTAGGCGCGACGGATGAGGCGGCGGCTGTCGTCCTCGTCGAGCACCCACTCGCGCCAGGCCGACGAGCCGTAGGTCATGGCCCCGAGGCAGAGGCGCGAGACCTCGAGGCCGGTCCGACCGAGTCGCGTGTACTCCATGGGTGCACTCTACCGCATTGGCGGGAGGGGCCCGGCTGGGCTTGACTTGCGTCGTGTCCACGTCGAACCCGCTCCTCGCCGCGGCCCGGGAGCTGCGCTCCCACCTCGACGCCAACGCCGAGAAGGCCGGCAGCGCGCCGCTCCCCGAAGCCAGCGTGCAGGCGATGCGCGGGGCGGGCCTGTTCGGCGCGATGTCGCCGCGGGAGCTGGGCGGCGCCGAGCTCGCGCTGGTGGACGCCATCGACGTCTTCGCCGAGGTGGCGCGCGCCGACGGCTCGGCGGGGTGGTGCGTGATGGCCAGCGCCTCGGCGGCGGCCTACTTCGGCGCCTACTGCGAGGACGCCTTCGTGGACGAGCTCTTCGAGGGCGGCGTGCCGCTCGTGGCCGGCCAGTTCGCCCCCAACGGCGCCGGCGTGCCCGAGGCCGGCGGCTACCGGGTCACCGGGAGCTACTCCTTCGGCAGCGGCCTCTCCTACGCGGAGTGGGTGGGGGCGGGCTTCCTGGTCCACCCGCCCGAGGGCTCGTCCGAGCCGCCGCGCTACCTGTTCGGCCTGGTGCCCCGGGACGCCGTCGAGCCGCGCGGCAACTGGGACGTGCTCGGCCTGGGCTCCACCGCGAGCTGGGACTACGGCATCAAGGACGTGCTCGTGCCCGAGGGCGCCACCTTCCTGTTCGCCGCGCCCACGCGGCGGCGCGGCGGCCCGGTCTACGAGCTGGGGGTGATCGCCCAGACCGCCGCGGGCCACGCCGGCTTCGCGATCGGCGTGGCCCGCCGCGCGCTCGACGAGCTGCGCAGCCTCGGCAAGACGAAGGTGCGCATGGGGAGCGGCAGCTTCCTGAAGGACGACCCGCGCTTCCTCGACGAGCTGGGCCGGCTCGAGTCCCGGCTGCGCTCGGCCACGGCCTGGGTGCGCGAGTGCTTCGCGCGGGCCGAGGCCACGACGCAGCGCACCGGCCGGCTCGATCGGGTGGAGAACGACGAGCTGCGCCAGGCCACGGTGCACGTCACCCAGGAGGGCGCCGACGTGGTGCGGCAGGCCTACCTGCTCGCCGGCACCACGGCGCTGCGCAGCGGCCCGCTCCAGCGCTGCTTCCGGGACATCCACGCCGGCAGCCAGCACTTCTTCGCGAGCCCCGCCTCCACCCAGGACTGGGCCCGGGACCTGATGGACGCGACGCCCGACTCCGCACTGGACGCCTGAGCCCGGCGCGGCATCTCGCCCCAGATCGGGGCGGGTCGCCCCAGCGGGGCCGCGGCGTCGCCACCCCGATGCTCCGCGACGCGGTACGGAGATTGCGACCCCGAACCGGGGCAGCCCCATGCAGACCCTGAAACTCCCCGGCCTCTCCGAGCCCGCCCGGGTCGTCCGGCACACCCGGGCCTCGCGCCGGCTGCGCCTCGCGCTCCCCGGCCTGTTCGGGAACCCGCGCCTGGCTCGGCGGGTCGAGGAGGTGCTGGCCCGGAGCCGCGGCGTCGAGGCCGCCGAGGCGGATCCGCGCAGCGGACGCGTGCTGCTCCGCTACGCACCCGGCGCCGCGCTCCTCGACGGGCTGCGCGACGAGCCGCGTCGCGAGCGCCGCCGCGCCCGGCCCGGCCGCCGCCCCGCACCGGTGGCGGCCTGGGCGTCGCTCTCCGTCGAGGAGACGCTCGAGCGGCTCGAGGGCGAGACCCGCGGCCTCGCCTCGGAGGAGGCCGCGCGCCGCGTCCGCGCCTTCGGCCCCAACGCGGTGGCGGCTCCCCAGGCGCGCACCACCGCCCAGATCCTGCGCGGCCAGCTCGTCGCGCTGCCCTCGCTGCTGCTGCTGGGCTCGGCCGGTCTCGCCACCCTGATCCGTGACTACCTCGACGCGGGCGCCATCCTCACCGCCATCGGGCTCGACGCCGCCATCGGCTTCTCCATCGAGCGCAAGAACGAGGACTTCCTCGCCGCCTGGCGCAAGCTCGAGGCGGGCCAGGCCCGGGTGCTGCGCGACGGCCGCATCCGCAAGCTCGTCGCCGACGAGCTCACCCTGGGCGACGTGCTGCTGGCGCGCGCCGGCGACACCGTGCCCGCCGACGCCCGCGTGATCGACGCCCACCGCCTCGCCTGCGACGAGGCGATCCTCACCGGCGAGAGCGAGTCGCGCACCAAGAGCGCCGCGCCGGTGGCGGCCGATGCGCCCGTGGCGGAGCGCACGAGCATGCTCCACGCCGGCACCAAAGTGGTGTCCGGCCGCGGACGCGCGCTGGTG
The DNA here is from genome assembly GCA_028277885.1 of Myxococcota bacterium. Classification (GTDB taxonomy): domain Bacteria; phylum Myxococcota_A; class UBA9160; order UBA9160; family UBA6930; genus JANQFK01. The sequence continues at coordinate 56,105 of JANQFK010000045.1, forward strand.
ACCGCCATCGGAACCGGCACCGAGATGGCGCGGATCCGCGAGCTCCTCGAGGAGGAGGAGAGCCCGAAGACGCCCTTCGAGCGGCGTCTCGACCAGCTCGGCACCCAGCTCAGCCTCGCCGGCGTGGGCGCCGGCGCGGCCGCGGGCCTGGCGGGGATGCTGCGCCTGCGCCCCCTCGGCGAGATCCTCGGGAGCACCGTGGCGCTCGGCGTCGCCGCCATCCCGGAGGGGCTGCCCGTGGTCTCCACCGCGGCGCTGGTGCGCTCCATGGAGCGGCTGCGGGAGCGCGGCATGGTGGTGCGCCGCCTGGTGTCGGCCGAGACCCTGGGCGGAGTCACCGTCGTGTGCGCCGACAAGACCGGCACCCTCACCCGCAACGAGATGCAGGTGGAGGCCCTCGACCTCGGGCGCGGCATGGTCGATCCGGCCACGGTGCAGGCCGTCCCGGACAAGCTCTTCGAGGACGTCCCCACCGGCATGCTCGCCGCGGCGCTGCTCAACAGCGACCTCGACGTGCAGGAGCGCGGCGGCGGCAAGCGTTCGCTCTCGGGCAGCGCCACCGAGAAGGCGCTCTTCGCGGCCGCCGAGGCGGCGGGCCTCGACCGCGCCGCGCTGGTGCGCGACTTCCCCCGCCGACTGCTGCGCGAGCGTCGCGGCGACGCCCACTACGTGCTGAGCCTCCACGACGCGCCCGCCGGCGGCTCCGTCGCCTTCGTGAAGGGCGCGCCCGAGCAGGTGGTGGAGCTGTGCGACGAGGTCTTCGGCGGGCCCGGCGGCGAGCGCGCGCGGGAGACCGTGCTGGCGCGCAACCACGCCCTGGCGGAGCACGGCCTGCGCGTGCTCGCGGTGGGCTGGAAGCCGCTGCCGCGGGAGCGCGAGGACGACGCCGCGGCGATCCGCGACGGCTACCGGCTGCTCGGGCTGATCGGTCTGCGCGACCCGCTGCGCCCGGGCGCCGCCGAGACCGTGAAGGCGGCCTCGAAGGCCGGCATCCGCACCGTGATCCTGACCGGCGACCAGCAGCGCACCGCCGCCGCCGTGGCGCGGGAGGTCGGGCTCGCGGGCGAGATCCTCGACGGCGCCGAGGCGGCGCGGCTGCTGGTCGGCGACGGGCCCGCGGCGCGGGAGCGCATGGCGCGGGTCGCGGCCTTCTCGCGGGTGTCGCCCACGGAGAAGGTCGCCATCGTGAAGGCCCTGCGCGAGTCCGGCGAGGTGGTCGCCATGGCGGGCGACGGCGTGAACGACGCCCCCGCACTGAAGGCGGCCGACGTCGGCATGGCGATCGGCAAGCACGCGAGCTTCCTCTCCCACGAGGCCGCCGACATCGTGATCTCCGGCGAGGACCTGGGCTCGATCCTCCACGCCGTGGGCGAGGGCCGGGTGGTGCAGGACAACCTGCGCCGCGCGCTCCACTACCTGCTCGCCACCAACGTGGCCGAGGTGTGGCTGGCCCTGGGCTCGGCCCTCGCGATCCGCACCAACCCCTTCAACGCGCGGCGCCTGCTGTGGCTGAACCTGCTCTCCGACACCCTGCCCGCCATCGCCCTGGCCCTCGAGCCCGCCCGGGGCGACGTGCTGGCGCGGCCCCCGGCGCCGCCGGACGCGCCCCTCGTCCCGCCCGAGGCCCGGGGCCAGATCCTCCGGGACGCGGTGCGCAAGGCCGGGCTCGGCGCCGCGAGCCTCGCCCTCGGCGGGCCGGCGGCGGCCTTCAGCGCCATGGCGGGCGCCGACATCGGCTACGCGTTCGCGTGCCGCGCACCGGACGCGCCGCCCGACGAGCGCTTCCTCGGCCTGCTGGGCGGCACCGCGGCCCTCCACCTCGCCGCCGTGGCCTTCCCGCCCTTCCGCACCCTGATGAGCCTGCCCCCGGCGCTCTCCCTGGTCGAGGTGGCGGCCTTCGGGGCCGGCGTGTGCGTTCCCTGGGCCATGAGCCGCGCGGCGGCGCAGCCCGTCATCGTTCGCCGGGGCGCCGACCTGCGTCGCCCCGAGGAGGAGAAGACATGAGGTTCAGCTTGACGTCCTTCGCGCTCGGCTTCGCGGCCGGCGCGGCCACGGTGGTGATCGGCCGCCAGATCCGGCCGGTGCTGCTCGAGGTGGCCACCGCGGCGTTCCAGGTGGGCGACGCGGTGACGGCGCGCGTCGCCATGCTCCAGGAGGATCTCGACGACGTGATCGCCGAGGCGCGCGCCCGGGCCCGCAACGCCCGCAGCCGCGCGGCGGCCTGAGGCGCGCCATGCCCGAGTCGCCCGCTCCGCGCGTGATCCACCACGTGCACAGCAGCCCGGGACGCACCCGCCTGCGCCTGGCGTGGCTGCGTCGCCACCCCGAGGAGGCCGAGTCCCTCGCCGACGCCCTCGCCCTGCTCCACGAGAGCCTCGAGGTGCAGGTGCGCCCCTGGACGGGGAGCGTGCTGTGCACCTACGACCCCGACGAGCTCGACGAGCACCGCATCCTGCGCACCGTGCGCCGGGAGACCCGCGTCGCCATCGTGGTGCGGCCGGGCGAGGAGAGCCCCGAGGCCGACGCCGAGTACCAGCGCGCGCTCTACCGCGACACGCCCCACGACGGCAGCATCCGCCGCCAGATGGGCGAGGCCGTCGAGGGCCTCAACCGCGAGATCCTGCGGGCCACGGACGGGCGCCTCGACATCGGGGCGCTCACCGGCCTGAGCTTCATCGCCGTGGGCGCCGCCGAGATCGCCACCTCGCGCACCGTGCCCGCGCCGCCGTGGTTCAACCTCGCCTGGTGGGCGTTCCGCACCTTCACGATCTCGGGTCACGACGAGCGCCAGCGCGAGGGCATGCCCGGCACCCCGGGCGTGCGCTTCGCCGAGGCGGCGCCGGACGGCCCGGGCGGCGACGCCGGGCCCGGCCCCGGCACGGAGGTGTGACGCCGCCACGCCCCCAGCGGGCGCCGCGGCGGCCTGGCCTAGTCGGGATCGCCGCCCTCGCGGCGGCGCTCGCCGTAGTCGCCCCAGGGCGCGTCGCGCTCGCGGATCACCTGGCGGAAGCCCTTCTCGCCGAAGGCCTCGACCCAGCGGTAGGCCTCCTCGGTGTGGCGCGTCACGCCGTCGAAGAAGGTCCCGAGCAGCTGGGTGGTGCGCAGGCCCATGTTCTCGAAGGCCTGGTTGACGAGCAGCTTGTTGAGGGCGAGCTGGTTGGCGGGGATGTGGCGGAAGCGGCGCGCCTCCTCCTCGACGTGGGCGGCGATGCGCTCGGGCTCGACCACCTCGCAGACCAGCCCGATGCGGTGGGCGGTGGGGGCGTCGATGGCACGACCCGTGAGCAGGAACTGCTTCGCGTGCTCGAGGCCCAGGCGGTAGACCCAGAGCATGGTGGTGGGGGTCCCGAAGATGCGGCTCGGCGCGTAGCCGATGTGGGCGTCGGCGGCCATGTAGAGCAGGTCGCAGCAGAGCACGAGGTCCGTGGCGCCGCCGATCGCCCAGCCCTCGATCTGGCCGAGCACCGGCTTCGGGCACTCCCAGATCTTCATGAAGCGCCGCACGTTGTTCCCCATGAACTGCCAGTCGCGCACCGGGTCCCAGGCGCCCTCCCGGGGCGTCGGGCCGCGGGCCCCGTAGGGCGTGTCCCAGAGGCGGGAGCCCTGGCTGCCGGTGCCGGCGTCGGGGTCGTTGGTGAGGTCGTAGCCCGCGGTGAAGGTGCCGCCGGCGCCGCGCAGCACCACGGCCGAGACGTCGGGCGAGCGGGTCGCGGCGTCGATGCCGTCGGCGACGCCCTGGATCACGGCGTCGGTCAGGGTGTTCTTCTTCTCGGGCCGGTTGAGCGTGAGGAAGGCGACGCTCTCGCGCTCCTCGTAGACGACGACGGGTTCGGTCATGGCGGGAGCATGCCACAGGCCCCGGGGTGCTCGTATCGGGCTTCGCGACGCGATAGCGTCGGGGGGCACTCCGAGGGAGGCCTCCCATGAGCGAGACCGTCGCAGCCAGCCCCCCGCCCTCCAAGGGCCAGGCCGGAGCCGATTCCCACTCGATTCCCCTGGAGCGGATCGACGTCGCCGACTCCGAGCTGTTCGAGACCGACACGCTGTGGGGCTACTTCGAGCGCCTGCGCAGGGAGGACCCGGTCCACTACTGCGCGCAGAGCGAGTTCGGACCCTACTGGTCGGTCACCCGGTACGACGACGTCGTCCACGTGGAGAAGCACCCCTAGATCTTCTCCTCGGCGCACAGCATCGTGGTGGGCGACCCGGATCCGGGCTTCCCCCTCGAGGCGGGCTTCATCACCATGGACGGCCCGAGGCACGACGCCCACCGCAAGGTGGTCCAGCCCGTGGTGGCGCCGCGCAACCTGAAGCACCTCGAGCCGCTGATCCGCGAGCGCGTGAAGGAGATCCTCGACGGCCTGCCCGTGGGCGAGACCTTCGACTGGGTGGACCGCGTCTCCATCGAGCTCACCACCGGCATGCTCGCGACCCTCTTCGACTTCCCCTGGGAGGAGCGCCGCAAGCTCACCTTCTGGTCCGACATGGCGACGGCGAGCCCCGAGATGGTCGGCTCCACCGGCACCACCGAGGCCGAGCGCGAGGCCGCGCTCATGCAGTGCCTCGAGTACTTCCAGAAGCTGTGGAAGGAGCGCGAGAGCCGGCCCGCCGGCGACCGCCTCGACTTCGTCACCTCCCTGGCCCAGGGCGAGGCCACCCGGGACCTGCCTCCCATGGAGTACCTCGGCACCCTGGTGCTGCTGATCGTGGGCGGCAACGACACCACGCGCAACTCGATCACGGGCGGCGTCCTGGCGCTCAACGAGAACCCGCAGGAGTACCAGAAGCTACGCGACCACCCCGAGCTCGTCCCCAACATGGTGAGCGAGATGATCCGCTGGCAGACGCCGCTGGCCCACATGCGGCGCACCGCCACCCGGGATACGGAGCTCGGCGGCAAGCGGATCAAGAAGGGCGAGAAGGTGGTGATGTGGTACGTCTCGGCGAACCGCGACGAGACCGCGATCGAGCGCCCCGACGAGTTCCGGATCGACCGCCCCGACGCGCGCAAGCACCTCTCCTTCGGCCTGGGCGTCCACTTCTGCATGGGCAGCCGGCTCGCCGAGATGCAGCTCCGCGTCCTGTGGGAGGAGGTGCTCGCGCGCTTCCGCGAGGTGGAGGTGGTGGGCGAGCCCGTGCGGGTGCGCTCCAACTTCGTGAAGGGCTTCGAGCGGCTGCCGGTGCGCCTGCACCCGTGGGCCTGAGCGGCGCCGCCGCGGGTCTCAGGCGAGCAGGTGGAGCCCGCCGTCCACGTTCCGCACCTCGCCCGTCGCGGCGTTGCCCGGGTGGAGCAGGTGGGCCACCTCGAGGGCGAGCGCCTCGGGTGAGGCGTTGCCCAGGGGCGCCGACGCCTCGGCCCGCGCGACGGCCTCCCGGAGCCCCGGGATCGCGCCGCCCGCGCGCGAGTCGCCGTAGGGCGAGAAGCGCACCACGTTCACGCGGGCGCCGTGGGAGCGCCCGAGCTCGTAGGCGAGCTCGCGGCCGATGCGCTCGAGGGCCGCCTTTGCGACGGCGACGTTGCGGTAGGGGTGGGAGACGACGCGCTCGGCGCCGATGTAGCTGAGCGCCACCGCCGAGGCCCCGGCGGCGAGTCGCCCTCCGCGCACGAGCTCGCGGAGCAGCGCGACCAGCGAGTAGGCGGACACGTCCATGCACTCGAGGAACGCCTCGCGCGGCGTCTCCAGCAGGGGCACGCTCTCGCCGGCGCGGATGGTGCGGTCGAAGGCCACGGAGTGGACGACGCCGTGGACCTCGAGCCCGCGCTCGGCGAGCGTCTCGACGAGGCGGGCCAGGCTGGCGTCGCTCGCCAGGTTGCAGGCGAGCCGCGGCACGTCGGGCCCGAGGTCGGTCTCCACCGTCTTGCAGAAGGTCTCGAAGCTGGTGCGCAGGTGGTCCCGGGCGCGCTCCGAGAGCGCGTCGTCCTCGTCGCCGGGGCCGAGCCCCGTGCAGATCGGGGTCGCGCCCTGGCGGGCGACCTCCTTCGCGATCGCCAGGGCGAGCGAGGCCCGATCGGCGATGCCGGTCACCAGCACGTTGCGTCCCGTCAAGCCGGGCGCGATGGGGGTTGCAGTCGTCGTCATGGCGGGCTCCTGGGGGCGTTCGGGGTGGGCTCAGGCGTCGAGGGAGACCGGCTGCCAGGGCTCGTCGCCGCCCTGGAAGCGATGGAAGCTCCCGGCCTCGGGGTCCCAGGCGATCAGGTGGATCCAGCCGTTCTCGAGGCTCCGCCGGACGTCGGCGTGGCCGTCGAGCACCGCCTCGATCCGCGAGCGCGGCGCCTCCACGATGGCGGTGAGGCGCATCGGCTCGTGGGCCAGCCCCTCGCCGTCGTGCACCGACTGCCAGGGCAGTCCGACCTGCAGGTCGCTGCGGTTGCCGAGCTGGACGCCGAGGCGGCCGACGACGTTGTGGAGGGTCTTGTCGCCGCTGCCGAACCGCTCGTTGTCCGTCGTCGAGGCGTAGTACTGGAGGTTGATCCAGCTCGCGACGACGAGCGGCGCCGTGAGGATCAGCTCCAGCACCGAGCCCTCGGGATCGGCGTCGGGGTCGTAGTCGTGCAGGAAGGCCCGGCCGCCGAGGTCGAGGCCCCGGGTGCGGTCGCGGCGCGCCGCCACGAAGGCGGCGTTGCCCGCCAGGCCCCACTCGGGCCGCACCTCCGACCAGTCCCGGGCGCGCCGGCCGAGCCGCCGGCCCGCGTCGCTGCCGAGGCGGGGTGCCCGCTCGTCGCGGGTGGCCGTGCAGGCGTCGTCGAGCCAGGCCTCGATGCGGTCGCGCAGCTCCGCGGGGAGGTCCTCCGCGTCGAGGAGCTCCACGACGTCGCGCGTCGTGTCGTGCAGTCCGGCCACGAAGCGGGTGTCCGCCGGGATCCGGATGCCCCGGGCCGCGAGCCCGGCGCGCACCTCGGGCGAGCCCAGCACGGCGGCGGCGATGCGCGCGTTCCCGTCGCCCCGGTGCCCGCCGCAGGCGCCGCAGTCGAGGCCCGAGGCGTAGGGGTTGTTGCTGGACAGGCTTCCGTGGCCGCAGAGCAGGACCACCTCGCCGAAGCCCTCGGTGAGGCCCATGTTGCGCAGCGCGCCCTCGGCGAGGTCGATGCGCTCCTCGAGGGCCAGGCCGAAGCCCTCGTCCGCTCCGGCCTCGACGGACGGCGCCAGTCGCTCGGCGGCGCGGTCCCCGAACAGGGCGCCCCCCTCGTGGATCCGCGTCCAGCCGAGGCTGTCGCTCAGGAGCCGCAGGCCGAACAGGTGCCCGAGGGTCTCGACCAGCGGGTAGGCGCCCACGCTGAGCTTGCGCACGGCCGAGAAGCGCTCGTGGCGCTCTCGCGCGCGCCGCGACCGGGCCACCGCGTCCGAGCCGTCGCGCGCCTCCTCGCGCACGCGCCGCTCCGGCGCGATCAGCACGGGGCAGCGCGCCGCGCCCCGCTCGTCGCCGGCGTTCACGTACTCGACGGGGAACCCGAAGAAGCCCGCGAAGCCCACGGTCTGGATCGCGTCGGACTGCGCCTCCAGGTGGCGGCGGAGCACCTCGGAGCGCACGTCGATGCAGAAGACCGCCTGGAGGGCGGGCCGCAGCCCCGAGCGGGCCGGGGCCTTGGCGGCATGGCCGGCGAGCCGGGGCAGGAGCCGGCCGCGGTAGCCGGCCTCGTAGGCGAGCTGCCAGACGACGCGCTGCTCCCACGCGTCGAGGCCCGCCTCGCCCGGCCCGCCCTCCCGGTGGGGCCGGCGATCCCGGGGGTGGGCCCGGCGATCCCGCTCCTCCGGCAGGGACCGGAGCCGGGGCCAGAGCAGGTGGCCGCAGCCCCCGAGCGCGTGGTCGAGCGCCCCGTCGAAGGCCAGGCGGATGGCGAGCAGGTGCACGAGCGAGTCGTCGCTCCCGCCCGTCAGCTCGGCCTCCCGCACCTGCCACTGCACGTGGCCCGCCCAGCCCCCGATGGAGGCGAGCTCGCGGGTGAGGAGGTCGGCGTGCAGGCTCTCCGGGACGCCGAGCTGCTCGAGGACGGCGGCGATCGCCTCGAACGGCTCCTCGGGGAGCCGCGCGACGTAGTCGCGGAAGCCCGTCAGCCCGCGCAGCTCGGGGTTGCGATCGATCCGGGCCGCCTCGCGCCAGGCCGGGTAGGGGGCGAGCTCCCGCCAGGGCTGCTTCCAGGCGGCCTGGCCGAGGTCGTAGCGGCCGGCGCACCACTTGGAGATCTCGTGGACCACGAGGGTGTTCCAGGAGCCGGACTCGCTGCGGTCCACCGCCTCGGCGAGGGTCTCGACCCGGGCGCGGGGCGCGCCGCCCTCGGCACCGGCGAGGAGCGTCGCCAGCAGCTCCGCGGGGTCGGCGTCCGCGAGCTCCGGGCGGGCCAGCGTCTCGGCGGCGCCGGCGAGCGCATCGCGCAGGTCCCGCCCGCGGATCCGGCCCGAGCGGTGCTGCTCGCGGTAGAAGGAGAGCGGCATCAGCGCGCTCCCGTGGAGCAGGCGATCCACCTCGCGAACCGCATCGGCGTAGGGAAGCTCGGTGAAGCCCATGAAGGCGTTCACCGCGACGAAGTTCCGGAGCGGCCAGAGGGGCGCGATGCGTCGGCTCGCGACGGCGATCGCCTGCTCGAGGGCGTCCGCGGGGTCCGCCGGGAGGGCGTCGGCGCGGATCGGGACGACCGCGGCCGCGCCCGCCGGGCGGGTCCACGCTTCGGACGCGTCGGACGCGCCGGACACGAGATCGGAGGGGCGGGGATCGGCGCTCATGCTCATCGGCTGGCTCCTTCAGTCCGCGGCAGCGCCCACAGGCGCTCCACGAGGCGGTTCTGGATGGTTCCCAGGTAGAAGCCCTGGCTCGCGTGCACATAGGCGCTGCGGGCGAAGGGGCTCGAAGGGTCGGCAGCGAGGCGCTGCTGCACCGCGAAGGCGATGCCGAAGAGCGCGACCAGCACCAGGCCCGCCGCGCCCCAGCCCACCGGCGGGATGGTGGCGGCCGACGGGATCGCGCCGGCGAGGACGTGCTCGAAGAGGGCGACGCCGCCGAAGTAGGCCACGGCCACGGCGGCGGCGATCGCTGCGGAGCTCGCGAGCGGTCGCAAGCCGGCCTCGGCATTCGTCAGCAGCAGCTGGGCGGTGGCCAGGGCGAGGATGGCTCCCAGGACCGGCAGCCCCGGCTTGGCCGCGGGCTCGACGCCGAGCAGCGTGGCCACCGCGGCCACGACCGCGACGCCGGCCGCCACGGCGAGGGCGAGGCCGAGGGGACCGACCCGCCGCGCCGCGGCGCGCGGGGCCGCGCCCGGCACCTCGGTTGCGACGACGGAGCCCGAGGCCAGGAAGGCGTGCGCCTTGTAGAAGGCGTGGCCCACCATGTGGAGCGCCGCCGCGGCGAAGGCGCCCAGCCCGCACTGCAGCATCATGAAGCCCATCTGGGCGACCGTGGAGTAGGCGTACTTCCGCTTGACGTCGGACTGGGCCAGCATCGCCACGGAGCCCAGCAGCGCGGTGACGGCGCCTCCCAGCGCGAGCGGCACCAGCACGCCGGGTGCCGCGGCCAGCAGGGGGCTCATCCGGATCAGCAGGAAGCCTCCGGCGTTGATGACCCCCGCGTGCATCAGCGCGGACACCGGCGTGGGCGTCTCGAGGGAGTCGGGCAGCCAGGTGTGGAAGGGGAACTGGGCGGACTTGGTCATGGCCCCGAGCACCAGCAGCAGGGCGATGGGGAAGAGCTCCGCCTGGGAGGCGCCGCCGAGGCGCGGGAAGATCTCCGCGAACTCGAGGGACCCGAAGCGGAGCGCCACCAGGGCGAAGGCGACCAGCAGCATCACGTCGCCGAGCCGGCTGATCAGGAACTTCTTCCGGGCGGCCAGCAGGGCGGCGGGGCGCTCGCGGCGGTGGGTCAGCAGCCGGTGGAGGCCGTGGCTCGTGCCGATCCAGCCGAGCAGCAGCATGGCGAGGTTGTTGGAGACGATGAGGACCAGGACGGCGCTCAGGGTGTAGGCGAGCCAGCGGCAGAAGCGGGCCTGCTCCGGGTCGCCGTCCAGGTACCGGACCGTGTAGCGCGCCACCGCGGCGCCGATCGCCGTCACGGTGAGCAGCATCGCGCTGCTGAGCCCATCCACCTGCGCGCCGAGGAAGGGGCCCAGGGCGAGGCTCGCGGGGCCGTGGAGGGCGTGGAGCGCGACGGTGGCGAGGGCCAGCCCGAGGGCGGCCAGCGCGCTCGCCGCGGTGACCTCCCGCGCCGCCTGGGCGTCGAGGCCGAGGATCCGCGAGGCCACGTGGCCCGCGAGGCCGGGGACGGAGGCGGCGGCGAGGGCGGTGAGGGCGCTGGCGGTCGTGGCTTCCATCGGGGCTCCTCCGGCGGCCCCGGGCGCCGGGGCGGTGACGACGACGCAATTAAATACATGAAATACATTTCGTCAAGTGGGAGACACGAAAAAAATCGACAAAGGCGGTTTTTCGGGGTAGACACCGTTGACATGAAATTGGTGTCGTGTAATAAACCGCCTGTAGCCGGAGGAGAGCCGATGACCGAGCTGACCCTGCTGACGAATCCGGAGCCCCGGAGCGGGCGACCCCCGCGGGGGAGGCTTCCCCGGGCGCTCCGGGAGCGCGTCCGGCGCCTCGGAGCCCGCCTGCGGGGGGAGCCCCGACCCCTCCGTGCGGCGCCGCCGAGCCCGCAGGGCTCCCAGGACCCGATCCGCTCGCTGATCGATCCCCGCGACATCTACCTGGCCTAGCGGCCTAGGAGGAGGAACCCGTGTCCACCGCCACTCTCGTACCGCTCGCCAAGGGCCGCCACGTCTACGATCTCGAGGCCCAGGCCCGGGCCTTCGGCGCCTCCGCACCGCAGCGACTGCTGGTGTGCTGCTCCGAGCCCGACCCCTCCGGGCTTCCGGACTGGGAGCGCGCGCTCGCCCCGGCGTTCTGCCTCCGCAGCCCGGGCGCCTCGCTGGAGGATCTCGGCCTGCACGAGGCGCTCCGCCACGCCGTACTCGACCTCGGCGTGCGGGAGCTCGTGCTGGTGCTGCACTCGCGCTGCTCCCACGTGGTCGCCCCGCCGAGCCCCCAGGAGGTCGCGCGCGAGCGGGGCCTGCCCTTCATGGAGCGCCTGGTGGCGAACCGGCGGAGGGCGGAGCACCAGCTCGCGGCCGCCCGGGAGGCGGTGCGCGATGCGATCCGCTCCCTCGACAAGGACCCGGTGCTGCGCGGCGTGGAGAGCCTGGGCCTGGTCGCGATCGCGGAGAGCGGCGCGCTGCTGGCCTACGACTCCGCCCGCGACGACTTCGAGCCCCTTTCGTGAGCGCGTTCCAGCACTACGGCTCGGTCCTCGACCACCCCGCGCCGGGGCCCGTCGGGGTCGTGATGGGCTCGACCTCGGACTGGTCCACGATGCGCCACGCGACGCGCACCCTCGAGACCCTGGGCGTGACCTACGAGGCGCGCGTCGTCTCGGCCCACCGCACCCCCGACCTGCTGTTCGCCTATGCGGAGTCCGCGCCGCGCCGGGGCATCGAGATCATCCTGGCCGGGGCGGGAGGCTCGGCGCACCTGCCGGGCATGGTCGCGGCGAAGACGTGGCTGCCGGTGCTCGGCGTGCCCGTCCAGAGCGCGGCCCTCGGCGGCATCGACTCGCTGCTCTCGATCGTGCAGATGCCCGCCGGCGTGGCCGTCGGAACCCTCGCCATCGGTCGGGCCGGAGCCGTCAACGCGGCGCTGCTCGCCGCCTCCATGCTGGCCGTCCGCGACCCGGAGGTGCGCACCGCGGTGGAGGCGTTCCGGGCCGAGCAGACGAGCGCGGTGCTCGAGCGGTCCCAGCCCGGAGTCCTGGAGGCAGAGGAGGCGTCCCCGTGAAGATCGGAATCCTCGGTGGCGGCCAGCTCGGCCGCATGCTCGCACTGGAAGCCCATCGCCTGAACCTGTCCCCGCTGGTCCTGGACCCGAAGCCGGACTGCGCCGCGGCGGCCGTGGCGAAGACCCTCGCCGCCGACTGGGGCGATCCGACCGCGCTGGCGGAGCTCGCAGGCTGCGACGTGGTCACCTACGAGTTCGAGAACGTGCCCGCCACGGTGGCGAGCTGGCTGGCCGAGCGGGTCGCGGTGCGGCCGGGCCCCGAGGCCCTGCGCCAGACCGGCGACCGCCTGCTGGAGAAGCAGCTGCTTCGGAGCCTCGGCATCCCCACCGCGCGCTTCCGGTCCGTCGGCTCCGAGGCCGAGCTCCGCGCCGCGGTCGCCGAGCTCGGGCTGCCGGCGGTGCTCAAGACGCGGCGCCTGGGCTACGACGGGCGGGGCCAGCGCGTGCTGCGCACGCCCCAGGACCTCGCCGGCGCCTGGCGGCAGCTGGGAGGCAGCCCGCTGATCCTCGAGGAGTTCGTGGACTTCGACCGCGAGGCGTCGCTCCTCGCCGTGCGCGCCGCCGACGGCGCGGTGCGCTTCTGGGCGGCGACCGAGAACCGCCACGTGGACGGCATCCTGCGGATCTCCCGGGCGCCGGCGCCGGAGGTCGCGCCGGCCTCCCTGGAGCGTGCCAAGCGCTGGATGAAGGGCCTGCTCGTGCACCTCGACTACGTGGGCGTGGCGGCCGTCGAGTTCTTCGTCCAGGGAGACGAGTGGATCGCCAACGAGGTGGCGTGCCGCGTCCACAACTCCGGCCACTGGACCCTCGACGGCGCGGCCACGAGCCAGTTCGAGAACCACCTGCGCGCGGTCGCGGGGCTTCCGCTGGGCTCGACCCGCCGGACCGAGCCGAGCGTCATGGTGAACCTGATCGGCACCCGGCCCGCCCCCGGCGCGGTGCTGGAGACGCCCGGGGCCCGCCTGCACGACTACGGCAAGTCCCCCGCGCCCGGGCGCAAGCTGGGGCACGTGAACCTGACCGCGCCCACGGCCGTGGAGGCCGAGCACAAGCTCGCGCTGCTGGCCCGGCGCCTGCGGGACCCCGCGCTCGAGCGTGCCCTCCACTCGCCGTGGCTCTCGCCCTGGGAGGCCGAGCCGGAGCGGCAGGCCGGGCGACCCGCGGCAGCGGCGGAGCCGGCTCGCGCCTAGGCGGCCTCAGCTCCCGCGCGACTCCACCATGTCGATCAGGTCCCCGATCTTGCAGTGGGCCTCGATGGGGTGCCGGAGGGGCGCCGAGGTGCGGAAGCGGTACTCGTTGCGCAGGCCGCGGCGCTCCCGGCGCACGTAGCCGGCCTCCTCGAGCTCGCCGATGATGCGCTGGACCGAGCGCTCCGTGATGCCGACCCGGGTCGCGACCTCGCGCAGGGTCAGCTGCGGATCCTGGTGCAGGCAGATGAGCACGTGGCTGTGGTTCGACAGGAACGTCCACTTCGCCTCGGGCTCGGCCGCGGCGCTGCTGCGGGGCCGGCCGGCGGCCGGGGATCGCTTGCGGGTACGGGCGCGCGCCGCCACGGGATCTCCTCCGAACCGGGGCTCGACGACGCCCCGGGACGCGATCCTCCGCCGGCCCCAGGCGGCATCGGATTCGCGATTCCTGGGTCGGGAACAGCATAACGGACCGGGGCGCCCCGGCCGCGGCGCCGCGGACGGGCGCCCCGACACCCGCCGCGGATGGAGTCTTTCTCCTGTGCTTCCCGAGACTTACGGGTCGGGGCCCGCACGCCCCGAGCGCGCGCCCCGGCGCGCACGGATCGCCCGGAGCGGCCACCCGCCCTAGACTCCGCTGCCTGGGCTCGCCCCCCCGAGGCGAGCCCTGCCCGAGGGAGACCGCCGGACCCAGCCGGGTCCCCCATCGTTTCGCGCCGCCCGGATCGCGAGGGGCGCTGCAGAGCTCGAGGAGCGCACATGAACATCCGACAGGCGATGGCCCTGGAGGCGATCCAGGACTACACCGCGGGACTCGTCCTCCTCGTCGGGACGCACGTCTTCAAGGGACGCGTCAAGGTCAACCTCGAGCGGACGCTCCACAGCGGCATCGAGATCGAGAACGTCCGTCAGGTGGACGGATCGCGACTGATCCTGCCCTTCGAGGACGAGCAGGGGCAGCCCCGACGGGCGAGCCTCATCAACGAGGCGACGAACTACGGCGCGGAGATGCCCGGCTCGAAGGTCAGCTGGCGCACCCTCGCGCTCGACTTCGAGAGCGACACCGCCATCTCGATCATCCGGCGCATCGCCCGCCAGAAGCGGTTCGACGCCCGGGTCACGAACCTGGCCGAGTCCCTTCAGGACAAGTTCGGTCTCTCCTACGAGCACCTCCAGAGCATCGACCCGCGCACCGTCGCCGTGAACTGCAGCTACGACGGAACCAACCGGCTGGGCCTCCACCACACCGCCATCGCTCGCGCCGGCTACACCTACCAGCGCGCCCAGGACGGGATCCCCAACCTGGGAGGCCCCTCGGTGATCGACCACTGGGCCGCCTGCAGGGCCGCCCTCTACGTCTCGACGGGCATCCGGATCGCCGAGAAGACCGGCATCGGCCTCAAGTACGACGTGACCCTCCTCGGCATCGCGGTCGAAGGCCAGGGCTACATGGGAACGACGGCCTGGACCCAGCGCTTCAAGGAGATGATGGGTTCGAGCGGGTTCGATCGACAGCCCTACGATCGGCACTGGTTCGTCCCGAGCTTCGGGAACTTCGAGTGCAAGCCCCTCGAGCGGCCGGGGGAGGACGGCGAGACCGAGACGGTGCCGCAGTACGTGGTCATCGGGGCCGTCACGACGGCCGCGTCGAGGGCGCTCGGGGAGGTCCTCGGCGCGGACGCCCTGGCGGAGCACTGCAAGGACTCCTGGCAGATGTTCCACCACCGGGACGAGATCGGCGACTCCATCGAGGAGCGCACCCGGCAGATGTCGCCGGACGAGGTGATCGAGCTGATCGGCAAGATTCCCGCCCAGAAGCACGTGCATCTCGAGGAGGTGGCCGACGACAAGCACCTCCGGGAGCGGAACATGATCGCCCCGGTCGTGGCGTCCGACGGCGAGGACATGCTCGTCGCCAACTACGACGGGGCCGAGTTCGACCCCGCACCGGCGATGGTGCACGGGCAGCACACGGAGGAGCTCCTGCTCGAGGCGGGCTACTCCCTGGACGACATCGACACGATGGCCCGGGAGAAGATGATCTTCTGCGCGAGCCGTCGGCCGAGGCCCTGAGAGCGGAAGGAGAGCCCCATGAGCCTGCGATCCATCGGCAACGCGCCGGTTCGGAAGGTGTTCGAGCCCGCCTTCCTCTCGCCCATCCGATCCAACCAGCCGTACCGCACGGTCTTCGACCGCTTCCAGCGGGACCAGGTCGCCTGCCTGCTGGTGACCCACGCCGCCACCGGAAAGCTCCAGGGCGTCTACACCAGCCGGGACGTGCTCCGGAAGCTCGCCGAGCGCCCGATCCAGAGCGACGCCGACGCCCAGGTGCACGACTACATGCGCACGCACCCGGAGACCCTCACCCTGGACGACGCCTTCGGCGACGTGGGGCGGCTGATGGAGAAGCGGGGCTTCCGGCACGTCCCCTTCATCCAGCGCGCCGACCCTCCCTACGACGACACCGGGATCCCGGTCGGGCTGGCGCGGCTCGAGATCTGGATGAAGTGCGCCCACGAAGCGCTGAGCGACGACGACCGCCAGGCCCTCGCCGCCGTCAACCAGGCCGACATCCGGACCCACCCCCTGGTGAGCGCGGAGGAGAGCGAGACGGTGAAGGCCGTCGTGGACAAGATGCTGACCCGCAAGAAGACGGTCGGGGCCGTGGCCGTCACGCGCGAGGGGGTGCTGGTCGGGATGCTGTCCGAGCAGGATCTCACGCTCGAGGTCGCGCCCCGGATGGTCGTCCACGGAGAGGACCGCTGGAACGATTTGATCAAGCCCTACGCGTCGAAGGACGTGTTCTGGCTTCCCGAGGACGCCAGCGTGCTCCAGATCCTGGAGATGATGATGGACCGCAAGATCCGCCACGTGCCGATCGCGAGGCAGGGGGCCAAGGGGCTCGAGATCGTCAAGACCGTCAGCATGCGCAGGCTCCTGCCCGAGGTCCTGAAGCTCATGGAGCCGGAGCCCGCTGCGTCCGCCGGCTGATCCGCGCGGCGCCGCGAGCCTCGGCCCGACGCACCCCGCGGACGACCTCCCCGCCGACCGGCATCGCGAGCTCGGCGGCGCCTTGCGGCCTGCGCGCCCCCGCAGCGACGGAGCCGCGCAGATGCGGACCGCGCCCGGTTCTGCTTGCATCAGGCTCGACGCGGAGAGGTGGCCGAGCGGTCGAAGGCAGCGGTCTTGAAAACCGCCAGGGCGCAAGTCCTCGAGGGTTCGAATCCCTCCCTCTCCGCCAGTCCCCCGGCCCAAGGTCCCGATCTGCCACGCCGATCGGCGTCGGCGCCGGGCCCCCGCATCCCTCCCGGAGGGGCCCGCGGGCCGCTATGCTCCCCCGTCTCGCAGGCCCGTGTGCGGAGAGGTGGCCGAGTGGCTGAAGGCACAGGTTTGCTAAACCTGCATACGGCTTATACCCGTATCGAGGGTTCGAATCCCTCCCTCTCCGCCACCTGAGCCTCCCGGATCCGGCGGGATCGGACCGGCCGGAGAGATGGCCGAGTGGTTTAAGGCGCACGCTTGGAAAGCGTGTGTACCGCAAGGTACCGTGGGTTCGAATCCCACTCTCTCCGCCACCGGGAGGCCGACCGCAGGCCGGAGGGATTCGCTAGCCTGTCGATTCGCGTTTCCTACGCGCCCGTAGCTCAGTTGGATAGAGCGCCAGGTTGCGGACCTGGAGGTCGCACGTTCGAGTCGTGCCGGGCGCGCCATCGCTTCCGCAGGGTTGGGCGAACCCCTGCTCGAGCCTGGAGGTCAACCCCCGCGGAGACCTCGGCTCGGCTTCGCGCCAGACGATCCGCCCGCAACGGTCGTCATCTTCTTCGCCACCCGCTCGGCCACCATCACGCAGCCGAGGTAGGTGTTGCCGGAGGGGATCGTCGGCATCACCGAGGCGTCGACCACGCGGAGGCCATCGATTCCTCGCACCCTGCAGTCGGCGTCGAGCACCGAGCCCATCGGACACGTGCCCGTCATGTGCGCGTAGCTCAGCGTGAGGCGCTCGAGCGCGGTGGAGACGGCGTGGGGCGCCGTCAGGTCGTGGGGCTCCACCGGCTCGCAGCCCAGCTCCCGGGCGGCGGCGGATCGCTCCCACGCGGCCAGTCGGTCGAAGGCATGGCGAAGGCGGTCGGGGGCGTCGTCGGGCAGGGGCGGCGCGGTGACGATCGGATCCGCTTCGGGCGTCTCCCCCAGCTGCACGCTGCCGCGTCCGCTGGAGCGCATCAGGAAGGTCGCCATCATGAATCGGGTCTCGTCGTCGGTCGGCGAGGAGGCGATCGGGAAGGCGTGGTAGTCGACGTCGGTTCCGTTCGACGCGCCGATCAGCACGACGCCGGCGGGCCCGGCGATCCCGCCCCGGGGACCGTCGTGGCCGTAGAGGATGCCGGGGCCGAGGTGGTCGCTCATGGTGGCGCCCACCGGGAGATCGGCACGGGTCGGGATGCCGTGATGCGCCAGCTGGTCGGCGGGTCCGATGCCCGCTCGGAGCAGCAGCATCGGAGACCAGAGGGTGCCGGCCGCTACCACGACCTCGTCGGCCTCGAGCTCCTCGCCGTTGGTGAGGGTGACGCCGATGGCGCGGCGGCCGTCGAACGCGACCGTTGCGACCTCGGTGCTCGTGCGGACCTCGAGGTTGGGCCGCGCTCTCACCTCGGGGGTCAGATAGGCGAGGCTGGTCGTGACCCGGCGGGCCTTCTCGTCGATGGTGACGGGGAAGACACCGATGCCCGGGAGCTGGCTCGGGTCGTTGATGTCGGCGACCACGGGCTGGCCGGTCTCGACCATGCCGTCGTAGTAGGCGCGATGGGCGCGGCTGAGCTCGTCTCGGTGCCATCTTCGCACGGGCAGGGGACCGGTAGCTCCGTGGATGGCCGACCCTCCGAAGTCGAGATCGCGCTCCGCGGCGACGAACGTGCTGACGACGTCGTCCCAGCCCCAGCCGTCGAGGCCGGCCGCCGCCCACGCGTCGTAGTCGGACGGAAGTCCCCGGAGCGTGGCCAGGCCATTGACCGCCGAGGTGCCGCCGAGGAGCCGGCCCTGGATCATCGGGATCGCACCGGTCTGCGTGGCCATCGGAGTCGTCGCGACGGGCGCCACGCCGCCCGTCCACGCTTCGGAGGCCCAGACCGGGTCGAGGACGGCGGAGTCGTACGCGTCGTGGTCGGGCCCCGCCTCCAGCAGCGTCACCGACAGCCCCGCGGTCTCGCTGAGACGAGCCGCCAGCACGGAGCCCGCAGTGCCGCCGCCCACGACGAGGACATGGTTGCTCTTCCGGTTCATCGGCCCCTCCGAGTCGTCGTCATCCGCCTGGATCTTTCTCAGTCGGGATCCTGCATCCCGCAAGTGTAGGTGGATCGAGGGAAGGCGGAGGTCTCGCGCCATACTCCGGGCAGCCCATGGGCCGCCAGGTCGGCGCCCGCTGGCGGCCGCCGGCGAGCCCCGGCGGAATCTCAGATTCACGCAAGTGCCTACAGCACGGGCGTTTTCGTGCGCTGGCGTATGTCCACGGACGCTCCCGGCGCGCCACGGCTTCCGGCCATGGGGAGACGTTGGGCCCGGCTCGGCCTTCGTCGGCACGGACGTGGTGGGGGTCTGCCGTTGGCTGGACGCTCGCTCAGGCGGTCCGGCCCGGTGTGCTCCCCACACCCGAAGCCCTTCCCCGCTTCGCCAACGAGACCTTCCCGGCCGGCGGTGAAGGGCTCCGCTCTCCCTGGCGCCTCGGTGCCTCCGACTGCCGCGCAACGGCCACGATCCGGTCTCCCGCTCGCCGCGCACCCGACAGATTCCGCGAGACGGGTCCGAGCTCGAGCTCCGCAAGCGGGCCGGTCACGAGCAGGTGTGGATGCCAGCGCAGGCCACGGTCGACGATGGGATAGCCGCAGGCCGCGCAGGGAAGCCGGAACGCATCGACGGCGTCGTCGAGCCAGGTACCGCCCGGGCGACGACCCGGGAAGCCCGTTGCGAGCAGGACGCGATCCGCACGGACCCGCCGTCCGTCGAGCTCGAGCGAGACCTCGTGGTCCGAGACGCGTGCCGACTGGATCGCGGTCTCCAGGACGACCTCGATCGTTCCGTCGGCGGAGGCGCGACGCAGGGCCCCTTGCACCTCCGGTGGCACCGACCCGCGGTGGCGTGCCGCTCGAATCCGGTCGCGCCGCTCGTCCGGATCGCGGAGCCGCGTGAAGGCACTCATGTTCTTCGGCCCCTGCCAGCCGGGGTCGCTGTCGAACTGCTCGACTCGCAACGCGTGCCGCGAGACCAGGATCACGCGCCGGCCCTCACGAGCCAGTCGGAGTGCGACCTGGGCACCCGAGATGCCTGCCCCGATCACGGCGACGACCGAATCCTCGGCGCGGTCCACGAGCTCGAAGCCCGGGTCGAAGACGTGCCGGATGCGCCCCGTGGGCGTCCCGTCCGGCGCCTCGGCCGAGGAGGCAACGGCCCGCCGCGCCCAATCGGGCCACGCCGGCTCTCGAGGAGCGCCGAGTGCCAGGATCACGTGCCGGGCTTCGATCTCGCCGGATCTCCCGCCATCGACCGGGTCCTCGAAGCCCACCTGCGCGCCCGCGGTGGTGAGCTCGAGACGGCTCGCGCGCCCTCGTACGTGCGTTGCCTGGAGCTGGCACCGCTCGATCACATCGTCGCAGTGGAGATCGAAGAGCTCGAGGGCGGGCCGGAAGTAGGGACGCGTGAAGGGTCTCTCCACGCCTCGGCCCCGGCCGCTGGCGAAGCGGTCGAGCGAGTTCGAGGACAGACCGATGTTGTGGACGCCGGGCGAGCGCAGGAACCTCATCCCCGTGTTCCGCGTCGACCTGCGCCATCGCGCCAGGAGGCGCTCCTCGTCGTCGAGGATGCGGATGGCGTCGCGCGAGACGCCCGCCTCCCCGATCAGGCGAAGCGCCGTGTGGACGCCGTGAGGGCCTCCTCCGATCACGAGCCAGTCCAGCATCAGTGGAGCCCCGGGCTCGGCTTTGGCGGAGGCTCCAGGCATGCCTCCCGAGACACGTGCAACGAATCGTCGATCGCCTCCTCGGCCAGCAGGCAGGCATCGAGCCCGGCACGGAGCCGATCGGGGTCGAGGTCGATGCCGGCGAACACGAGCTCCTGGCGGCGATCGCCGAAGCGCGGATGCCACCTCTCGAGCAGCCGCCGGCGATGCTCGGTACAGCTCGGCCACGCACCGTCCGCGCAGCTCGCCCACCAGCGACCCGCCGGGAAGAGCCGATGCACCGATCCGGCGCACGAGTAGCCGAAGCTGCGATCGGGCTCGTTGGCGAGCCAGACGTTCCCCTTGCCGCGCAGGAGCTCCCTCGGTGGAGCTGCGAGCCAGCCACCCAGGCGGGTCGGATCGAAGGGGCGCGCGCGACGGTAGACGAGGAGGCCCGACCCCGGCGCCGGATCGCGATCAGCCCGCAGGACCTCCAGCCACGGGGGCACGACGGGCTCGGATCCAGCCGCCGCCACGCTCGGTCCGGGCGGGTCGGGGCAACGCCGCGCGGGCGCTTCGCGTCGGCCCTGCGCACCCCGCTCGTCCGCGCCGAGGGCAGCCGCGAATCCCGTCAGGTGGCGTGGCGATCCATCGCGGAACGGGACGTGGGAGGCTCCCGGGTTCAGCACGGTGAGACAGCGGGCGAGTGAGTCCGGCACGGGAGCCGCACCCACGTGGACGAGGTGGGTCGCGGACTCGATCTGCCCGACCACGATGTCGGCGACGGTGCGCCCATCGAGACCGCTCCGACCCCAGCCGTGCAGCGAGAGCGGAGCAGCCGAGGCGAGATGGTCGACCACGTGATCGACGTCGAGGAAGGTCGAGACGCCTTCGAGATGCGCGGGGCGGCCGAAGCGCTGCGTCAGGAAGTCGCACTCCATCCAGCTCTCGACCACAAGGGATGGCTCGACGAAGGGCGGAAGCAGGACGCCGATCCGGGTCGCATCTCCAACCGTGGCGCCGGCGAGGGCGTCCAGCGGGAGGACCGGCATCACGTTGCAGGCCCGCTCGAAGCCCGATCGCACCGCCTCGGTCGGCAGGCCCGCGAGCAGGTGCACGCCCAGGGGGGGGTCGGGTCGAGCGCTCGCGCCGAGGCCCTCGGCGGGCGTGCCCGGTGCGCGCTTCGGTTCGTCACCCGTCATGCCCGAGCGGCCGATCCGAAGCCGCCGCGCGGCGGCGTGCCGAACGACCTGGAGCCCCCACGTGGCCTGGCGCAGGGAATGTGCAGTGGATCCGCCGTCGGCATCTCTCTTCGGGTGTGTGCGAGCTCTCGGCCGAATCCCGAGAACACGGGCTCTGGTCTTGAGTGCCGGCGGTCAGGCCCGGGTTCCAGATCGCCGAGATCCAGGCGGGCTCCCCGCTGCCGGGAGCTCCATGGGCACGCATTCCGGGAACTCCGGACGTCCGAGCGGCACTCTCCATCTGTGGGGGTCTGGGCTGCGCGGCACGGCCGGTCGCCGCTCGACGCCTCCGTGGCTGGAACGACGCCACCTCCGGGGACTCGTACGACTCTTCCTGTATGGAGTGGCGCGGCGGTGGGGGGTCGAGTCGCCCTCCGTCTCTCGATTCCGCCAGACCAGCGGAGCTACCTGGTGACTGCCACGGATCCGGAATCCCTCGCCCTGAGCGCCGCCTCCCTCTCGTACTCGCATGGTTCCGCCGGCACGACCGCCTTGGCCTTCCCGGACGTCACGATCGCCCGGGGCGGAAGCTGTGCGGTGGTCGGGCCGTCCGGCAGCGGCAAGACCACCTTGCTGCACTTGATTGCGGGCCTGCTCACCCCCCGGACCGGCTCGATCCACGTGGCCGGTCGACGGATGGACACGGCCTCGCAACGCGAGCGCGACCGCCTGCGAGGGCGCCTGATCGGCATCGTCCTGCAGCAGCTGCGGCTGGTTGCCTCGCTGAGCGCGCTGGACAACCTGCTGCTCGCGCAACGGCTGGCGGGCCACCCCGTGAGCCGCGAGTCTGCCGTCGAGCGGCTCGTCGGGCTGGGGCTCGGCCATCGCCTCCATCACCGGCCACGCGCGCTCAGCCAGGGCGAGGCCCAGCGCGTGGCCATTGCGCGCGCGACGTTGGGGCGGCCGGCCTTGCTGCTGGCCGACGAGCCCACGTCGAGCCTGGATGACGCGAACGCCGAGCTCGTGCTTCAGCTGCTGACCGAACAGGCGGTCGAGCACGGTGCTGCGCTCCTCATCGTCACCCACGATGCGCGCATCCGCGGTCGCCTGGAGCAGGAGATCGGGCTCGAGAGAGTGGCGGCATGAGTCTCACTCGCCTGGCGTGGGCCAACCTGCGCGCCGCGCCACTGATCACGGCCCTGAACGTCGGGCTCCTGGCGCTGGGAACCGCGACCATCGTCGTGCTGCTGCTGCTCTCGCACCAGATCGCCGAGACGCTGACGCGCGACGCCGAAGGGATCGACCTGGTGCTGGGGGCCAAGGGCAGCCCGGTCCAGCTCGTGCTCTCCACGGTGTACCACGCCGACATTCCCACGGGGAACATCCCCCTGGCCGAGGCCCGGCGTTGGACCGAGGACCAGCGCGTCGCCCAGGCCATCCCGCTCTCCCTGGGTGACAGCGCACGCGGGTTCCGCATCGTCGGTACCACGCCCGCCTATCCCGCCCTGTACGACGCCGGTCTCGCCGAGGGCCGGCTCTGGGACGAGAGCCTGGAAGCGGTCCTGGGTGCCGAGGTTGCGCTCGCCACCGGCTTGCGCCCCGGCGACGTGCTGACCGGATCGCACGGACTCAGCGGGATGGGCGATCGACACGCAGAGTCGCCCTACCGCGTCGTCGGGGTCCTGTCGTCGACGGGCGCCGTGGTGGACCGACTGATCCTGACCGGGCTCGAGAGCGTCTGGGACATCCACGCCGGCGAGCACCATCACGGTCACGAAGGGGACCCGGCCGCCGAAGGGGGATCGCCCGGCGAGCATCCCGATCACGAATCGGACGAGGAGCACGCCCACGAAGACGACGAGGAGCCCCACGAAGGCGAGGCCGAGCATGGCCACCACGATGCCCCGAGCCTGGATCCGAGGACCGAGGCCGGCGACGACCGCGAGATCACTGCGATGCTCGTGCGCTACGCCTCCCCGATCGCCGCGGTCAGCATGCCGCGCCAGGTCAACGCCCAGTCCAATCTTCAGGCCGCGGCTCCCGCGTTCGAGCTGGCGCGACTGCTTCGGATCGTCGGCCTGGGACTGGACGGATTGCGGGCATTCGCGTTGATCCTGATCGCATCCGCTGGGTTCAGCGTGTTCGGCGCCATGTACGGCGCGCTGCAGGCGCGTCGCGGTGAGCTGGCGATGATGCGTTGCCTCGGCGCTTCCCGCATGGAGATCATGGCCAGCCTGCTGATCGAGGGGCTGCTCCTGGGTCTCGCCGGCGCGGCCCTCGGTGTCCTGCTCGGCCACGTGACGGTCGAAGCGGTCGGCTCGGTGTTCACCGCGGGGCGTGGCGTGTCGCTCACGGGCGCCATCCTGCTCTCCGACGAGCTGCTGCTGGCCGCGGCACTCGTCCTCGTCGCGCTGATTGCGGCCGCCGTGCCGGCCTGGCAGGCGTATCGCACCGACGTCTCCCGCACGCTCGCGAGTCACGCATGACCCGGCAGCTGCCTCGCTTCCGATCCCTGTGGGCGGTGCCCGTTCTCGTCGCTTCTCTCGTGGTCACGTCTTGTGGCGATGCGAGCGATCCTGCGCCGAGTCCGCGCGCCCGACCCGACGTGGATCGGGCAGCGAACCCGGAAGGGTCGTCATCGGCCGCACTCCGACCCGGGGAGGCGAGAGTCCCCGAAGCCGTCGACGTCGACGATGCGGTCCCTCCCCTGCGCCTGTCCGTCGGCTCGAGATCGGGCTACGAGAACGCCGATGGCGAGTTCATCCTGGACGTCGTGGAAGGAGACTCCGTCTACGCGACGCTGTTGATCCAGGACGCCGAGGGTCGCCCGGTGCGTGGCGTGCGCCCGACGATCACGCCGGAGCGTGACAGTCGCGTCATCCCCGTGGACGGGGGGGCCTCCGTCTCGGACGATTCGGGCTGGTATGCCTTCGCCCTGATGGGCGGCACCATGGGCGAGGAGCGGGTCGAGATCGTTGCCGGCGAGACCGTCGGATCGGTGCTCTTGAACGTCATCAGCCTGCGCTCGAACGAGTACGGCTGGCTCGGGGACATCGAAGGCGCCCTGGACTGGGACCTGCTCTTCCAGGCCGATGTCGAATGGGGCGAGGACCAGCTCACCGCGACCTTCCCGGAGGAAGTCATGGCGAAGAGCGGGCAGAGCGTGAAGCTGGCGGGATTCATGATGCCCTTGGAGGCGGCGCGCAAGCAGAGCCACTTCGTGCTCACCTCGAGCCCGCCTGGCTGCTACTTCCACCTGCCCGGAGGCCCGGCGGGCGCAGTCGAAGTGTTCGCAAAGGAGCCGCTCGAAGTGGGCTGGGATCCCGTGGTGTTGGAGGGCCGCTTCGAGGCGGTCCAGACCAGCGAGATCGGTGTGATCTACCGCCTGCACGAGGCACGTGCCCTCGATCCGGTGCCTCCCTCGCCCGGGGAGTGACGTTCGTTGCAGGTCGTGGCGCCGGCGGCCGAGCGATCCCCCTGGGCGCGACGGCTTGCTTCGACGTCCCGGCCTCAGTCGACGACGCGATAGCGGAGCATCTCCCCGCCCAGGAAGACACGGAGCGCCGACTCGCCGTCGCCCTCGAAGGCCGGCGGCGACCAGGGCTCCGCGATCAGGCGCACGCGACCCGTGTTGCGTGGCAATCCGTAGAAGTCGGCTCCGAAGTGGCTGGCGAAGCCCTCCAGTCGCTCGAGCGCTCCGACCGAGGCGAAGGCTTCGGCGTAGGCCTCGAGCGCGACCGGCGCGCTGTAGATCCCGGCACAGCCGCAGTCGGCCTCCTTCGCGGCCCGCGGATGGGGCGCGCTGTCGGTGCCGAGGAAGAAGCTCGGATCACCGGAGGTCGCCGCCGCGAGTAGCGCGCGACGATCGCGTTCGCGCTTCAACACGGGCAGGCAATAGTGGTGCGGCCGCAGGCCGCCCGCGAAGATCGCATTGCGGTTCAGGAGCAGGTGCTGGGGGGTGATGGTCGCCGCGACGCGCGCGGGCGAGTCGCGCACGAACTCCGCCGCCTCCAGCGTCGTGATGTGCTCGAACACGACGCGCAGCGCGGGGTAGCGCTCGATGACCTTCGAGAGGGTCTCCTCGAGGTAGACCCGTTCGCGGTCGAACACGTCGCAGTCGGGGTCCGTCGTCTCTCCGTGAACCAGCAGGGGCAGGCCCGAGGAGGCGAGCGCCTCGAGCACGGCCCCCCGCTCCGTCAGGTCGGACACTCCCTCCGAAGAGTGGGTGGTCGCGCCTCGTGGATAGACCTTGACGCCTGCGACGTGCGGCGACTTCGCCGCGGCCGCGATCTCGGAGACCGGGGTCTCGTCCGTGAGGTAGAGCGTCATCAGCGGCTCGAAGCCCGCGCCGGCGGGGCAGGCGGCCAGGATCCGCTCGCGGTAGGCCAGCGCGCGCTCGACCGTCGTGACCGCGGGCACGAGGTTCGGCATCACGATCGCGCGTCCGAAGCGCCGCGCGGTCGCCGGGACCACCCGTTCGAGCAGGGCACCATCCCGCAGGTGCAGATGCCAGTCGTCGGGCCGCGTGATCTCGATCGTGGAGGGGGCGTGGGACATGGAGGCGGGTCAATGTAGCGGCGGGCGCCGTCGATGGGTCCGCGCTCACGCGCCGTTGGGGTGGACGCAGCTCGAGACGGGGGTGCCGGCGAGCATCCCGGGCCGGGTGAGGTCGACGGGCCGCTTTCAGGTGCTCGGAGCTTCGCTCGACCGGGGCTCGTCGAGCTGGCGAAGCCAGCGGGTGGCGACGGCATCGGCCTTCTCCGCGAGGCCCGGCCCGAGGCGCTCGGCCTCGGCGCGGAGCCGGGGCACGTCCACCTCGGCGGCGGCCAGCTCGACGGCGTGGCCCACGAGCCAGTGCTCGAGGTTGCGGCCCGTCGCCTCCGGGTGGAACTGGAATCCGATCACGTGGCGGCCGAGCTCGAAGGCCTGGTTCTCGCAGACTTCCGTCGCAGCCAGCCGCGCGGCACCCGCCGGCAGCTCGAAGGCATCGCCGTGCCAGTGCAGCGTCACCGGATCGCTGGCGAAGGGAGACAGGCAGGAGCCCTCGCCCTCCCGCGTCGGCTGGACCGGCGCGAAGCCGATCTCCCGGGCCGAGGCGGGCTCCACGCGTGCGCCCAGCGCCCGCGCGATGAGCTGCGCGCCGAGACAGATCCCCAGGGTCGGAAGCTCCTGGGCGAGGCGGTGCGCGATCACGCCGAGCTCCCGGCTCAGGAAGGGGTACTTCGCGTCGTCGTTCGCTCCGATCGGGCCTCCGAGCACCACCAGGAGATCCGCGGCCCGCAGCTCGGCCTCGGGCAGCCCGCCCGCCGCATCCGCGACCCGCACGCGGTAGCCCGCCCGTGTGAGCGCGGGCTCGAGGCCGTCGAGCCCTTCGAAGGCCACGTGCCGGATCGCCCAGGCGGTGCGGGCGGCTCTCGGACGGTCGCTAGCGGACAAACCCGATGACTCCCTGGGAGATCCGCGCGCCGGCAGAGCCCGTCGGCTGGGGGCCGTCGTCCTCCATGGCGTGGATGATGACGCCTCGACCGAGGATCGGGCTCTTCGCACCTCCTTCGGGGAGGGTCGGGCCGGCCCCTGGGGGGCGGTCGCAAGGAGGCCTGGGAGGCCCGTCGATCCCGCTCCCGCTTCTTGTAGGGCGCGATCGCCTGTTGTATATGAACTGAAGTTCATGTCAGAAATCTCCGCCCCCACCGAGGGCCCGCTCAACGGGCACACCACCCGCCGGCTCGAGACGCGGCGCAGGCTCCTCCAGGCCGGCACCGAGCTGTTCGCCGAGGGCGGAGTGCGCGCGGTCACCAGCAGCGCGATCGCGCGCCGGGCCGGGGTGGCGACCGGGACCTTCTACCTCCACTTCCCCGACAAGCACGCCCTGTTCCAGGAGCTGGTCGACGCGGCCCTGGAGGAGATGCGCCCGCAGACCGATGCCGACCGCACCGGTCCCTCCGGCGAGGCGTCGATGCGCCGCGACCTCGAGCGGATGCTGGAGGTGGCGGAGCGCCGCCGGAACCTGATCCGCGCGGTCTTCGACCGCGGCGAGGGCTCGGGCCTGGCCGAGCGGATCCAGGACCGGATCGCGAGCGCGTTCGAGCAGCGCTATGCGCGCGTGTTCCCCGAGCGCGGCATCGCGCTCCACCCGGGTGCGGCCGCCCAGGCGCGCGCGGCCCTGATGGTGCGCGTCATCGCGTGGTGGGCGGAGGAGCCCGCGCGCGCGAAGCGCGACGAGATCGTCGACGTCCTGATGGAGCTCGCCCCGGGGCGGGCTCGGGAGAATGCCCAGTGAGCGAGACCGCGACCGTGCCGACCCAGCCCCTCCCGTCCGGGTTCCGGACCCCCGAGCAGGAGCAGGCGACGAGGGGCCGGGGCGTCCCCCATGCCCACGAGCTCGCGCTCGAGGACATCAATCCCCTGAACGCCCACCTGTTCCGCGAGAACCGCTGGCACGGCCACTTCGAGCGCCTGCGCCGCGAAGACCCCGTGCACCTGAACGAGATCGAGACCGCCGGCCGCTACTGGTCCGTCACGAAGTACCACGACATCAAGACCGTGAGCTCCGATTGGCAGACCTTCTCGTCCGCCCACGGGATCACGCTGGGCTTCCGCGTCGGCACCGAGCCGGACTTCTTCCGGCTGGGAGCGCGCCCCCCCTTCATCTCCCAGGATCCCCCGATCCAGACCGAGCAGCGCAAGACCGTGCGGCCCGCGGTCGCGCCCCGGAGCCTCGCCAAGCTGGAGCCGCTGATCCGGGAGCGCACCTGCGAGGTGCTCGATTCCCTTCCCGAGGGCGAGACCTTCGACTGGGTGGACACGGTGTCGATCGAGCTCACCACCCTGATGCTGGCGACGCTCTTCGACTTCCCCCTCGAGGACCGACGCAAGCTCACGCGCTGGTCCGACGTCGTCTTCGCCATCCCCGAGCCCGGCGGCGTGGTCGAGTCCGGGGACCAGAAGCGCGCGGAGCTGTTCGAGTGCCTGCGGTACTTCCAGGGGCTCTGGGAGGAGCGCCGGAAGCGGCCGGGCGAGGACCTGATCTCGATGCTCGCCCACGGCGAGGCCACCCGGGACCTGTCCGCCGCCGAGCACCTGGGCAACGTGCTGCTGCTCATCGTCGGCGGAAACGACACGACCCGCAACACGATGTCCGGCAGCGTCTACTCGCTCACCCACCAGTTCCCCGAGCAGTTCGGCAAGCTGGTGGCCGACCCGGGCCTCATGAAGAACATGGTGTCCGAGGTGATCCGCTGGCAGACGCCGCTCTCCTACATGCGCAGGACGGCCACCCGCGACTGCGAGCTCGGCGGCAAGGAGATCCGGAAGCACGACCAGCTGCTGATGTGGTACGTGTCGGCCAACCGGGACGAGGACGTGTTCGAGAATGGCGACGTCCTCGACATCGAGCGGCCCAACGCCTCGCGGCACCTGTCCTTCGGCTACGGGACCCACTTCTGCATGGGCAGCCGCCTCGCCGAGCTGCAGCTCCGCGTGCTGTGGGAGGAGATCCTCCGGCGCTTCGAGCGGATCGAGGTCCAGGAGGAGCCGAGCCGCACCTTCTCGTCCTTCGTGCGGGGCTACACCCGGCTCCCGGTGACGATCCAGCGCCGGTGACGCGGGCGGCCCGCCGCGCCCGGGGTGGCCCGTCGCTACCCTCCCGCGTGGGGGCGGAGGCGAGGCGATGAAGCTCTGGAGATTCCTGGCGCCCCACATGCTCGGGTTCACGGCCCGGACGGTGTCCCAGGCGGTCGTGGACAAGCTCCGCGGCGCGCCCAGTCGGCCCGTCCAGGTCGCCGACTACGTCGCCCGCCACGCGAGCCCGGGAGATCCCCAGGACGTGCTGCGGACGATCGACCGCTTCGCGCGCACGGAGCGCTGGCTGATGAACGTCGGCCCCGACAAGGGGCCGCTCATCCAGGAGCTGGCGAAGCGACTGCCGGAAGCCGCGCGGGTCCTCGAGATCGGGGCCTACTGCGGCTACTCGTCGATCATGCTGGCGAGCACGCTCGGGCCGGGGGCCCACGTCACGTCCATCGAGATCGACGAGGACGCGGTCCGGAGCTCGCGCGCCAACGTCGAGGTGGCCGGTCTGTCCGATCGGGTCGACTTCGTCCACGGCCCCTCCACGGAGATGATCGAGACGCTGGAGGGCCGCTTCGACCTGGTGTTCCTCGACCACTGGAAGGACCTCTACAAGCAGGACCTCCAGCGCATCGAGCAGCGCGGCCTGATCGGTCCCGGCAGCATCGTGGTCGCCGACAACGTGGGCGACCTCTTCGATCCAAGGGAGTACCTGGACTACGTGCGGAGCTGCGGCCACTACGATTCGGAGCACCGCGAGGCGACGATCGAGTACACCGACCTCCCGGACGCCGTCGAGATCTCGGTCTACCGCGGCTAGGCCGGGCGGCGCTCGTTCAGCGCCGCGGTGTTCTCGTAGAGGATCTTCGCCTGGTCGGCGAGCGAGACGCCGTCGAGCTCGTCCTCGTCCAGGATGTCCCGCGGCCGCTCCATGCCCTCCATGTGGGGCCAGTCCGAGCCGTAGATGACCCGGTCGGCCCCCATGTGCTCGACCACGTCCGTGATCTTGTCCTCCCAGAACGGGTTGATCCACACGTTGCGGCGGAAGAGCTCGGCGGGGTCCTCCTTGTAGTACCAGGGCATCCGCTGCTTCGACTGGTCGAGCTTCACGAACAGGTCGCGGAGGAAGCCGGAGCCGTTCTCGACGGACGCGATGCGCAGGTTCGGAAAGCGCTCGAACATCTTGTCGTAGGCGAACGTCAGCAGGAAGTCGTTGATGGCGCGCTCCGGGATCAGCCCGGCCACACTCGGCTTGAGCCCACCGCCCAGGGCATCGATGGCCGAGCTGCCGCCGTAGCCGTTCGCCGTGTAGCCGGTGCTGCCCACGTGGGCCACCACGGTGATGCCCGCCTCGTTGACCCGGGACCAGAAGGGGTCGAAGCGCTCGTGGGTGTGCGGGCGCCAGCCGTCGCGGGTCACCACCGGCGAGGGGCGCATCACGATCAGCCGGGCGTCACGCTCGAGGGCCCACTCGAGCTCGCGGCACGCCCAGTCGACGTCGGCCAGCGTCAGGTAGGGCGCGCTGAAGAGCCTGCCCTCGTAGGTGAGCCCCCAGTCGTCCTCGAGCCAGCGGTTGAACCCCTCGGTGAGCACGCACAGGGCCTCGACGTCGTGGGACAGGGCCTGCTCGTAGAGGACGCCGGCCGTGGGGAAGAGCCAGGCGCCGGCGAGGCCCTGCTCCTCGACCCGGGCGACGCGGGCGTCGCGGTCCATGTACTCGGGCGGCATCGGCTCGAGCTTCGAGCGGATCAGCTCGACGAAGGTCTTGCCCTCCGGGTTGCCGCGGTAGTACTCGCGCAGCACGCCGGGCTTCGAGATCGGGTTGAAGGTGGGGTTGCCGACGGCGTGGTTGAGCCTGCCCGCCACCAGGTGGCGGCGCTTGCCGTCCATCTCGACCCACTGCACGCAGCGCTTCTGCATGCGCCGGGGCACGTAGCGCATGAAGGCGTCTTCCGCCTCGTAGTAGTGGTTGTCGCAGTCGAAGAGGAGGCCGTCGTACCGCTCCATGGGAGGCTCCTTCGTGCGCGGACCTAGCGGCCGCGGAAGTCGGGCTTGCGTCGCTCCAGGAAGGCTCGGACGCCCTCCTTCGCGTCGTCGGACCGGCCGAGGGCCCGCTGGTTGCGGGCCTCGAGGTCGAGAAGGCTCGCGAAGGACAGGTTCGCGCTCTCGTAGACGGCAGCCTTGGCGGCGCCGTGGGCGAGGGTGGGGCCGCGGGCCAGGCGCTCGGCGAGCTCGCGGGTGGCGTCGGCGAGCTCGCCGGCCGGGACCACGCGGCTCACGAGGCCGAGGCGGAGGGCCTCGTCGGCGTCGACCAGGTCGCCGGTGAAGAGCAGCTCCAGCGCCTTCGCCGTGCCGACCCGCTCCCGCAGCAGCTGGGAGGCGCCGCCGTCGGGCCCGAGGCCGATCCGCGAGAAGACGACGCCGAAGCGCGCGGTGTCCGAGGCGATTCGCAGGTCCGTGGCCAGTGCGAGGCTGCAGCCGATCCCCACGGCGTCGCCGTTGATGCTGCCGAGGACGGGCTTGGGCAGCTCCCGCAGTCGCAGGATGCAGCGGTTTCCGCGGTCGAGGATGTCGCCACCCGCGTCGCCGGGAAAGGACGGCGCCTCGGACCGGCGGCGCTCCTCCCTCGGCACCGGCTTCAGGTCGGCTCCGGCGGAGAAGCCGCGGCCGGCCCCGGTGAGGACCACGACGCGGACGTCTCGGTCCTCCGCGACCTCGAGGAGTCCGCGCTCCAGGTCCCGGAACATCGCCGTGGTGATGGCGTTGCGGGCGTCGGGCCGGTTCAGGGTGAAGGTCGCGACGCCGGCCCGCTTGTCGAGGAGGAGCGCGTCGTCCGCCATGGGCTAGCGGCCCTCCACCCGATGCACCAGCGACCACACGAGCCCGGGCGCGCAGCGCCGCATGGCCTGGGCGAGCTTCGCCTTGGCGCCGGCGTCGGCCATGCGCCGGGCGGCGAGCCGCCCCATGCCGCTGCCGCCTCCCGTGACGAGCACCACCCGGCCCGAGAACGACGTCGCGCCTCCCACCGTCCCGGCGGCCCTCATCGGTCGCAGTCGATCCAGGCGACGGGCTGCTTCAGCTCGTCGGGGGCCGTCCGCTCCCGGTGGCGCGCGGCCGCAGCGAGCGACTTCGTCATGATCGAGCGGGCCTCCTCCGGGTCCTCCTGCTCGATCGCCGCCACCACCCTCGCGTAGCTGCGCAGCGCCGAGCGCCGCTGCCGCTCCTCCCAGGGGCCGGTCCCCTCGGACATGCGGTGCAGCGCGCCCACCAGGAGCGCGAGGACCCGGTTGCCCGACGCCGTGGCGAGGAGGCTCATGAAGCGGCGGGCCTCCTCGATGAAGAGCTCCGGGTCGTGGGCGCCGTCGCGCATGCGCTCGATGCTCTCCCGGAGCGTCGAGACGTCCTCGCGGCCGGCGTTCTCCGCCGCCTCGGCCGCGAGCACCGGATAGATGGAGCGGCGCGCGTCCACGACGGACTGGAACGAGGCGCCGGCGAACTGGAGGTGGAGGGAGAGCACGCTCGCGAGGTGGTCGGCGCCCGGGACGCTCACGACGGGGCCGCCCCCGGGGCCGGCCTTGATGCGCAGCGCCCCCTGGAGCTCGAGGAAGCGCAGCGCCTCCCGCACCGTGGCGCGGGCCACGCCGAGCTTCTCGACCATGCGGTGCTCGGCGACGAGCTTGGTGCCCGGGCGCAGACGCCGTTGGCGGATCTCGCCGACGAGCTTGCGGGCGACGCGGATGGCCGCGCGGTCCCGGGTCGCCTTGGAGCTCATGGGGTCGATGCCTCCGGATGCCTCGTTCGACCGTGGCCTAACTAGTATCATAGTATTGCGCCGCCCGGAACCCCTGCCCCGAGCCCCTCGAGCCGCGGCCTCAGGGCGTGACGATCGGGAAGGCTCGGGTCGGCAGCGAGAACAGGCGGAAGAAGCGCAGGGCGTCGATCCGGCTGCCGGAGAGGGCGATGTCGTCGGAGGTCAGCGTCTCGCGCACGCCGACCGCGCGGGTGATCAGGTCGACGAACATCTGGCGTGTGATCTCGAGGGTCGCGTCGGCCTCCTCGCCGTCGGCCCAGGGTCGGTGGTGCAGCACGCCGTTGCGCACCTCGAGGCGGTAGCGCTCGCCGAGGTCGGCGAACACGACGCCAAGCACGACGTCGGACTCGGCGGCGCGCTCCCCGTCGAGGGCCACCGCCATGGCCTCGAAGAAGGCGTCGACGGGCGTGTTGAGCATCACCCCCCGCTGGCTCCGCAGCAGGTCCGGGGGCGTATCCGGCGGCCCCTGCTCGAGCTCGCGGGCGGCCACCAGGTAGCTGTTGCGCCACTGGGT
>JANQFK010000059.1 GCA_028277885.1 Myxococcota bacterium
CTTCCAGCACGAGTTCGATTGCTTCGACATCGTCGCCCTCGAGGACATGAGCCTCAACTTCCTGCAGGCGTTCAACGGTGGCAGCCTCTCGGGCCACCTGCAGCTCGTCGCGCAGCCCGTCGGCACCGCCAACGACGTTCACGACGCCGCCTACGGCGACGCCAACAACGTCCGCCGGCGCCCGGTGCACGGCTGGATCGTCCAGAACGTCCTGGCCGGCCCGGTGGTGCTCCCCGGTCAGCCGAACGCCCTCCAGCAGGCGACCTTCGTCCCGGCCAACGCCGTGGCGTGGGGCCGCCCCATGGCCCAGGGCCGCGGCGCTCTCGTGCCGTTCGGCAACGACCAGAGCCCGGTGCTCGACGCGGACCCGCTCCTGTAGGAACGGACCGCGCCGCGTAGGGATCGCCCGAGGGTCCCTGCGCTGAGCCCTCGAGAGGGCGGGAGCTTCGCTCCCGCCCTCTCTTCCTTTTCGGGGTGCGGGGTGCGGTCGGCTCAGCCCGCCTCGGGCTTCACCGCCACGAAGACCTCGGCCTCGCCCCGGCGCACCAGGAACAGCGCGCCCTTCTCCGTGGCGTCGAGGGCATCGCGGAAGTCGCCCACGTCGCCGATCGGGTCCTGGTTCACCTCGAGGATCACGTCGCCCCGGCGCAGGCCGGCCTCGGCGGCGGGGCTGCCGGGGTCCACGCCCCGGATCACCACGCCGCTGGCGTCCTCGAGCCCGAGCTGGTCGGCGATCTGGGGCGTCAGCTCCTGGACCTGGAGCCCCAGCTTGGTCTTGCGCGAAGGCGCCTCGCCCCGGGCCAGCTGCTCGCCGCGCTCGAGCTCGCCGAGCAGCACCTGGAACTTCTTGCGCTTGCCCTTGCGCAGCACCTCGACGTCCACCTTCGAGCCCACGGGCGAGGCGGCCACCAGGCGCGGCAGGCTCTCCATGTCGTCCACGGGCTTGCCGTTGAAGCTCACGATGACGTCGCCCCGGGCCAGGCCGCCGTCGTCCGCCGGGCCCCCGGGCTCCACCTTCGAGACCAGCGCGCCCTGCTTGCCCTCCAGGTCGAGCAGCTCCGCGGTATCGTCGTCGATGGCCTGGATGTAGACGCCCAGCCAGCCCCGGGAGACCCGCCCGGCGCTGCGCAGCTGGGGCAGGATCTGCTTGGCCATGTTGACCGGCACCGCGAAGCCGATGGTGTTGGCCCGCGGGTTGATGGCGGTGTTGATCCCGATCACCTCGCCGCGCAGGTTCAGCAGCGGGCCGCCGGAGTTGCCGGGGTTGATGGCGGCGTCGGTCTGGATGAAGTCGTCGAAACGGCGCGGGTCCGGGTCGGTGTTGATGACCCGGTGCTTGGCGCTCACGATCCCGGCGGTGACGGTGTGGGAGAGGCCGAAGGGGTTGCCGATGGCGACCACCCAGTCGCCCGGGCGCACGCCGTCGGAGTCGCCCAGGGGCAGCGAGGTGAGGGGGCCGTTGCTCTCCACCCGGATCAGCGCGAGGTCCGTCTTGGGGTCGCGGCCCACCACCTCGGCCTCGCGCTCGGTGCCGTCCTCGAAGTGGACCTCGATCTTGTCCACGTCCTCGACGACGTGGTTGTTGGTGACGATGTAGCCGTCCTGGGAGATCACGAAGCCGGTGCCGAGGCTCGGGATGTTGCGCTCGGGCATCCCGAAGAACTCCTCGAAGGGCGGGCCGAAGAACTCCTCGAGGGGATGCCGCCGGCTGCTGGCGCCGCCGATCTTGCGGGACGTCTGGATGTTCACCACCGCGGGCGAGGCCTGCTCGGCGAGGTCGGCGAAGCTGGGGACGCGGCCCGCGGGCGGCTGGTCGGCCTGGGCCGACGCGCCGGCGGCGCCGTCCTTCCAGAAGGGCTCCGCCGGGGCGGCGGGCTCGGAGTCGTCGTCGCCGCCGAACAGGTCGATCGCCTGGGCGGTGCTCGACCGCACGTCCACCCGGACGTCCACCAGCCCCGAGGCCACGGCGAGCGCGCCGATCCCTCCCACGGTGAGCGCCATCGTCGCGAAGCGTCGCAGGGTCATCGAACCAGATACCTCCTTCTCCATGCGCCCGGGTGGGCGCACCCCTCCACGTCGCGAGAGCGGGGCTCCGCGCGCGTCCTTTGGACGCTGCCTCGTCCGAGCCGGTTCCGCCGCCGGGGCCCCCGGGGGCCCGTCGCCGGCATCGGCGGCTCAGCCCAGCGGGACCGTGACATGGTACCGCCCGCGCCCGCGCTGCACGACGACGAGCGCCCGGGAGCGCCCGCGCAGGTCGAGCACGGCGCGGCGCAGGGCCTCGGCGCCGTCGAGGGCCTTGCCGTTGATGCCCAGCAGGCGGTCTCCGGCCTCGATGCCGATGCGCGCCGCGCCGCTCTCGCGCCGCACCTCGTCCACCAGGAAGCCGCCCCGCGGCGCGGAGCGCAGGCGCACGCCGAGCAGCTGCTCGCCGAGCTCGCCCACCGCCTCCCGCGGGATCTCCTCGGAGCGCACGCGCACGTCGCGCATCACGCCCTCGCGCCACAGGCCCAGCACCAGCTCCTGGCCCGCGGTGCTGCGCTCGAGGAACTCGTAGAACTCCCGGGCGTTGCGGATGTCGCTGCCGTTCACTCGCACCACCACCTCGCCCCGGGTGATGCCGGCCCGGGAGGCGGGCGTCTCGGGGCGCACGCGGTTCACGAGCCCGCCGGAGACGCGCGCCGGCACGTCCAGCACCTCGGTGATGCGCGCATCGAGGTCCTGGAGGTCGAGGCCCAGCCACACCGGCGCGATCTCGCCCTTGCTGAGCAGCTCCTGCACCACCCGCACCGCCACGTCGATGGGGATGGCGAAGCCGATCCCCTGGGCGCCGCCGCCGTAGATCGCGGTGTTGATCCCGACCAGCTCGCCCGCGGCGTTCAGCAGCGGGCCGCCGGAGTTGCCCGGGTTGATGGAGGCGTCGGTCTGGAGGAAGCCGTGGTAGACGCGCTCGTCGGCGCGCAGCGAGCGGTTGATGGCGGAGATCACGCCCGTCGTCACCGTGTTGGAGAGCCCGAAGGGGTTGCCGATGGCGATCACCGGCTCGCCCACCATCAGGTCCGAGGAGCTGCCGGGCTTCACCCAGGGCACCTTCTCCTCGGTCTGGATCTCGAGCACCGCGAGGTCGTTGTTCGGGTCGGCGCCCACCAGGGTGGCCTCGAGGGCGCGGCCGTCGGCGAGGGTGACGAGGATGCGGTCCGCCCGGGCCACCACGTGCTCGTTGGTGATGACGTGGCCCTCGCCGTCGATCACGACGCCCGAGCCGAGGCTCTGGGTGCGGCGCGGGCCGCGGGGCTCGAAGAAGTCGCGGAAGAAGCGCTCGAGGTTCGGGTCGCCGAAGGGCCGGAAGGGGCGCGGGCCGCGCACCACC
The DNA here is from genome assembly GCA_028277885.1 of Myxococcota bacterium. Classification (GTDB taxonomy): domain Bacteria; phylum Myxococcota_A; class UBA9160; order UBA9160; family UBA6930; genus JANQFK01. The sequence goes on from JANQFK010000059.1 coordinate 3,368, forward strand.
TGCTCGGTGGTGATGTTGACCACGGCGGGCCCCACCTGCTCCACGGCGCGCACGGTGGGGGTGCGCCGGAGGAACGGGTCCGCGGCCTCGGCGGGGCCGTGGACCACGGCGGCGCCCGCGGCGAGCAGGCTCACGGCGAGCACGCGCAGCCCGATCCGACGGACGCTCGAGACGGGCGGCGGGCTCACGACGCTCGCCGTCGCGGGGTCCCGCAGCGCCCGGAGCGCCCGGAGCGCCCGGAGCAGAGACGAAGGGACATCGCGCGGAACTTAGGACCCGCCCTGGGGGGCAGCAAGGAAGGACCGCGAGCCGGGGAACGGCCGGCGGACCCGTTCGGCCCCGCTCGCATCGGCCGGCCCGGGAGGCCGGAGCGGCCGCGGTGGCTCAGCGGCAGGCAGGCGGCCCGGTGGGCCGGTAGCCTCGCCGCGGTGTCGTCCCATCCGCGCGAGGAGCTCGAGCGCCGGTTCGAGCGCCGCCACGGCGGGCCGCCGCGGGTCGCCGTCCGCGCGCCCGGGCGCGTCAACCTGATCGGCGAGCACACGGACTACAACGAGGGGCTGGTGCTGCCCTGCGCGGTGGACCGCGACACCCTGGTGTGCGCGGCGCCCCGCGCGGATCGTCGCTGCCGGGTCTTCTCCCTCGAGCTGGGCGCCGAGGCCGAGTTCGATCTCGACGCCCTGGCGCGACGCGGGGACTGGGTCGACTACGTGCAGGCGCCGCTGTTCGCGCTGGCCGAGCGCGGCCACGCCCTGCCCGGGCTCGACCTCGGCGTCACCAGCCGCGTGCCCCTCGAGTCCGGCCTGTCGAGCTCCGCCGCGCTGGGGGTGGGGGTGGCGGCGGCGGCGGACCGCGCCGCGGGCCTCGGCCTCGAGCCCGTCGACTGGGCGCGCGTCGCCCACCGCGGCGAGAGCCACTTCGTCGGGGTCGGCTGCGGCATCATGGACCCGTTCGCGAGCGCGCTGGGCCGCGCCGACCACGCCCTGCGCATCGACTGCCGCAGCCAGGAGGTGCGCGCCGTGCCGCTGGCCGCCGCCGCGGTGCGCCTGCTGATCGCGCCCTCGGGCGTGCGCCGCCAGCTCGCCCAGGGCGGCTACCGCGAGCGGGTGGCGGAGTGCAGCGCCGCCCTCGATGTGGCCCGCGCGGCCGGCATCGCGCCGCCCGGCAGCAGCGCCCTGCGCGACCTCGGGCCCGGCGCCCTGCCGGCCCTGGAGCGCGTCCTCGAGCCGCGCCTGCTGCGCCGGGTGCGCCACGTGGTGAGCGAGAACGCGCGCGTCGACGCCTTCTGCGAGGCGCTCGCCAAGGGCGATCTCGCCGCGGCGGGCGCGCTGCTGCGCGCCGGCATGGCGAGCCTGCGCGACGACTACGAGGTCAGCACACCCGAGCTCGACCTGCTGTGCGAGCTCGGCGACGCCGCGCCCGGCTGCCACGGCTCGCGCCTCACCGGCGCCGGCTGGGGGGGCTGCACGCTGCACCTGGTGGACGCCGCCGCGAGCGAGGCGGTGGCCGAGCGCATCGCTGCGGGCTTCGCGGAGCGCTTCGGCCGGCGTCCGGAGATCCTCACGGCGCGCATCGCCGACGGCGCGGGCGCGCTCGCGGACCCGGCGGGCTAGGAGACCGACCCGGGATGGGCCGGCTTCCACCGCATAGCGAGCCCGGAGGGCTCGCCCAGCTAGTCGACCACCGCTCCGTAGACGATCGAGCGCAGCTGGCCGCGGAAGTCGAAGCTCGTGGACGGCATCAGCTGGGTCAGGAAGATCACGATCAGCTCCTCCCGCGGATCGATCCAGAAGATCGTGCTGGCGGCGCCGCCCCAGGCGAACTCGCCCACGCTCCCGGCGTGGCCCGCCGCCACCGGGTCGAGGCCGATGGAGAAGCCCAGGCCGAAGCCCGTGCCCGTGTAGCCCACCTCGCTGAAGAGCCCGCGGGCCACCTCCGAGAGGTCGGCACCGCGCGGCAGGTGGTTGCTCGTCATGAGGCGGAGGGTGCGCGGCCCGAGCAGGCGCACGCCGTCGAGCTCGCCGCCGTTCAGCAGCATCCGGCAGAAGCGCAGGTAGTCGGCCGCGGTGGAGACGAGCCCGCCGCCGCCGGAGCAGAAGCGCGGCGGCGCCTCGCGCACGTACCGGCTCGTCTCCGGGTCGTCGAGGAGCACGGCCTCGCGGCTCACCCGCTGGTAGCAGGCCGCGAAGCGGTCGCGCTCCACCGGCGGGACGTGGAAGCCCGTGTCCAGCATGCCCAGGGGCTCGAAGACGTGGCGGCGCAGGTACTCGGGGAAGGGCTCGCTGGACATCACCTCGACCAGGCGGCCGCACACGTCGGTCGCCACCGAGTAGGTCCAGGCGTCGCCGGGCGAGAACTCGAGGGGAAGCGTCGGGAGCAGGTCCGTGAAGGCCTCGAGGTCGCCGGGGAAGCGCCTGTCGAGCACGCCGAGGGAGAGCTCGCGGTAGGCGGCGTCCACCGGGGAGCGGAACTGGAACCCGTAGCTGAGGCCCGAGGTGTGGGTGAGGAGGTGGCGGATCGTCAGCGGACGCTCCGCCCGTCGCGTCTGGAACTGCGGGTGGGCGCCGGCCTCGAACACGCGCAGCTCGCGCCAGCCGGGCAGGAACTTGTGCACCGGGTCGTCGAGCTGGAAGTGGCCGTGCTCGTGGAGCATCATCAGCGCGACCGAGGTCACGGGCTTCGTCATCGAGTAGATGCGGAAGATCGTGTCCTCGCGCATCGGCCGGCCGCGCTCGCGGTCCATCAGGCCCACGGGCGAGAGCCAGGCGAGCTCGCCGCGGCGCCACACCAGCGTCAGGGCGCCGGCGATCTTGCCGGGGTCGAGGTAGCGGCGCTTCCAGTGGGAGTCGACGCGGGCGAGCCGCTCGCCCGACAGGCCGACGCGCTCGGGTCGGGCGCTCACTCCTCCTCGACGAGGGAGGCCTGCCCGGCGTCGCCGTCGGGGCTGGCGGGCGGGGAGGGGCGCACGCCGCGCTTCATCAGCAGGAACTTGAGGTCGCCGCCGCGCCGCGCCGTGACGAGCACCGAGGCGCGGCCCTCGACGCGCTCGATGGCTCGCTCGAACTCCTCGAGGTCGTCCACGTCGCGGTCCGCCACCCGCTCGATCACGTCGCCGGGGAACAGGCCCGCCACGGCGGCCGGCGAGCCCCGCGCCACGAAGGACACGTAGGCGCCGCGGCGCGACTCGAGGCGCTGCTCGCGGTAGAGCCGCTCGGTGATCTCCTGCACGTGGAAGCCGAGGTCGGTCTCGCTCTCCTCGGGCTCCACCCGCGGCTGGCTCGCGAGGGTCACCTTCACCGAGCGCCGCCGGCCGTCCCGGAGCAGCTCGAGGGGCACCGTCTCGCCGGGGGCGAGGTTCGCCACCCAGCGCTGGAAGGTGCCGAGGTCCTCCTCCTTCTCCGCCTCCACGCGGCGCCCGTCGAAGCGCGTCACGATGTCGCCGGGGCGCAGCTTCGCGCGCTCCGCCGGCGAGTCCGTGGAGACGCCGCTCACGATGATGCCCGTCTCCTCGGCCAGGCCGAAGTGCTCGGCCAGGTCGCGGTCGAGGGGCTGCATGGTGATGCCCAGCCAGCCGCGCTCGATGCCGCCCTTCTCGATCTGCTTCATCACCTCCAGCACGGTGTCGACGGGGATCGTGAAGCCGATGCCCCGACCCTGGCCGCGGGAGTTGATGCCGATCACCTTGCCCTCGAGGTCCACCAGCGGCCCGCCCGAGGAGCCGCGGTCGATCATGGCGTCGGTCTGGATGAAGTCGTTGATGAGGTCCGGGATCTCGAGGTTGCGCCCCTTGGCCGAGACGATGCCGAAGGAGACCGTGCCCTCGAGCCCGTAGGGGTTGCCGATGGCGAGCACCCACTGGCCCACGCGCACGTCCTGGGTGCGGCCGAAGCGCACCGCGGGCAGCTCCTCTTCGGGCCGGATGCGCAGCACCGCGATGTCGGTCTGCTTGTCGGTGCCCAGCACCTCGGCCTCGTAGCGCGCCTTGCGGCCCGGCACCGACACCTCGACCTTCTCCGCCTTCTCCACCACGTGCTGGTTGGTGAGGATCAGGCCGTCGGGCGAGGCGATCAGGCCCGAGCCCGTCACCTGGTTGCGGCGGTCGTTGATCTTGACGATCGCCTCGATGTGGACCACGAGCGGCTGGAGCTGCTCCGAGACCTCGATGATGCGCTTCTCGAGGGCCTGGTCGCCGAGCTGCGCGGCCGCCGGCGCGGCTGCGGCGAGCAGCGCGGCGCCGAGCGCGGCCGCCAGCGTCCGGGCCGTCCCGTGTCTTCCCGTCCGGTCTTCCATCGACTCCTCTTCGACCTCGCTGCGTCTTCGCCGTAGCCCGCTCAGGCGTCGAGCGCCCGCCGCAGCGCCGCGGCGGCGGCTCCGGGCTCCGGTGCCATGAGTATCGCGCCCGTGACCGCGATGCCCACCGCCCCCGCGGCCAGGCAGGCGGCGGCGTTCTCCGCCTCGACCCCCCCCTGGGCCAGCACCGGCAGTCCGCTGCGGGCGGCCTCGGCGAGGGCGTCGGGGCCCAGGGCCGGCCGCTCCGGGGGCTTCGAGAGCGGCGTGAAGACGGGGGCCAGATGCGCGTAGGAGGCCCCGGCGGCCGCCGCGCGGGCGACCTCGGCCGGCGCGTGGGCCGAGACGCCGATCCAGGCGTCGGGGCCCAGCAGCGCCCGGGCGGCGCTGGCGGGCAGGGCGTCGCCTCCCAGGTGGACGCCGTCGAGGCCCGCCGCCCAGGCGAGGTCGACGCGCCGGTTCAGCACCACCCGCACCGCGCGGCCTCGCGTCCGGGCGCCGCGGCGCGCCGCCGCCGCGATCTCCTCGGCGTGGGCGAGGAGCGCGTCGGCCTCGAGGCCGCGCTCGCGCACCTGGACCTGGTCCACCCCCGCCGCCACGGCCGCCTCCACGGCGGCGGCCAGGGGCGCGCGGCTGGCTGCCCGGTCCGTCACCAGGCACAGCAGCGGCCGGGCGGGCGGCCCGCTCACCGCTGGGGTCAGAACTGCGCGAGCCCGTCGAGGGGGCTCGACGCCGTGGCGTAGAGCCGGCGCGGCACGCGGCCGGACTCGTAGGCGAGGCGGCCCGCCGCCACGGCCAGGCGCATGGCGCGCGCCATCCGCACCGGGTCCTTGGCGCCCGCGATGCCGGTATTCATCAGCACCGCGGTGCAGCCGAGCTCGAGGGCCACGGCGGCGTCGCTCGCCGTGCCGACGCCGGCGTCCACGATCACCGGCACCTCGACGGTCTCGAGGATGATGCGCAGGTTGGCCGGGTTGCGGATGCCGAGGCCCGAGCCGATGGGGGCCGCGAGCGGCATCACGGCGGCGCAGCCGAGCTCGGCGAGGCGCTGGCAGGCGACGGGGTCGTCGTTCACGTAGGGGAGCACGGTGAAGCCGTCGTCGACGAGGATGCGCGCCGCCTCGAGGGTGGCGGGCACGTCGGGGAAGAGGGTGCGCTCGTCGCCGATCACCTCGAGCTTCACCAGCCCGTGGCCGAACAGCTCGCGGCCCAGCCGGGCCGTGGTGACGGCGCTGTCCACGTCG